>CAXTTS010000030.1:0-19168 GCA_964247265.1 uncultured Sphingomonadaceae bacterium
GACGAACCCGCTGACGACGCCGCCGATCTGGCTGCTGGCCTATTGGATCGGCAGCCGGCTCCTGCACATGAACGCGGTGGTCGCGGGCGAGGCGCTGGTCGATGCCAAGGCGATCGGCTGGCTGCAATGGGTCGTCTCGGAAGTCGGGCCCGCGACCGCGCTGGGGCTGCTGGTGATCGCGATCGTCTCGGCGGCGGTCGGCTATCTGCTGGCCGCCTTCCTGTGGCGCGGCTGGGTGGTGCATAAGTGGCGGCAGCGCGCGCTGGAGCGGGCCGCGCGCGACATTTGACAGCGCCCGCGCCGCTGTTATCCCGGTGTCATGCTCCAATGATACACCGAGGTTTTTCAATGCGCTCCTTCCTGATCCTGCTGGCGGCATCCACCGCCATCGCCGGCGGCGCGTTCGCCGCCACCGCATCCAAGACCGCGACCAAGGCCGTGACTGGGGCCGCCGTCGGCCCGGTCGCGCCGGCCAGCGCGAACAAGCCGCAGATCGGCACCTACGGCTTCGACACGGCGGGCATGGATCGCACGGTCGCGCCGGGCGACGATTTCTACGATTTCGCCAACGGCAAGTGGGCGAAGACCACGCCGATTCCGCAGGATCGATCGAGCTTCGGCATGTTCAACGTGCTGGAGGATCTTTCGAACGAGCGGATGCGCGGCATCATCGAGGTGGCGGCCAAGCAGCCGGGATCGAAGATCGGCGATCTCTATGCCAGCTTCATGGATGCCGACGCGGTCGAGAATAAGGGCTTCGCGCCGGTCAAGCCGCAGCTCGATGCGATCAAGGCGGTGACGACGCGCGCCGCCTTCGCCAAGGCGCTGGGCGAATCGCTGCGCGACGGCATCTCCGGCCCGATCGCCGCCGGTGTGTCGATCGACGACAAGAATCCCGATGCGATGATCGTGCAGGTCGGCCAGAGCGGCCTCGGCCTGCCGGACCGCGATTATTATCTGAAGACGGGCGATGCCAAGCTGGCCGAGGCGCGCGCCGCCTACGTCACCTATCTCACCCGTTTGTTCACGCTGGCCGGCGAGCCGAACGGCGCCGCGCGCGCGCAGGCGATCGTCGATTTCGAGAGCAAGGTCGCCGCGGTGCAGTGGACGCGCATCGAGAATCGCGATTCGGACAAGACCTATAATCCTTGGCCGCGCGCCGACTTCGACAGCAAGGCGCCCGGGATCGACTGGACGGCTTTCCTCGGCACCGCCGGGCTGGACGGAAAGGCGAAATATATCGTCGCCCAGCCGAGCGCGATCACGGCCTCGGCCAAGCTGATCGGCGACACGCCGCTGCCGGTGCTGAAGGATTATCTGTGGGCGCGCACGCTGGACGATGCCGCGCCGGTGCTGTCCAAGGCGTTCGTCGATGCCAGCTTCGCCTATCACGGCACCGCGCTGGACGGCACGCCGCAGATCCGCGAGCGGTGGAAGCGCGGCGTGGCCGTGGTGAAGAACAATATGGGCGAGGCGGTGGGCAAGGATTATGTCGCCCGCTACTTCCCGCCGGAAGCGAAGGCGGAGGCGGACCGGCTGGTGCGCAACATCATCCGCTCGATGGACGATCGCCTCGCCAACCTGACGTGGATGGCGCCCGAGACGAAGGTGAAGGCGCGCGCCAAGCTGGCCGCCTTCCACCCCAAGATCGGTTATCCGACCAAGTGGCGCGATTATTCCGGGCTGACGATCGATCGCAGCGACCTGTACGGCAATGTCCGCCGCGCCGCCCGGTTCGAATGGGATTATAGCCTGGCCAAGCTGGGCAAGCCCGCCGACCGCGACGAATGGTTCATGACGCCGATGGAGATCAACGCCTACGCCAATCCGGTGTGGAACGAGATCGTGTTTCCGGCGGCGATCCTGCAACCGCCCTTCTTCGATCCGAAGGCCGATCCGGCGGTGAACTATGGCGGCATCGGCGCAGTGATCGGGCATGAGATCAGCCATCATTTCGACGATCAGGGCCGCAAATATGACGCCACCGGACGGCTGGCGGAATGGTGGACCAAGGAGGACGTCACCCGCTTCACCGCGCTGACAGACAAATTGGTTAGGCAGTATGACGCCTATGAGCCGCTGCCCGGCGCGCATGTGCAGGGCGGGCTGACGCTGGGCGAGAACATCGCCGACCTCGCGGGGTTGACGGTGGCGCACGAGGCCTATGCGCTCTCGCTGAACGGCAAGCCCGCGCCGGTGATCGACGGCACGACCGGCGACCAGCGTTTCTATCTCGGCTGGGCGCAGGTGTGGCGGCGCAGCTACCGCGAGGCGAACCTGCGCCAGCGGCTGCTCACCGATCCGCATTCGCCGTCGCCGCAGCGCGCCGATGTCGTGCGCAATCTCGATCCCTGGTACTCGGCCTACAAGCCGGCGCCCGGCGGCAAGCTGTACCTCGCGCCGGACGCGCGCGTGCGGATCTGGTGAGCCGCCGCCGCGCTTGACGGCGCGGCCATGCGCGGAGGATGACGGCGACGATGGCTTCCCCCGCGCAACCGCATTTCCCCGCCAGGCCGGCCGATCGCCTGGCCTTGTTCGCCGTGCTGGGCGCCGGAGTGGCATCGGCGCTGCTGCTGCTGTGGGTGGTCGACAGCGTCCTCGTCTCGACGGTGTTCCTGGCGGTGTTCTGCGTCGTCACTGCGTTGATGATCCTCGCCGGCCGGCTGCGCCCCGCCGCCGCCACCGAGGCGGCGCCGATCGACTGGGCGCTGACCAACGCGGCGATCGCGGACGCACCCCAGCCGATCGCGGTGACGGATCGGGCGGGCCGGCTGGTCTGCGCCAATCGCCGCTACGGCGAATGGTTCGGCGACTGGCCGGCCCCCTCCGGCGTGCCGCTGCACGACAATGGCGTCGAGCGGCTCGCCGCAGCCGGACGGGCAGCATGGCGCGACGGCACCGGCGCGGCGGGCGATCTCGTCGGCGCGCACGGCCGCTTCGATGCACGGGTGTCGCGCGCCGGGCGGGGCGACGAGTATCTCGTCTGGCGTCTCGTGCCCGCCGAGGTGATCGACCTGCTGGCCGAGGCGCGCGCGCTGATCGCCGGGGAGGGCGGCAACCGGCTCGGCGCGGCGGGCGTGATGGCGGCGCTGGTGGACGAAGGCGGCGCCCTGATCGCGGCCAACCGCGCCTTGCTGGCGCGCGCGCTCGGCCGGCCCGATGCGGTGCCCGCCGGCCGGCCGTTCGTCGATCTGCTGGCGACCGGCGCCGACGACTATATCCGCTTCGCCGCCGAAAGCGAGATGGCGGCCCCGCTGCGGCTGGTGCAGATCCCGCTGGACGATCGCGGCGCCGGGCAGGCCGCGATCATCCTGCTGTTCGACGAGGATGGCGCGTTGGCGGCGCAGCCGGGCGGCCGACGGACCGCCACTGCCAACGTCCACGCCCTGCTCGCCATGCTGCCGCTCGGTCTTGCGCTGGCCGAGAGGGACGGGCGCATCCTGTTCATGAACGAGGCGTTCGAGCGCGCCGCCGCGATCCCGCCCGGGCAGTCCGTCCTTTATCCCGGCGATCTGGTGGTGAAGGAGGACAAGGCGGCGGTATCCGATGCGGTGCGGCGCTTCTCCGCCGGCCACCGCGTGCCGGGCGATCTCTCGGTGCGGCTGTGCTGGCGGGCGGACGAGCCGGTGGCGCTGACGATCGCCAGCGCCAAGGGGCTGGGCGATGCCGCGGTGCTGCTGAGCCTGAAGGACAATAGCGAGGAATCCAAGCTCAAGCGGCAGGTGTTGCAGGCCACCAAGATGCAGGCAGTGGGCCAGCTCGCTGGCGGCGTGGCGCATGATTTCAACAACATCCTGACCGCGATCATCGGCCATTGCGACCTGATGATGATGCGCCATGCCCCCGGCGACAGCGATTATGACGACATCCAGCAGATCCGCCAGAACTCCAACCGCGCCGCCAGCCTGACGCGGCAGCTGCTCGCTTTCTCCCGTCAGCAGACGTTGCGGCCGCAATTGCTGCAACTGCCGGATGTCGTGTCCGAGGTCTCCAACCTGCTCAAGCGACTGCTGGGCGAGACGGTGACGCTGAACGTCAAGCATGGCCGCAATCTCGGGCCGGTGCGCGCCGATCCGGGGCAGCTGGAGCAGGTGATCGTCAATCTCGCGGTGAACGCGCGCGATGCGATGCCGGGTGGCGGCACGCTGACGATCCAGACCTATGCGGTCTCGGCGGCGCAGGCGCGCAAGCTGGAGATCGATATCCTCCCGGCCGCCGATTATACCGCGCTCAGCGTATCGGATACCGGCTCGGGCATTCAGCCGGACGTGCTGTCCAAGATATTCGAGCCGTTCTTCACCACCAAGGAAGTCGGCAAGGGCACCGGACTTGGCCTGTCGACCGTCTATGGCATCGTCAAACAGTCCGAAGGCTTCATCTTCGCCGATTCGACGGTGGGCGAGGGCACCAGCTTCGTGATGTACCTGCCGGTCCACCGCGCGACTGGCCCCGCCGAGGCGCCGGCGCCACCGCCGCCGCGCGAAAAGCCGGCGGAACTGTGGGGCACCGGCACGATCCTGATCGTCGAGGATGAGGATATGGTGCGCGCGGTGGCGGAGCGGGCGCTCACCCGCCAGGGCTATAAGGTGCTCACCGCCGCCAATGGCGAGGAGGCGCTCGATCTGCTCGAAAGCCGCGCCGGCGGGGATCAGCCGCCGGTCGACCTGCTGATCTCCGATGTCGTGATGCCGACGATGGACGGGCCGACGATGGTGCGCCACGCCCGCACCAAATATCCCGACCTGCCGATCCTGTTCATGTCCGGCTATGCCGAGGAACAGTTGCGCCGCTCGATCGATCTCGACCGCGTCGCATTTATCGCCAAACCCTTTTCCGTCCAGCAACTTGCAGTGGCCGCGCGGGATGCGCTACGGGCGAAAGGGTCTATCCCGGAGGCGTAATGATGCGTAGAACGCCGGCATGAACGCGCCTCTCTCGGTCCTCATCGTCGAGGACGAACCCCTGATCGCCATGATGCTCGAAGACTTCGTCGATACGCTCGGCCACGTCGTGGCGGGCACGGCGGATTGCGTTGCGGACGCCGTGTCGGCGGTGGAAAAAGGCGGCGTGGACGTCGCCATCCTCGATGTGCATCTGCGCGGCGGCGAGGCTTCGTGGCCGGTCGCCGATCTGCTGGCCGATCGCGGCATCGCCTTTCTGATCTCCACCGGCGGCCATGTCGATCCGCCGCCCGCGCGCCATGCCGCCGCGCCGCAACTTTCCAAGCCGTTCACTATGGATGGCATACAGGCCGCCATCGACAATGCGGTGGCCCGCGTCTGATCCTGTCTCGTTCCCCTCTTGTTCCGATCGCCTAAGCGCGCTACATCGCTGTCACGTTGACGGCGCCGTCGCGCGATCTACGAGGGAGCGAGAACCCATGGCCGCACAGTTGAAACTCATCGGCACCGAGAAGGAAAAGTCCGAGATGGACAGGCAGAAGGCCCTGGAGGCCGCCCTCGCGCAGATCGACCGTGCGTTCGGCAAGGGCTCCGCGATGAAGCTCGGCAGCCGCGAGAAGGTGGAGATCGAGGCGGTGTCCACCGGATCGCTCGGGCTCGATATCGCGCTCGGCATCGGCGGCCTGCCCAAGGGCCACATCGTCGAGAGCTACGGGCCGGAATCCTCGGGCAAGACGACGCTGGCGCTCCACGCCATCGCCGAGGCGCAGAAGGCTGGCGGCACCGCCGCGTTCATCGATGCCGAACATGCGCTCGATCCCGGTTATGCCAAGAAGCTCGGCTGCGACATCGACAATCTGATCGTCTCGCAGCCCGATACGGGCGAGCAGGCGCTGGAGATCACCGACACGCTGATCCGGTCGAACGCGATCGACGTGCTGGTGATCGATTCGGTCGCCGCGCTGGTGCCGCGGGCCGAGATCGAGGGCGAGATGGGCGACAGCCATGTCGGCCTGCAGGCCCGCCTGATGAGCCAGGCGCTGCGCAAGATCACCGGATCGATCAGCCGGTCGAAGACGCTGGTGATCTTCATAAACCAGATCCGCATGAAGATCGGCGTGATGTACGGTTCGCCCGAGACGACGACCGGTGGCAACGCGCTGAAATTCTATGCGAGCGTGCGGCTCGATATCCGCCGCACCGGCGCGATCAAGGATCGCGACGAGGTGGTGGGCAACTCCACCCGCGTGAAGGTGGTGAAGAACAAGGTCGCCCCGCCGTTCAAGCAGGTCGAGTTCGACATCATGTATGGCGAGGGCGTCTCCAAGATGGGCGAGATCCTCGACCTGGGCGTCAAGGCGGGCATCGTCGAGAAATCGGGTGCGTGGTTCAGCTATGATTCGATCCGGATCGGCCAGGGTCGCGAAAATTCGAAGACCTATTTGAAGGAGCATCCCGACGTCGCCGAGAAGCTGGAAAAGGCGATCCGCGCGAACGCCGCCGGCATCAGCGAGGCGATGATGGCCGGGCCGAGCGAGGATGACGACGCCTGAGGATCAGGCGGCGGGCGCGGGATCGCTCTCGCCTGCCGCCCGCTTCGGAGTTAGGCTGCGGCGATGAGCATCATCGTCCATCATCTTGAAAATTCGCGTTCGCAGCGCATCCTGTGGCTGCTGGAGGAGCTTGAGCTTCCCTATGTGGTGAAGCGGTACGAACGCGACAGCAAGACGATGCTCGCCCCACCGGAGCTCAAGCGCGTCCACCCGCTCGGCAAGGCGCCGGTGATCGAGGATGATGGCGATACGTCCGGCGGCAGGCGGGTGATCGCGGAGACCGGCGCGATCGTCGAATATCTGGTGGATCGCGCCGGTGGCAGGCTTGGCGCGCCGGGCAATCGCGATGCGGCGCTGCGCTACCGTCACTTCCTCCATTATGCCGAAGGCTCTATGATGCCGCCGCTGTTCGCGCTGCTGGTGATCGGTCGGCTCGGCCTGTTGGGTCGGCCCGCGAGGAAGCCGATCCAGGCGATGCTCGACACCCATCTCGACTGGCTGGAGACGGAGCTGGCCGAGCGGCCGTGGTTCGCCGGTCGCGATTTCACCGCCGCCGACGTGATGATGAGCTTTCCGCTCGAAGCGTCGCGCCAGCGCGGCGGGCTGGATGAAAGCCGCCCGCAACTGATCGACTGGCTGGCCCGCATCCATGCCCGGCCAGCCTATGCGCGCGCGCTGGCGACCGGCGGACCCTATGCCTTCGCCTGAGCGCGCGAGGGGGAGGCGGGTGCCGGACCGTGACGCGCCTGAACCCGGCCGAGCGGCGGAGCGGCGCGCCTGGCGCTTCGCTGCCGGTCTGCTGCTCGCCTGCGTCGTTGGGCTGGGCTGCGTCGCCGGTGCCGCGCCGACACCGACGGCGGTGTCGCCTGCTCGACCGCTTCCGGCACAGGCGGGCGATGCGATCCCCGATGCCGCGACACAGCGGGCGCTGCTCGATCGCAGCTATGCCTATTTCGCCGCGAAGGATGGCGGCCGGCTTGAGGCCGCTTATGCCGACTTCGCCCCAAGCGTGCGCGCCTATCTGACGTCCGATCTCTACCGTTCGCAGGCGACCGCGTTCAAGGCCGCGGCCGGCACCGGCGGCGAGCGGCGAATCGTGCTGATGACATGGGAAAAGGACCCGCCGGGAGCCAACACGCCCGGCCTCTATGTCGCGGCCGATTTCGTCGGGCGCTTCCCCAATATCCGGCTGCATTGCGGCTATCTGATGTGGCACCGCGAAGCGGACGGACGCTTCCGCATCGTCCGCGAGGAACAGAGCTTCCTTGACGAGGCGACCGCCCGCCAGATGACGCCCGAGCGCCTGCGCCCGCTGCCCGCGCAATTCGGCTGCCCCGGCGCCGATGCGGGCGAGTAGCGCGCTTGAGTCGCGCCACCGCCTCGCCTAAATCGCGATGATGACATCGACCAACGACATCCGCCGTTCCTTCCTCGATTACTTCGCCGGCGAGGGGCATGTCGCGGTGCCGTCCGCGCCGCTGATCCCGCACAACGACCCGACCCTGATGTTCGTCAATGCCGGCATGGTGCCGTTCAAGAACGTGTTCACCGGGCTGGAGACGCGGCCGTTCGTGCGCGCCACCTCGTCGCAGAAGTGCGTGCGCGCTGGCGGCAAGCATAATGATCTCGACAATGTCGGCTATACGGCGCGGCATCACACCTTCTTCGAGATGCTCGGCAATTTTTCGTTCGGCGACTATTTCAAGGAGCAGGCGATCACCCACGCCTGGACGCTGCTGACGAAAACCTGGGGCATCCCCGCCGATCGCCTGACCGCCACCGTCTACCACACCGACGACGAGGCGTTCGATCTGTGGCGCAGGATCGCCGGCCTGCCCGAACATCGCATCATCCGCATCCCGACCAAGGACAATTTCTGGGCAATGGGCGACAATGGCCCGTGCGGACCTTGTTCGGAGATATTCTACGATCATGGCGATCACATCCCCGGCGGCCCGCCCGGCAGCCCCGATGAGGATGGCGATCGCTTCGTCGAGATCTGGAACCTCGTGTTCATGCAATATGAGCAGGCGGATAACGAGATCGTCGGCGAGCTGCCGAAGAAATCGATCGATACCGGCATGGGGCTGGAGCGGGTCGCCGCCGTGCTCCAAGGCGTCACCGACAATTACGATACCGATACGTTCAAGGCGCTGATCGCCGCCTCGGGCGAGTTCACCCGCACCGCCACCGATGGCGCCAACACCGCCTCGCACCGGGTGATCGCCGATCATCTGCGCGCATCCGGCTTTCTGGTGGCCGATGGCGTGCTGCCGGCGAATGAGGGGCGCGGCTATGTGCTGCGGCGAATCATGCGCCGCGCGATGCGCCACGCGCATTTGCTGGGCAGCGCCGATCCGTTGATGCATCGGCTGGTGCCCGCGCTCGTCGCCGAGATGGGCGCGGCCTATCCCGAGCTCGTGCGCGCGCAGCCGCTGATCGAGGAGACGCTGAAGCTGGAGGAGACCCGCTTCCGCCAGACGCTGGCCAACGGCCTGCGCCTGCTCGACGAGGCGACGGGCACGATGAGCGCGGGCGATACGCTGCCGGGTGCGGTCGCTTTCAAGCTCTACGACACGTTTGGCTTCCCCTACGATCTGACGGAAGATGCGCTGCGCGCGCAGGATCTCGCGGTCGATCGCGCCGGCTTCGATGCGGCGATGGCCGAGCAGAAGGCGGCGGCGCGGGCGGCGTGGAAGGGATCGGGCGAGCGCGCCTCCGACGATATCTGGTACGACATCGCCGAGGCGGAGGGCGGCACCGAATTCATCGGCTATGGCGCGCATGAGGGCGAGGGCCGTGTCGTCGCGATCGTCCGCGAGGGGCGGCGCGTCGCCCAGGCGCAGACCGGCGAGGAGGTGTTGATCCTCACCAACCAGACGCCGTTCTACGGCGAAAGCGGCGGGCAGAGCGGCGATATCGGCACGATCACCGGCGACAACGGCTTCGAGGCGGAGGTGCGCGACACCACCAAGCTGCTCGGCCGGCTGCACGCGCACCGCGCGGTGGTGGAAGGCGGCGAGGTGAATGTCGGTGATGCGGTGCATCTGTCGGTCGATGCCGCCTACCGCTCGCAGATGCGGGCCAATCACAGCGCCACCCATCTGCTCCACGCCGCACTTCGCCACCAGCTTGGCGAGCATGTGACGCAGAAGGGCAGCCTCGTCGCGGCGGACCGGCTGCGCTTCGACTTCTCGCATCAGAAGGCGATGACCGCGGCCGAGATCACAGCGGTGGAGGCGGAGGTGAACCGCCACATCCGCGAGAATGACGCCGTCACCACCCGGCTGATGACCCCCGACGAGGCGATCGCCGCCGGCGCGATGGCGCTGTTCGGCGAGAAATATGGCGACGAGGTGCGTGTGCTGTCGATGGGCCGCGCGGATGCGGACAGCTATTCGGTGGAGCTGTGCGGCGGCACCCACGTCAATGCGCTGGGCGATATCGCCTTGTTCAAGATCGTCGGCGAAAGCGCCGTCTCGTCCGGCGTGCGGCGGATCGAGGCGCTGACCGGCGAGGCGGCGCGCATCTGGCTGACCGCCCGTGAGGACCGGCTGAAGGAAGCCGCCTCCGCGCTGAAGGCGAGCCCGGAGGAGGTGCCCGCCCGGGTGGTGCAGCTCGTCGAGGAGCGGCGCCGACTGGAACGCGAGCTGGCCGATGCGAAAAAGGCGCTGGCGCTCGCTGGACCCGCCAAGGCGGAGGCGGCCGGGCCGAAGCAGGTCGGCGGCCACAGCTTTGTCGGACAGGTGATCGACGGGCTCGATCCCAAGGGCCTGCGCGGGCTGGTCGACGAGGCGAAGGGCCGTCTCGGATCGGGCATCGCCGCGATCGTCGCGGTGAACGAGGGTCGCGCCTCCGTCGCCGTGGGCGTGACGCAGGATCTGCTCGGCCGCTTCAGCGCGGTGGAACTGGTCAAGCAGGCGGTGGCGGCGCTCGGCGGGCAGGGCGGCGGCGGCCGGCCGGATATGGCGCAGGGCGGTGGGCCGGACGGCGCGCAGGCGCAGGCGGCGATCGATGCGGTGCGCGGCGCCATCGCGCGGATGGCCGAGGCGGCGTGAACGGGCCGATCCTGGCTGGGCGCGATGGCGGCGCGATCCGGCGAAGCGTGCCGGTGGTGCGACTGACGGTGTAGACGGCCGGTTTAACTCGACGCATCAACAGCTTCCGCCCACGGGCCATATCCTCCTGCGTCGAGCGATCGTGACAGAACAGAATAGCAAGCCGCGCCCCTCACGGGTCTGGACGCCGTCTTTCAAGATCGTCGTCACCGTCATGGCCGGCGTCGCCGGGCTGGGCATGGTGACGATCGGCAAGTCGGGGTGGGAGCGGAACAGCGGCGATGCCGCCGTCGCCTCGCCGCCGTCGGTGCGCATGACGATCGCCGACGGCGCGCGCCCCGGCTCCGCCATCGCGAAGGTGGATTATGATCGGCTCGACAACCGGCTGAACCGGCTGGTGCAGGCGCGCGACATGGTGGGTCTCGGCATCGCCGTGGTCGAGAATGGCGAGCTGCGCTTCGTCAAGGGCTACGGCGTCACCACCGCCGGATCGGCCGACAAGGTGACGGCCAACACCGTGTTCCGCTGGGCCTCGCTCTCAAAGGGTGTGGCCGCGACGATGATCGGCAAGCTGGCGGGGGAGGGCCGGCTGTCGCTTCACGATCCGGTGTCGCGTTACTCCGCCTCGCTCAAGCTGCCCGGTGGCAGCGAGCGGCAGGTGACGATCGAGGATCTGCTCTCGCACCGGCTCGGCATCGTCAAGAACGCCTATGACGATAAATTGGAGGAGGGCATCGATCCGCGCGTGATCCGCACCGCGCTGGGCGGCCTCGATCGCTATTGCGCGCCGGGCACCTGCTTCGCCTATCAGAACGTCGCCTACGATGCCGCCAGCGAGATCGTCCGCGCCGTCACGAAGCAGAGCTATCAGGATGCGGTGAAGCAGCGCCTGCTCACGCCGCTGGGCATGACTTCGGCGAGCGTCACCCGGGAAGGGCTGATGCAGTCGCAAAGCTGGGCGCGGCCGCATGTCGGCCGCCGCACGGTGCCGGTGGAGGAGCCCTATTATCGCATCCCGGCGGCGGGCGGCATGAACTCCTCGGTGCTGGATCTCGGCACATGGATGCGCGCGCAGATGGGGCAGATGCGCGGCGTGCTGCCGGTGCGCGTGCTGGAGGATATCCACCGCCCGCGCGTCTCCACCGCATCGGCGCGCAAGCGCGGCGCGGCCTTCGCCCACGAGCTGACCGATGGCTATTACGCGCTCGGCTGGCGCGACTATCAATATGCCGGCCATGCGATCGTCGGCCATCGCGGCGCGGTGCGCGGCTATCGATCGATGATCGCGTTCGATCCCAAGACCCGCGATGGCGTGGCCGTGCTGTGGAACTCCGAAAGCAACAAGCCGGTCGGCATCCAGCTTGAAGTGTTCGACATGCTTTACCGGCGACCGTTCAAGGACTGGATGGAACTGGACGGGAAACGATAAGCATCGTCTCCCGCATTCGGATGACGGAACCATTACGGAGCGTTAATCATTTCCTGCTCATCGGCTGACCCGCCCCAATCAGGAGCACCAGATGCCATCGCCGCCAACCGGACTGCCGGCCGCATCCGTGTTACGCCGCGAACCGCCGCCGCGCCTCGACCGGAACTTCGCGCTCGGCATGCAGAAGCTGCTGCGTCGTCTGCGGCTGGAAGGCCCGGCGCTTGCGCTGCTGCCGCATGTCCGCCGCTGGAGCGGCAGCCTCACCGGGCGCGACCGGCGGCGCGTGCGCGCCTATCTCGCGGCCTCCGGCGAGAAGAAGTTGCAGATTGGGGCGGGCAGCAATCACCTCGATGGCTGGCTGAACACCGATTACAGCCAGTGGCGCGTCGGCCAGATCTATCTTAATGCGGCACGCCCATTTCCGCTGCCGGATGCGAGCTTCGACTATGTGTTCTCCGAACATATGATCGAGCATATTCCGTTCCGCGCTGGGCTGGAGATGCTGCGCGAAAGCCATCGCGTGCTGCGGCCCGGCGGCCGGGTGCGGATCACCACGCCCGATCTCGCCTTCCTGATCGCGCTCCAGCGCGACGAGCGCAGCGATCTGGAGGATCGCTACATCGACTGGGCGAGCCGCACCTTCACGCCCGATCTGCCGGCGAACAATCTGGCGGTCGTGCTGAACAATTATGTGCGCGATTGGGGACACCGTTTCATCTACGACGCGGCGACGCTGCGCCACGCGCTGTCGTCGACCGGCTTCGTCGATGTCGTCGCGTTCGAAGGATCGATGAGCGACACGCCGGCGCTGCGCGGCCTGGAATTTACCAGCCGGATGCCGGAGGGTTTCCACGCGCTAGAATCGCTGTCGATGGAAGCGCGCAAGCCTGGCTGAGCGGAACGCGGTCCATCCAGCCGACATCTAGGCAATCCGCCGGCCAGCGATTAAGTGCACGGGCATGAGCACCGCACCCCGCACTTTGTATGAGAAGATCTGGGACGCGCATGTCGTCGACCGGCGCGACGATGGCACCTGCCTGATCTATATCGATCGCCATCTCGTCCATGAGGTGACGAGCCCGCAGGCGTTCGAGGCGCTTCGTCTCGCCGGGCGCAAGGTACGGCGGCCCGATCTCACTTTGGCGGTGCCCGATCATAATCTGCCGACCACCGCGCGGGTGGATGCGGCGGGTAACCGCGTGCCGATTGCCGATCCGGAATCCGCGCAGCAGCTGGCCGCGCTGGAGGTGAATGCCCCCGAGTTCGGCGTGCCCTATATCGCGGCGACCGCGCCGGAGCAGGGCATCGTCCATGTCGTGGGGCCGGAGCAGGGCTTTTCGCTGCCCGGCACCACGATCGTCTGCGGCGACAGCCACACGGCGGCGCATGGCGGCGTCGGCGCGCTGGCATTCGGCATCGGCACGTCCGAGGTCGAGCATGTGCTGGCGACGCAGACGCTGCTGCTGCAACAGTCGAAGACGATGGAGGTCCGGGTCGAGGGCGTGCTCGGCTTCGGCGTCAGCCCCAAGGATGTGATCCTGCACGTGATCGGGCTGATCGGCGCGGCGGGCGGCACCGGCCATGTCATCGAATATACCGGAAACGTCTTCCGCGAGATGTCGGTGGAGGGGCGGCTCACCGTCTCGAACATGTCGATCGAGGGCGGCGCGCGCGCCGGGCTGATCGCGCCGGACGATGCGACCTTCGCCTATCTGAAGGGCCGGCCGATGGCGCCGACGGGTGCGGAATGGGACGGGGCGGTCGCCTGGTGGCGCACGCTCGCCAGCGATCCGGGCGCGACCTACGACAAGGTGGTGGTGATCGACGCGGCCGGGATCGCGCCCAGCCTCACCTGGGGCACCAGCCCGGAGGATGTGGTAGCGATCACCGGCGCGGTGCCCGATCCGATGAGCTTCGCCGATCCCTCCAAGCAGGAGGCAGCGCGCAAGTCGCTGAACTATATGGGCCTTGTGCCGGGCATGCGGATGCAGGACGTGGCGGTGGAGAATATCTTCATCGGCAGCTGCACCAACAGCCGGATTGAGGATCTGCGCGCGGCCGCTGCGGTGGCGCGCGGGCGGCATGTCGCGGGCAATGTGAAGCAGGCGCTAGTCGTCCCCGGCTCCGGGCTGGTCAAGCGGCAGGCGGAGGCCGAGGGGCTCGACCGCATCTTCATCGAGGCGGGATTTGAGTGGCGGGAGCCCGGCTGCTCGATGTGCCTGGCGATGAACCCGGACAAGGTGCCGCCGGGGGAGCGTTGCGCCTCCACCAGCAACCGCAATTTCGTTGGCCGGCAGGGGCCGGGCGCGCGCACCCACCTCGTCTCCCCGGCGATGGCGGCGGCGGCGGCGGTGACGGGCCGGCTCGCCGACGTGCGGGAGATGATGGGATGAACGGGCGCTGCCACTGCGGCGCGGTGACGATCACGGTGCCCACGCCGCCCGCTTACCTGAACCTGTGCAACTGCTCGGCCTGCTTCAAGCTGGGCGCGATGTGGTCCTACTATCCCGCCTCGACCGTGAATGTCGTGGGCGAGACGCAGGCCTATGCGCGGTCGGACAAGGCCGATCCCAATTTGCATTTTCATTTTTGCGGCAGGTGTGGGGCGACGACCCACTGGTCCTTCATCGAACCGGCCGGGCGGGACCGGATGGGCGTGAACGCGCGGCTGTTCGAGCCGGCCGAACTCGCCGGCATCGAAGTGCGCTACGGCGAACGCCGCACCGCCGATCAGGCCGCAGAGCGGACGTACCGCGAACCGAGCATCTTCGCCGCTTCAGGAGCCGCAGCGTGACCCCGATCAGGATCGTGGAAGGCCGCGCCTATCCGCTCGGCCGCAAGAATGTGGATACGGATGTCATCATCCCGGCCCATTATCTCAAGACGATCAGCCGCGCCGGGCTGGGGCGGGGCGCGTTCGAATCGCTGCGGCAGGAGCCGGGTAACGTGATCGACGATCCCGCTTATGCCGGCGCGCCGATCCTGATCGCGGGCGACAATTTCGGCTGCGGATCGAGCCGCGAACATGCCGCCTGGGCGCTGCTCGATCTCGGCATCACGGCGGTGATCGCGCCGAGCTTTTCCGACATCTTCTCGGGCAACGCGGTGAAGAACGGGATCGTGCCGGTGGTGCTGCCACAGGCCGCGATCGACCGGCTGCTGGAGGTGGCGAAGGATCAGCCGATCACGGTCGATCTGGAAAACCGCACCGTGACCACACCCTATCAGGACCGCTTTGCGTTCGAGATCGATCCGTTCCGCCGCGACTGCCTGCTTGGCGGGCTCGACGAGGTGGGGCTGACTCTGGCACAGGATGCCGCGATCGGCGCCTACGAGGCGCGGGTCGCCGCCGAACGGCCGTGGCTCGCGGCGTGAAGGCGCTCCTCTCCACCGCCCCCGGCGGGCCGGAAACGCTGGCGATCGGCGATCTGCCCGATCCGGTGGCCGGCGCCGGCGAGGTGGTGGTGGCGGTGCGCGCCTGTGCGCTCAACTTCCCCGACGCGCTCATCATCGAGGATCGCTACCAGTTCAAGCCGCCGCGCCCGTTCGCGCCCGGTTCCGAGGTGGGCGGCATCGTCGAGTCAGTGGGCGAGGGCGTGACCGGCTGCGTGCCCGGCGACCGGGTGATCGCGATGTGCCTAAGCGGCGGATTGGCGGAAAAGGTGGCGGTGCCGGCGAGCGCCGCCTTCCTGCTGCCCGACCGGTTCGACTTCGCCGAGGGATCGGCGCTGCTGATGACCTATGGCACCGCGATCCACGCGCTCGTCGATCGCGGCCGGCTGAAGGCGGGCGAGACGATGCTGGTGCTTGGCGCGGCCGGCGGCGTCGGGCTGGCGGCGGTGGAACTGGGCAAGGCGCTCGGCGCGCGCGTCGTCGCGGCCGTCTCCAGCGAGGAAAAGGCTGACGTCGCGCGCGGGGCCGGCGCGGACGCCGTGATCGTCTACGATCGCGCGCCGTTCGACAGGGACGGGTCGCGGGCGCTGGCCGAGCGGTTCAAGGCGGCGCTCGGCGCCACGGGCGCGGACGTCATCGTCGATCCGGTGGGTGGCGACTATGCCGAGCCGGCGCTGCGATCGATCGCGTGGGCGGGGCGCTATCTGGTGATCGGCTTCCCCTCCGGCATCCCGAAGCTGCCGCTGAACCTCACTCTCTTGAAAAGCTGCGATGTGTGCGGTGTGTTCTGGGGCGCCTTCGCCGCGCGCGATCCCGCCGCCAACGCCGCCAACATCGCCCGCCTGCTTGCCTTGTGGGGCGAAGGGCGGATCGGCCCGAAGGTGACGGCCCGCTACACGCTCGCCCGCGCCGGCGACGCGATCGCGCGGCTGGCCTCGCGCGGGGCGACCGGCAAGCTCGTCGTCACGCTGGACTGAGCGGGTCGCGCGACGTTGCGCGGCGTGGCATGCCGCCCTATCTGATCGGGTGACATCAGCGGGAGCAGACGCATGACCACCTTCGACGAACGCGAGCGCGGCTTCGAAACCAAGTTCGCGCGCGATCAGGAGATGGCCTTTCGCGTCACCGCCCGCCGCAACCGCCTGATCGGCACCTGGGCGGCCGAGCTGATGAAGCTCACCCCCGCCGAGACCGACGCCTATGCCAAGGCGGTGGTGCAGGCCGATTTCGAGGAAGCCGGCGACGAGGACGTGATCCGCAAGCTGCTCGGCGATCTCGTCTCCGCCGGCGTCGACATCGACGAGGCGCGCATCCGCGTGGCGCTCGACCAGCGCACGATCGAGGCGCGGCGCCAGCTGATGGAAGCGCAGTAATGCCGATGGCCGCCGCCGACATCGAGACGATGATCCGCACCGCGATCCCCGACGCGCATGTCGAGATCACCGATCTTGCCGGCGACGGCGATCATTATGCCGCCCGCGTGGTGAGCGAAAGCTTTCGTGGCCTGCCCCGCGTGCGCCAGCACCAGCGCGTCTACGATGCGCTCGGCGGCCGCATGGGCGGCGTGCTGCACGCGCTGCAACTGACCACCGCCGTCCCCAATACAGGAATTGCGCCATGAGCGACGACACCCAGACCCGCATCGCCACCGCCGTCCAGTCCGCCGACGTGCTGTTGTTCATGAAGGGCACGCCGCTGTTCCCGCAATGCGGCTTCTCCAGCCGCGCCATCGCGATCCTCGATCGTCTGGGCGTAGAATATGCCACCGTCGATGTCCTCCAGGATCAGGCGATCCGCCAGGGCATCAAGGAGTTCTCCGACTGGCCGACCGTGCCCCAGCTCTACGTCAAGGGCGAGTTCGTCGGCGGATCGGACATCATGATGGAGATGTACGAGGCGGGCGAACTGACCGACCTGCTCGCCGAGAAGGGCATCCCCCAGGCCGGCTGAGATCAGGCGCGGGCCGATGCGAGACCAGTCAGCATCGGCCCGCCACTCGGGAACGAGTTTTGGAACGCACGCCCCAACGCAATCGTCGTGCCAGAACCGCCGATCCACGCGATCCCGTGGTCTTCGCTGGTTAACGTGCCCTCGCTGGACAGGCCGAGTGTAAGCTGGTCCGACAGGTTGGCGCGGCCTCTTCAAATATCCGGCGGTCGGTGCCACATGGATCGCATGACCGAGCAAGTTCCCAGCGTCACGCAGGTACTTCACCCGCTGGTACGGCGCGTGCTGGCGCCCAATCCTTCCGCCTTCACCTTCACCGGCACGCAGACCTATGTGGTCGGCCAGGATGAGGTGGCGGTGATCGATCCCGGCCCCGACCTGCCGGAGCATGTCGCCGCGATCCTGGCGGCGACGGCGGGCGAGCGGATCGTCGCGATCCTGTGCACCCACACCCACCGCGACCACAGTCCGGCGGCGGCGCTGCTGAAGGCGGCGACCGGCGCCGAGGTGGTCGGCTGCGCGCCGCTGGCGCTGAGCGATGACGGCCCCCGCGCCGATGCGTCGTTTGACATGGACTATGCGCCCGATCGCGTGCTGGCCGATGGTGATCGCGTGAGCGGCCCCGGCTGGACGCTGGAGGCGGTGGCGACCCCGGGCCACACCTCCAACCATCTCTGCTTCGCGCTGCCGGAGGCGCAGGCCTTGTTCACCGGCGATCATGTCATGGGCTGGTCCACCACGGTGATCTCGCCACCCGATGGCGACATGGCCAATTATATGGCCAGCCTCGACCGCCTGATGGGCCGTGACGACCGGGTCTATTACCCCGCGCATGGCGAGCCGGTCGAAAAGCCGCAGCGTCTCGTGCGCGGCCTCATGGGCCATCGCAAGCAGCGCGAGGGCCAGATCGTCCGCCTGCTGGGCGAGGCGGGGCGCGCGGTGCCGGAGATGGTCGAGAAGATGTATGTCGGCCTCGATCCCCGCCTGCACGGCGCGGCGGGGCGATCGGTGCTGGCGCATCTGCTCGATCTGCAAGGCCGCGGCACGGTGCTGCGCGACGGAGAGACGTGGCGGCTCGCGGCGTGACGCGCATCCTCCGCTGGCTCCTGCCCGTGGCGCTCGTCGCCGCGCTGATCCTGGCGGGCATCCTCTATGTCGAGCGGCGCGCAAGCGAGGTGCTAAACCCGGCGCCGGAGACGATCGTCTCCGCCAGCCTGCAAGGGTTGCGCGAACAGAATCGTCTGTCGGCCTTCGTCGCCAGCTATGTCGCGGTCGTCACCGCCACCCAGTCCCGTTTCGGCCTCAGCGCGCGCAGGACGCTCATCCTGCCCGGTCTCGTCCGCTACGAGGTCGATCTGGCGAAGCTGCGCCCGCAGGACGTACGCTGGAACGCGGGGCCGGGCGAACTGCTCGTCACGCTGCCGCCGGTCGAGGTGGTCGGCCCGCAGATCGATCTCACCCAGTTGCGCGAATATGATGGCGGCGGGCTGCTGCTGCGGATGACCGATACCGGCCAGCAACTCGATGCGGCCAACCGGCGCGCCGGGCAGGCCGAGCTGCTGCGTCAGGCCCGCCTGCCGGTGCCGATGAACCTCGCCAAGGATGCCACGCGGCGTGCGATCGAGCGCAGCTTCGCACTGCCTTTGCGTGCGGCCGGGCTGAAGGCGGAGGTGCGGGTGCGCTTCCCCGACGAGCAGGATTTTTCGCAGCGACTTGACGAACGGATTGATCGTTCCACTTCCCTGCAAGACGTATATGGCGCCACCAACGCCGCGACGGAGAGACGCTGACATGGACGCACGGCTGCATATGGGCGGATCGCTCGCTGGCGTGGATATCCGCGCCGAGATCGAACGGACTGCACAGGAACGGCGTCGCGAACGTGTT
>CAXTTS010000030.1:19178-21583 GCA_964247265.1 uncultured Sphingomonadaceae bacterium
GCGCAAGGAGCGCAACGCGGTGATCCTGGCGCATTATTACCAGGAGCCGGAATTGCAGGACATCGCCGATTTCGTCGGCGACAGTCTCGATCTCAGCCGCAAGGCAGCCGATACCGATGCGGAGGTGATCGCCTTCTGCGGCGTGCGCTTCATGGCGGAGGTCGCCAAGATCCTGAGCCCGGAGAAGACGGTGATCCTGCCGGACATGGCCGCCGGCTGCTCGCTGGAGGATAGTTGCCCACCGGAACAGTTCGCCAAGTTCCGCGCGGCGCACCCCGATCACATCGCGCTGACCTACATCAACTGCTCGGCGGCGGTGAAGGCGCATAGCGACATCATCGTCACGTCGTCATCGGCCGAAAAGATCCTCAGCCAGCTGCCGTTGGACCAGAAGATCATCTTCGCGCCGGACAAGAATCTGGGCGCCTATTTCAACCGCAAGACCGGGCGCGACATGCTGCTGTGGCCGGGCGCCTGCATCGTCCACGAGGCGTTTTCGGAGACGGAACTGCTCAAGCTGAAGGCGCTGCATCCGGGCGCGCCGGTGGCGGCGCACCCGGAATGCCCCGCCTACATCCTCGATCATGCCGATCAGGTCGGCTCGACGCGGGCGATCCTGGAATTCGCTCTATCCACCCCCGCCGAGACGATCATCGTCGCGACCGAGCCGCACATCATCCACCAGATGGAGAAAGCGGCGCCTTCCAAAACCTTCATCGGCGCGCCGGGGGCGGACGGCAACTGCAACTGCAACATGTGCCCCTATATGGCGCTGAACACGATGGAGAAGCTGTACCTCTCCCTGCGTGATCTGGAGCCACGCATCGAACTGGACGAGGCCACCCGGCTGGCCGCCAAGGCGCCGCTCGACCGGATGCTGGCGATGGCGAGCGGCACGATCGGCCTCGGCGATCTCGGCCTGCGGCAGGTGACAGGGGACTGACTGTCCGACGGGACCGGGCGAATGGTAGGAACGGGCATGGCCGCTTCCACCCCCTGCCGGTCTCACGTCACGATCGCTGGCCGCACCTTGCGGGGAGGGT
This sequence comes from uncultured Sphingomonadaceae bacterium, assembly GCA_964247265.1. GTDB lineage: Bacteria > Pseudomonadota > Alphaproteobacteria > Sphingomonadales > Sphingomonadaceae > Alterirhizorhabdus. Next base: position 20,222 of record CAXTTS010000030.1, read on the forward strand.
TCCCCGCCACGTACCGTAATGTTACTAACCTTCCGGAGTGTCCGATGCCGTTTTCGCTCGACCGGTTCGATGTCGATGCCTTCGTCCGTGCGACGCTCGCCGAGGATCTCGGGCCCGGCGAGGATGTCACCTCCGCCGCGGTGATCCCGGCCGATGCGATGTTCGACGGGGTGATGGACAGCCGCGATGCGATCGTCGTCGCCGGCCTGCCGCTGGCCGAGGCCTTCTTTCGCGCGCTCGATCCGGAGGTGGCGATCGAGGCGCTGGTCGGCGATGGCGACAAGGTGGGGCCGGGCACCGACATCCTCCGCCTGCGCGGCCGGGCACGCGCGCTGCTCACGGCGGAGCGGTCGGCGCTGAACACGGTGCAGCATCTGTCCGGCATCGCCACGCTCACGCGCAGCTATGTCGATGCGATCGCCGGCACGGGCGCGATCCTGCTCGACACGCGCAAGACGATCCCCGGCCTGCGGATGCTGGAGAAATACGCCACGCGCATGGGCCGCGCGACCAATCATCGCATGGGCCTGTGGGATGCGGCGATGATAAAGGACAATCATGTCGCGGTAGCGGGCGACGTGGCGGAGGCGGTGCGCCGCGCCGTTGCCGCCGGGATCGATCGCATCATCGTCGAGGTGGACCGGATCGACCAGATCGAGCCCGCTCTGGCCGCCGGCGCCACCCATCTGCTGCTCGATAATATGGACCCGCCGACGTTGCGCGGTGCCGTCACGCTTGTCGGCGGGCGGGTGCCGACCGAGGCGTCAGGCGGCGTGCGGCTCGACACGATCCGCGCCATTGCGGAGGCGGGCGTCACCTACATCTCGGTCGGCCGGCTCACCCAGTCGGCCCCCGCCGCCGACATCGGTCTCGATCTCGCACTGGCCTAGGGGCGATCATGCGCTTGTCCGTCACCGTCTCCGCCGTGCTCGCCGGCCTGCTCCCGGTAGCGGCACAGGCACAATATCGCGCCTGCGCGATCCCGTCCGTACTGCCGCCATCGCAGGTAGAGGGGCCGACGGCGGACAATCCCCGGCGCGATATTCCGATCGGCGGCTACACCCTCGCGCTCAGCTGGGCGCCAAACTATTGCCACGGCAAGGAGGGTTCGGCGAAGGACGCGTTCCAATGCGCCGCCGCCACCCCGTTCGGCTTCACCCTGCACGGCCTCTGGCCGGACGGCACCGGCGAGACATGGCCGCAATATTGCCAGCCCGCGCGGCCGCTGCCGGAGCCGGTGATCCGCGCCGCGCTGTGCAGCACGCCTTCCACCCAGCTGATCCAGCATGAATGGGCCAAGCACGGCACCTGCACCGGCCATTCGCCACGCGCCTATTTCACCACCTCCACCCGGCTCTATCG
>CAXTTS010000031.1:0-21346 GCA_964247265.1 uncultured Sphingomonadaceae bacterium
GAACGCGACGCGTTCTGGGCGCGGAGGGCGGCGGAGTTGGTGTTGATGACGGTCACTGGTCTGGTATCCTTCCGGGACTAGTTGCAGCGGTCCGTCCGCAGCAGTCTCGATCCCGGTAACGGCGCCAGTCGCGCTTGCTTTAGCGTTGCATTGCGAAGGGGATGCCGACCGCCCGGAAGGTTATGAAAGTTACGGTACGTGACGGGGCGAGGCGCCTTCCCCACGAACCTCGCGGGCGATTGGTGGAGGCGGGGCGGCGACAGGGCATGGCAACAGGATAGCCGACACCGTTGCGGGTAGGACAGCGGCGATCCCGCTGCCGCGATCAGTGGAAGGTCGGCTTGTGCTCGCCGAGTTCGCGCAGGCATTCGTCGACAAAGCCGGCGATCAGATCGGCGGGAAGCTCCGCCATCGCGCCGGCCAGCCAGCGGCGAACGACGGCGGCGTCCTGATCCTGATCCTGTTCCATGTCGTGCGCCATAGCAGGATCAGGGTTATCGAAGCCCGAAATCCGGAGCGTTACGACTAAAGTCTGCCGCGCGGGCGAGCATGGCCGGGTGCTGAACGAAGGCCGCCGGGACGGGCGTGGACCGCAGCCGACCCCGGCATTGCCCGGCGGCATCGGATCGGGCTAAAGCAAGCGGGCCCGCATGCGGGCGGTGACGGTGGCGATCGGAAAGAGGTTTTGTGGCAGCAGCTTGGCGGCATGCGCTTATCGGCTGCGCTGTGATCCTGCCGATCGCGGCGGCGGCGCAGGCGCAGGCGCCGGCCCCGCCCGCCCCCCCCGCCGGCGAGATCACGGTGACGGGCCGGACGGCGGCCAGCCTCGTGCCGCTGATCGGCGGGCCGGATTTCATCAGCCCGATGGGCGAACCCTTCCACTCGCCGGACAAGCTCTCCGGCGCGGAGCATTGGTTTGAGCAAGCGGATCTCGATCGCAGCGGCGGCATCACGCTGGAGGAGTTCCAGCAGGAGGCGGCGCGTTTTTTCAAGACGCTCGACACCGATCATGACGGCGTGATCGGGCCGACCGAGATCGAGCGGTACGAGCGGGATATCGTGCCCGAGATCCACGTCATCAGCACCTATGGCGATCCGTCCAAGGTGAAGGTCGATTCGGACGGCAAGGTGACGGATGCGCCCTATCCCGATCGGCTGGGCGCGGGCCGCTACGGCTATCTCGCCATCCCCGAGCCGATCACCTATGCCGACACCAATCTCGATCGCGGCGTGACGACCCAGGAGTTCGCGATCGCCGGGGAGAAGCGGTTCAAGCTGCTCGACCGCAACGGCGACGGCGCGATCGTGCGCGACGAACTGCCCCGGCTGATCCCGCCATCCCGCAACGACGGCGCCGCGCCGCCCGACCGGCATCATCGCCGGCGCTAGGCCTGTCGCCTTCGCCTAGCCCAGCCGCGCGGCGTGCCAGCGCAGATGATCGGCCATGAAGGTGGAGATGAAGTAATAGCTGTGATCGTAGCCGGGCTGCATTCGCAGCGTCAGCGGGATACCCGCCTCGGCGCAGGCGTCGCGCAGCAGATCGGGCTTGAGCTGTTCGGCGAGGAAGGTGTCGGCCTCGCCCTGGTCGACGAGGATGTCGGCCATCCGTGCGCCGTCCTTGATCAGCGCCACGGCATCATGCCTGCGCCACGCCGCCCGATCCTGCCCGAGATAGCCGGCCAGCGCCTTCTGCCCCCACGGCACCTGCATCGGCGCAACGATCGGCGAGAAGGCGGAGACGGCCTTGTAGCGCCCGGGCAGACCCAGCGCGATCGTCAGCGCACCGTGGCCGCCCATCGAATGGCCCATGATCGACTGACGATCCATGTCCGCCGGCAGATGCGACGCGATCAGCGCCGGCAGTTCCTCCGTGACGTAGGACCACATGCGGTAATTGGCCGCAAAAGGCGCCTCCGTCGCATCGACGTAGAAGCCGGCGCCGAGGCCGAAATCATAGGCGCCGGCCGGATCGTTCGCCACGCCTTGGCCGCGCGGCGAGGTATCGGGCGCGATCAGGATCAGGCCGAGTTCGGCGCAGGCGCGGCGATACTCGCCCTTTTCCGTCACGTTGGCGTGGGTGCAGGTGAGGCCGGAGAGATACCAGACGACCGGCAACCGCGCGCCCGCTTCATGCGGCGGGACATAGGCCGAGAAGGTCATTTCGGTGCCGGTGGCGGCGGAGGCATGTTTCAACACGCACTGGTTGCCGCCGAACGCGCGATTGCCGGAAAGCTGCTCCATCAGCCCATCCGGTGCAGCGCGCACAATTTGTTGCCCGCCGGATCGCGCAGATACGCCAGATAATAGCGTTGACCGGAACCTTCACGCACGCCCGGCGCATCCTCGATGCTGGTGCCGCCGTTAGCGACGCCGGCCGCGTGCCACGCATCGGCCATCTCAGGCGAGGCGCAGGTGAAGCCGACCGTGCCGCCATTCGCGCAGGTGGCGGGCTCGCCATCGATCGGGCGGGTGAGCAGGAATAGGCCGCCATCGTGCATCCAGATCGCGCGACCCTGATCGTCGACGAAGCCCGACTTCGCCCCCAATGCGCCGAGCGTGGCATCGTAGAACGCCTTGGAGGCATCGAAATCATTCGCGCCGAGCATCACATGGCTGAACATCGTGTCGTTCCCTTCGATAAACCACGACGGAGCGGATGCTCTCGCCGGCATGCATCAGGTCAAAGCTTTTGTTGATCTTTTTGGACGAGAGGACGTGGGTAATCATCAGGTCGAGCCCGGTCGTCGGGAGAAACGCTCGTCACGCCCGCGTCCACCGCGCACGATGCCGGCGCCCTCATGGTCGAGGATGCTGGGAACAGCCCCCAGCCGTCCAGACCGTCGAGCGTAAAGGCATCGCTGAAATCTCCGCACGGCGAACTCAGGCGCTACAGCCTGACGATCACCTTGCCGATATTTCCGCCGGTGAAAAGCTTCGTGTAGGCCGGCAGTACGTTCTCCAGCCCGGCCGTCTCGTCGAACGGCATGTGCAGCACGCCATCGTCCAGCCAGCCGCGCAGTCGCGCGGTCAGCTCCGGCCCGCGATCCATGAAGTCGGGCGAGAAGAAGCCGGTGACCTGGAGGCGGCGCGCGAGGATCTGGTCGAAGCGCACCGGGCCGGGCTGCTGCTCGGCATAGCCGGCGACGAGACCGCACAGGGCGATGCGGCCGTAATGCGCCATGTTGGGCAGCACGGCATCGAGCAGCGGGCCGCCGACATTGTCGAAATAGACGTCCACTCCATCCGGCGCGGCGGCGGCGAGCGCGCCGGCCACATCATCGCCGCGATGATCGATCGCCGCATCCAGCCCCAGTTCCTCGGTGAGCCAGGCGCATTTGCGTGGCCCTCCCGCAATGCCGATCACCCGCGCGCCGAGGATGCGGGCGATCTGCGCGGCGATGATGCCGGTGGCGCCGGCGGCGGCGGAGACCAGCACCGTTTCGCCCGGCCGGGTGCGGCCGACCTCGGCGATGCCGACCAGCGCGGTCCAGCCGTTCATGCCGAGCACGCCGAGATGCTGGCGCGGATCGGCGACGCTCTCCTCCAGCTTCGCCAGCCCGGACAGTTCCGGCCGGACGAGCGACCGTTCCGCCCACTGGCCGAACGCGCGCACAGAGTCGCCGGGGACGAAGCCTGCCGCGCGCGATTCCACCACGCGACCCAGCGCCAGCCCCGGCACCAGGCTGCCGAGCGGGATCGGCGGCTGGTAGCTGTCGGTGCGCGGCGTCATCCACATGCGCGTGCCGGCGTCGAGCGAGAGGAGTTCGTTGGCGATCACCACCTCGCCGTCGCCGGCGGTGGGCTGCGGCACATCGACCAGATGGATGGCGGCGGCGAAATCATTGCCATCCGGGTAGGCGTCCAGTTGCCAGGCTCTCATCGCTCTCATCCTCCGCTCGCGTTGCCGCGCTAGCCGATGCGCGCCGGTGATCGCACTGGACTATAGGGCAGGTCCGCATCGCCCGCGATCGATGCGTTGTGCTTCGCGGCCAACTCGGCCACCCTCACGCCATGCAGCTTCGCGCCATACTCGCCGCCTTGCCGGCCCTCGCCCTTTTCGCCGCGCCGGTCGCCGCCGCGCCGATCGACGATGTCGATCCCTTCATCGGCACCGGCGGCGAGGGCCATACCTACCCCGGCGCGGTGGCGCCGTTCGGGATGGTGCAGCTGAGCCCGGATACCGATACCGGCCACCAAATACGCGAGAGTTATCGCTGGGCGGCGGGCTATCGCTATTCCGATCCGACGATCCAGGGATTCTCCCACACCCACTTCTCGGGTGCGGGCCATTCCGATCTCGGCGATATCCTCGTGATGCCGGTGGCGGGTGATAGCGTGCCGATCGAGCCGGGCGATGCGGCGCAACCGGGATCGGGCTACCGCTCCCGCTTCGACCATGCGAGCGAAACGGCGCGGCCGGGCTATTATGCCGTGACGCTGACGGATGCCGGGGTACGCGCGGAGATGACGGCGGGCACGCGGATCGGCGTCCACCGCTATACCTTCCCGGCCGGCAAGACGGCGCATCTGGTCGTCGATCTGCGGACCTCGCTCTACGATTACCCGGGCAAGATCCTGTGGTCGTCGGTGCGGCTGCTGCCGGACGGCACGATCACCGGCGCGCGGCAGACGCGCGGCTGGGCGCCGGACCGGATGCTGTTCTTCGCGATGCGCTTTTCCGCGCCGCTTGCCGGTCACGGCTTCGTCAACAGCGAGGCGAACGTGCCGTATAAGGGCTTTCAGGGGCCGGGCCGGGGCAGCGACGCGGTGGTCGAACTCGGCGGCCGGGCGCTGGTGGCGCGGCTGGATTTCGGCGTGCTGGATCGGCCGCTGGAGGTGAAGGTGGCGATCTCCTCGGTCGATCAGGCCGGCGCCGTCGCCAATCTGGCGAGCGAGCCGGACGATTTCGCCACGGTGCGCGCCGCCACCACCGCCGCGTGGGAAAAGGCGCTCGGCGCGGTGCGGATCGAAGCGCCGGATGCGATGCGGCGCAGCGTGACCACCGCGCTCTACCATACGCTGCTCGCCCCGTCGGTGGCGGGCGATGCCGATGGCCGCTACCGGGGGCCGGACAATGCGGTCCACCGCGCGGAGGGCTTCACCTTCCGCTCCACCTTTTCATTGTGGGATACGTTCCGTGCGGAGCATCCGCTGCTCACTTTGGTGCAGCCCGAGAAGACGAACAGCGACATCGTCCGCTCGCTGATCGCCAGCCAGCAGGCGAGCCCCGATGGCATCCTGCCGGTGTGGCAATATCAGGGGCGCGAGACGTGGACGATGATCGGCTACCATGCCGTGCCGGTGATCGCCGACGCCTATCTGAAGGGCATCGCCGGCTTCGATGCGGAAGCGGCGCTGAAGGCGATGGTCGCCAGCGCCACCTACGCGCCTTATGGCGGACTGGGCGAGTATATGACGCGCGGCTACGTGCCGATCGACCGGGAGCCGGAGGCGGCCTCCAAGACCGTGGAATATGCCTTTGACGACTGGACGATCGCGCGGATGGCGGCGGCGCTGGGCCATGCCGACATCGCCGCGACCTTCACCAGGCGGGCCGCCTACTGGCGCAACGGGTTCGACCGCAAGACGGGCTTCGTCCGCGCGCGCAACAGCGACGGCAGCTTCCGCGTGCCGTTCGATCCCACCGCGATCAACTATGGATCGGATTATACCGAGGGCAATGCCTGGCAATATAGCTGGTTCGCACCGCAGGACCAGATCGGCCTTGTCCGGCTGATGGGCGGCGACAAGGCCACCGTCGCCAAGCTGGACGCGATGTTCGACTTCGACAATTCGAAGATCGACTATAGCCATGCCGAGGATATCGCCGGCCTGATCGGCCAATATATCCACGGCAACGAGCCGAGCCACCATGTCGCCTATCTCTACGACTATGCCGGCGCGCCGTGGCGCACGCAGGCGCGGCTGAAGCAGATCGTCGACAGCCAGTATAAGCCGACGCCGGATGGCCTGGCCGGCAATGACGATCTCGGCCAGATGTCGGCATGGCTGGTGTTCACCGCTTTGGGTTTCTACCCGGTGACGCCCGCCAGTCTGGAATATGCCATCGGCCGCCCGTTCGTCAGCCGGGGGGCGATCGATCTGCCGAACGGCAGGCGCTTCACCGTGCTGGCCGAGGGGCTGGACGACGCGCATCCCTATGTCGGGCAGGTGCTGCTGAACGACGTCCCGCTGCCACGCAGCTTCATCCGCCATGCCGAGATCATGGCGGGCGGCGAGCTGCGCTTCGTCATGGCGGCCCGGCCCAATTTCACATGGGCGACGGCGGTGAAGGACCGGCCTTATTCGATGACGCGCTAGAGCAGCCCGTCAGGCGGTGACGTCAGGCGGTGACGTCAGGCTGTGACTCGGCCCGGCTCGCGCGCCAGCATCCGGCCGATCGAATCGAACAGGTCGTTCATCGCCACCGGCTTCAGGATCACGTCGTCGGCGCCATGCTCGATACATTCGGAGCGCAGGTTCAGCGCGGTATCGGCGGTAACGACGACGACGGGTATGTCCGCCTTTGCATCGCCGCGTGCGCGGATGTTGCGGATCGCGGTCAGCCCGTCCATGCCGGGCATCCGCAGATCCATCAGGATGATCGCGAAATCCCCGTCCTCGATCATCTTCAGGCCGGTTTCGGCATCCTCGGCCTCGGCCATCTCGACCTCCGCCACGCTCAGCATGTCGCGCACGACACGCCGGTTCATCGCGTCATCCTCAACGAACAGGATCTGCATCTCTGGCTCCTCGCTGAGGCGATCATGCGCTGGCCACAGTTAACATCGGGTAATCCGACGTCTCGGCCTTATCGCCTTCGCACACCGATCGCAGCGCATCGGCCAGCGCGGCGGGCGCGATCGGGCGGGCGAGCACCTGCACCACGCCGAGATCCAGTAACGCCGCGACCAGCTCGGGCGCGGGCTGCGGCCAGGTCGCCGTCCAGCGCGCCGGCGAACCGGCCATCAGCGCGGCGAGCGTCGCCACAGGGTCCGCGCCGCCGGCCGACAGCAGGGCGCCGTCCACCAGCACCTGATCGAACGGACGGCTTTCCAGCAGCCGCCGCCCATCCTCCACATTGCCTGCGATCGTCAGGCTGGCGACTTGGCGGGTCAGCACCGCGCGCAGGATGCTCTGGGTGAGCGGATTGGCCTCCAGCAGCAGCACGGCGCTGGCATCGAGCGTATCGGCCCGCGCGGCATCAGCCGGCTCGGCCTCCACCGGATCGGCCAGTCGTTCGAGCGGCAGGATCAGGCGGAAGCGCGAGCCCTCCCCGATCACGCTATCCACCTCGATCGTCCCGCCCATCGCCTCGGCCAGGTTGCGGCAGATGGCGAGGCCCAGGCCGGTGCCGCCGAAGCGGCGGGTGGTGCCGGCATCGACCTGGCGGAACGATTCGAAGATGCTCTCGATCGCCTCGGCCGGAATGCCGACGCCGGTATCGCTCACCTCCACCACCAGCCGCTCGTCATCGGCCGGGCCGGTGGCGCGGGCAACCAGCCCCACCTTGCCCTCGGCGGTGAACTTCACCGCATTGGACAGCAGGTTCGAGATTATCTGGCGCAGCCGGCTCTCGTCCGCGCGGATGCGGCGGGGGCTGTCCGCCAGCGTCACCTCCCACGCCAGCCCCTTGTCGCGCGCCTGATCGGACCAGAGCGAGGCGACGTTCGCCAGCATCGCCGACAGGTCCAGCTCGACCGGATCGAGGATCAGCCGGCCCTTCTCCATCTTGGCGACGTCGAGGATGTCGTCCACCAGCCCGCGCATCGCCTCGCCTGCGCCGCGCACCACCTCCAGCCGCTCGCGCGTCGGGCCGTCGATGCGGCGATCAGCCAGGATCACCTGCGTCATGCCGAGGATGCCGTTCAGCGGGGTGCGAATCTCGTGGCTGGTCATCGCGAGGAACTCGGTCTTGGCTTTCAGCGCCTTCTCCAGCGCCTCGTTCGACAGGCTGAGATCGCGGTTGGCGGCGCGCACCTCGTTGCGGCTGCGGCGGATGCGGAAATAGCCGTAGAGCAAAAGCGCCAGCACGATCGCGGCGGCGGACAAGGCGCCGACCAATATCGTGGTGCGCAGCCGCGCGCGGGATCGCTCCAGCAGGGCATCGCGCTGCAGCTTCTCGGCGCGCAGGCGGGTGATCTTCAGATCCTGGTTGGCGAAATCGAACTGCGCCGCCATCAGCTGCGCGTTGGTGGAGGCGGCCAGCGTGCGCGCCTCGTCGTCCAGCCGCTTGAACGCTTCGAGATGGGCGAGCGCGAGACGGTCGTCGCCGATCTTCTGGTAGATGTCGTGCGCCGCGCTGTGGAAATCGCGATAGGACATGTTGGTGGTGCGAAGATCGACGCCGGCGAACGTGCGCCCGATCAGCGCCGCCGCCGCCCCGGCATCCCCCCGCCGCAGCGCGACCTGCGCTTCGACGCCGGCGATGAAGGGTGTCCAGCCGGTCGCCGCCGGATCGCTCGCGGCGATGGCGCGTGCCTGGATCAGGCTCGCCGCCGCGCGCGGCAGATGCCCGCCGAGCAGCTGGACGTGGGCCAGATTTGTGAGGATCCGCACCTGCAGCACGGCGCTGTGCATCGCCCGCGCGGCGGCGAGCGCGCGGCCATATTCCGCCTCCGCCTGACCATAACGCTTCAGCTCGCCGAGCGCGTTGGCGCGGTTGTTGTAGGTGGTGACGAGCAGGTTCGGATCGCCGTCATAGGCCTCGGCCGCCTGTGCGTAATAGCGCAGCACCCGCTCATAATCGCCGGCATCGAGGTAGATGGCGCCGATCTCCTGCAAGGCCATCGCCTGGCTGCGCCGTTCGCCGGCCGCGCGGAAGATATCGTGCGCCTGCTGGAAATCGGCGAGCGCGGGCTGCACCCGGCCGAGGATCGCCGACACCGCGCCGCGCGATCGCAGCAGATCGCCGTTCAGCTTGGAGCGGGGGGCGGCGGCCACCACCTCGCGCAGCGCCTGATCGATGATCGGGCCGGCGCGTTCGGGCTGGTTGAGGCCGATCAGCGCCTCCCCCTGTAGCCACATCGCGGTGGCGAGCGCCAGACGGGCGGATCGGCCGGCGGGCAGGTGCAGGGCGATGCCGCGCGCGGCAGATGCCCGCCGGAAGGCGAGATCGGCATCGGCCATCATATCGCGCTTGGCTGCCGCGATCGCCGCATCGAAGCGACTCTGGGCGGCGGACCCCGCCGGCGCGGCTGTTGCCGGAGCAACCGTTACTGGCGCGGCAGAAGCGGGCAGCGCCACCATGCCGATCATCGTCGCCGCCGCTGCCGCCTTCCAGCCCATATCCGCCCTTCGTTTCACCTCCCCGTCCTAGAGCGGAAAGGTGAAATCCGGCTTAAGCCCGGCGGATCAGAAGTTCAGGCGGAAGCGGGTGCCGGCCATCAGCGCCGCACTGTCCTGCGCCGTCGCGCTAGGCCGCAGCTGCGCCCGGCCGAACAGGCTCATCTCCGCCGCACCGTTCATCAGCGCCCGGGCGTAGAGCATCTCCGCGACATATTGCCGCTTCGTCTGCGACACGTCGAAGCTCTGCGTGACCGGGCCGAGTTCGCCGGTCTGGCGGTCGACGACGGCGATCTGGGTGAGGTCGATGCTGCCATGTTCGACGAACATCGGCTGCGACAGGGTAAGCCGCGCGCGATCGTGGCCGTCGAACACCCGTTCCTTGGCGACCGCCACCTCATAAGCGGTGCTGATGAGGCCGCCCTTGCTCACCGCGAGGTTCTGCGCGGTATCCGATGCGGTGCGGCCGAACGTGCCGCTGACCGACAGCCGGAGATCGCCGGTGATCTGTGCCTCCGCGCCGAGCGTTGCGCCGTTGGTCGTCGATCCATCGCGGAAGTCCGCCGGATCGACCGACTGCACGCCGAGCAGCGCCGATGCCTCGTGCAGCCGCGTATAGCCCGCCGTCAGGGTGAGGCGCGGATCGGCCTGGTAGCGGATCGTCAGCATCTGCGCACCGGCCTCATAGGGGGCGACGCCGCCGAGCGCCACCTGCTCCTGGAAGGAGCGGCCGGTGAGATCGCGGCGCAGGGTGCGCTGGGTGACGCCGGTCGCCACCCGCAGCTTCGGCGACAGCGCCATCTCGGCGCTGGCATAGCCGCCGCCCGATGCCATGCCGAGCAGCGGGTTGGCGCCGCCGACCTCGCTGTCATAATCCGAGACCAGCGCGAAGCCGTCATGCCCGCCGAGCGCGATCGCGCCGTCGCCGAAGCCCATGCGAACCGCGAACCTGTCCTCCGGGCCCGCCAGTCGCAGCGAGGTCTGGTAGGGCATCGTGCTCTGGCGGAAGCCGGGCATCACAGTGCGCGGCGCCAGCGACATGGTGATGTTGTAGCCGTAGGGATTGCTCACCGGCGCACCATAATCGGTGAAGCTGGCGAAGCCCGGCCCCGGCTTGCCCGGTGCCGTCGCCGTCTTCATCCAGTCGGTCATGCGGCTGTAGAGATATTGCTGGAACTGCTCGCGCGATCCCGCCGCCGTCAGCACCGTCTGGCCGATCAGCTTGGTGGAAAGCGGAATGGCGAAGTCGCGATAGGTGCCGCCGATCGCCTCGAAGGCGTAGAAGAACATGGATTTGCTCTCCCAGCTCGTCTGCACGCCGGCGGTGCGGACCTGGGTGGCGGACTGCGGCTTGGTCTGGCCCTTGTCGTCCTGCGAATAGAAAATGAGCTTGTCGAAGCTGAGCGGGGAATTGGCCGCCGTGGCGTCGAGCAGGCCGACGCCATAAACATCGTCCACGCCGGGCGTGCCCAGATCCTTGGCCGATTTCAGAATAATGTCGGCGGTTTCCTTGGGATAGTTGGCGAGCCACGGCCAACGATTCTGCACCAGCGCGATCGTGCCCGACACCAGAGGCGCGGCAAAGGACGTGCCCGACAGGCGGGTGACGCCGCCCTTGTCGTCCGCCACCAGGATCAGCTCGCCCGGCGCGACGATGAAGCGGTTCTTCAGCTGGTTGCCCGGGCCGCAATTGCCTTTCGCGTCGGTGAGGCAGGCGCTGCCGGGCTTGTTGGAGAAGGAGGAGATCTGCCCGCTGGGATCGACCGAGCCGACGATGATGAAGTTGGGGTTGGTCTGGAAATTCCACGCGACGTTCTGCGTCTGGGTGATGCCGTCATTGCCGGCGGCGATCACGAACAGGCTGTTCTTGGTCGCCGCGGCCACCAGCGGGTTGGAGAAGACGGTGTTCCAGCCGGGGTTGAACGTCCAGCCGGACACGCCGAGCGACATGTTGATGATGCTGGCGCCGCTGCTGCTCAGCTTCAGCACGCCGTCGCTGACGTCGCTCCAGCTGGCGGTGCCGGTCGCGTCGAACGGGTTGTAGGCCAGCACCGTCGCCATCGGCGCGATGCCCATCACGCCCTTGCCGTCGTGCGCGGCGACCATCAGGCTGGCGACGGCCGCGCCATGCCCGTTGCTGAAGGTGGAGGTGCCATCGAACTGGGTGATCGTTTTGGCGGTGCCGGCATCGTTCACCGAGAAATCGAGCAGGCCGATCACGCTGCGCCGGCCCTGCCCCTGCACGATCGTGAGCGACGGCGTCCAGTTGGCCGTCTTCATCCAGTGATCGACATGATCGACGCCGGAATATTCCATCAGCCCGTCATACCAGTCGAGCATGAACAGCGTGCGCTGCTCCGGCGTGATGCTGGCAAGCGTGGCGGGGTTGGACAGATCGATGCCATATTTGGCGAGCACGCCATTGGCGAAGCCGTCGCGGAACGACTTGCCGGTCTTCGCCTGGACGACGGCGCCCCACGTCGCCTCGGACTGGTTCACCAGCCCGTCGATCTGGCTTGCCAGCGTGGTGTAGTCGCCGGGCGCCGCATCGAATGAGCGGATATTGCCCCAGAAGCTGCTGACATTGCCCCAAGCCGGGCCGAAATCGCCCCAAAAGGAGCGGATGTTGCCCCACGCGGGCGTCACGCCATCGACCGACGTATCGGAGAAAGATCGGATGTTGCCCCAGAATGCGGTGAGGTTTCCGTCGAACGGGCTGGTATCGCCCCAAAAGGAGCGGATGTTGCCGTAAAACGGATTGATGTCGCCCGAGAAGGACCGGATGTTGCCGTAGAAGGAGCGGATATTGCCATAAAGCGGCTGGATCGGCTTCGCGCCCGCAGTCGCGTCGCCGTCCGCCGCCTGAGCCGGCACCGCCGCGATCATTCCCGCCGCCACGGCCAGTGCGCCAAGCGACGCCGTTTTTCCGAAATACCGTATCGCCACTGCAACCCCCGATCGCCGGTGATTCCCGTCACCGCTCAGGGCCTTATGCCGTGTCACGCTTATCCGACTTGTAACGCGGACAGTTAACGCGACGATTTACGATCGGCAGGGCGTCACCGGCCGAACAGCCTGATCGGGCGGGCCCACGGCTGCGCCACGCCGCTGTCCGCGCGGACCGCGAGATCGTCGAGGAAGCGGGCGAGTTCGGCCAGCGGCAGCGGCTTTGCGATCAGGAAGCCCTGGATCAGATCGCAGCCCATCACGCTGAGCAGGGCGAATGTGGCGGCATCCTCGATGCCCTCGGCCGTCACTTCCATCTCCAGCGCATGCGCCAGATCGATCGTCGAGCGCACGATCAGCGGATCGCGGTGGCTGCTGGCGAGGCCGGAGATGAACATCCGGTCGATCTTCAGCTCGCGTGCGGGCAGTTCCTTGAGATAAGCGAGCGACGACCAGCCAGCCCCGTAATCGTCGATCGCGATCGCGATGCCGGCGTCGGCATAGGCCCGCAGGCTGGCGAGCGCGCCGGCCGGATCATCGATCACGCCGGTCTCGGTCACCTCGAAACCGATGCCACCCACGCCGGCGAGCCTCTCGAGCGCCCAGCGCCTGAACCCGGCATCGGCGAGGAGGCAGCCGGAGAGGTTCACATAGACCAGCAGTTCATGGCCGAGCGACAGCATGTGCCGCCGATCCTCCAGCGCGCGCGCCACCGCCCACTCGGTCAGCCGCCTTATCTCGCCATACTCCTCCGCCAAGGGGATGAAGATATCAGGCGAGACCATGCCACGCGCGGGGTGGTTCCAGCGGATCAGCGCCTCGACCGCGTCGACAGTGCCCGTGCGCGCCCGCAGCTTCGGCTGATACAGCAGCGATATCTGGCCGAGATCGCATGCCTCGCCCAGATCGCGGACGAGCGCGAGCCGGTCCATCGCCTCGGCATGATCCTTGCCGCTGAACAGCACGAGCTTGCGATGCGCGGATTGCGCCCGGCCCAAAGCAAGCTCGGCCTGCTCGATCAGTTCCGATCCGTCCTGCCACGGGCCCGCCGAATCCGCGAGACCGACGGTGAGCGTCAGATCCATACGACGGCCGTCTATCTCCGCATCGCCTTCCAGCATGGCTTGGAGATCGCGGAGGATGCCGAGCGCCGCCTCCTCCGCTTGCGCGAAGAAGGCGATTTCGATGGTGGTGCGGCCGAGCCGGCCAAGCCGCGCCGAGGGGATCGCCCGCCGCGCGCGCGCGGCGACATCGCGCACCAGCTGCGCCGCACGCGCATGGCCGATCCGCTGGCGCAAGCTGGCGAAGCGATCGATCGCCACGATCGCGACGAACAGCCGTTCGCCCCGGACCTGACCCAGCATGTCGCTGAAGAAGGTTTTGTCCTGCTCCGCGTTCGCTTCGCCGGCCGCGTCAGGCAGGCCGAACATGCGCGCCCCCCGCCCCCGGCGCGGCCATAATCCCCGCACGCGGGATCGATTGCTGGCCTGACGGAGACATTGCCGCCACCTAATCGATTGCGGCTGAAGATTCGCTTAATCGCGTTATTCCACCGCGTTAGGCGGGGGCCGACGCCTCAGGCGAGCCAGCCGCGCCGACCATCGTTCATCGCGAACGATGCCATTGAGCGGACCGGACTGGCCGCCTCCGTGCGATCGGCGATGGCGCGGATATCCGCCACCAGCCGCGTGCGCGCCACATCCATCAGGACATAGCCGGATCGCTCCACCTCGCTGAAGCGGATGTGGGGGTTGTTGCCCCGCGCATCGCCGAAGCGGCCGGCCGGCGGCCCGAGCGCGCCAAGTGCGGAGGTGACGATCTCGCCACCGACCGGCTTGCCGGCTGCATCGGAGAGGTCGTTCGCCCAGAAGGAGTGGACGTCTCCGCTCAGCACCACGGCGTTGCGCACCGCAGGCCCGCCCATCGCCGCCGTCAGCCGGTCACGGTTGGCGGCATAGCCATCCCACTGGTCGCTGAAGGTGGCGCTACGCGCCGCATCGAGCCACAGGGGAGCGAAGAACACCTGTTGCGCGATCAGCGACCACGGCCGCCGCTCCCCCGCCAGCCGATCCGCCAGCCACGCCTCCTGCGCCGCGCCCATGATCGAGCGGTCCGGCGCCGCAGCCTCGGCGCAGGCATCGAGCCGCACGTTGCGGGCGACGTTCGGCGCGGCGCAGGGCGGCGCGCTGCGATATTGCCGCGTATCGAGCACCGAGAGCGAGGCGACGTCCGCCCAGTCCACCGCGCGGAACAGGCGCGGCGCTGGCGGGCCACGCCACAGGCTGGGGCGGATCGGCATATGCTCGAAATAGGCCTGGTAGGCGGCGGCGCGGCGCGGCGCGAACAAGCCGGCAGGCAGGCCCTCGCGGTTCGCCAGATTGGCGTAGTCGTTCAGCACCTCATGATCGTCCCACGTCACGATCCACGGCGCGGCGCGGTGCGCGGCCTGCAGATCGGGGTCGGTCTTGTAGAGCGCGTGGCGTTGGCGGTAGCCGGCCAGGTCGCGCGGCTCCGGTGTGCCGAACGACCGCACCTTGGCGCCGGGATAGCTTTGTTCGTAGATATAGTCGCCGAGTTGCAGGATCAGGTCCGGCGCGGCCGCCACGATATCGCGATACACGCCGAAGCGGGCCTGCTCCCAATGCTGGCACGAGGTGATCGCCAGTCGCAGCCGATCGGCCCTGGCCGGCACGGTGACGGCGCGGCCGATCGGGCTGGTCGCGCCGAGCGCGTGGAAGCGATACCAGTAGGTGCGTCCCGGCCGCAGCCCCGCGGCCTCGACATGCACGGCGTGCGCCTGCTCGGGGTGCGCCACGATCGGCAGGGTGCGGGCGATGTGGCGGAAGGCGGGATCGTCGGCGATCTCGCACACCACGCGCACCGCCGCCGCCGCCAGCGGCTCCGCGCCCGGCCCCACCAGCCGCGTCCACAGCACGAAGCCGTCCGGCGCGGGATCGCCGCTCGCCACGCCCAGCGCGAACGGATCGGCGGTGGTGCGGGCATGAGCGTCGAGCGGGATCGCCGGCACGGTGGCGAGCGCCGCCAGCGCCGCGAGGATCGCGCGGCGATGCCACAGCGCATCGGTTTGAAAAGCCGGCATGTCTGCCGCCTAGTGCGGCTGTGTGACGATCGGGTGACGCGCAGATGCTGTCACCGGATTGTCGCATCATCGTAGCCAAACTGCCGCGCCCGCCCGCTAGCCCCCGCCTCAGTCGCCCAGAACGATACCCAAGGGGAAATTTCGTGAACTCGCTCACCTCGCTGCGCGCCAGCGCGGCCTGCCTCGTCATGGCCGTCGCCGGTCAGGCGCATGCCGCCGGACCCGATGCCGCTCCAGCTCCCTCGGCCGATGGTGCGGCCGACAGCGGCGAAACCGGCGAGATCGTCGTCTACGGCACCGGCAAGGTGCGGCAGGAACAGACGGTGTCGGACAAGGCGATCGCCATCCTCGCGCCGGGCAGCTCGCCGCTGAAGGCCGTCGCCCGCCTGCCCGGCGTGGCGCTGCAATCGTCCGATCCGTTCGGCAGCTACGAACTCGGCACCCGCCTGTCGGTGCGGGGCTTCAACCAGAGCCAGATGGGCTATACGCTGGACGGCGTGCCGCTGGGCGACATGTTCTACAACAATCACAACGGCCTGCACGTCAGCCGCGCGATCGCGGCCGAGAATATCGCCCGCGTCGACGTGTCGCAGGGCGCCGGCTCGCTCGGCATCGCTTCCACCAGCAATCTCGGCGGCAATCTGGAGTTCGTCTCGCGCGCGCCGTCCGAAACACTGGGCGGCGAGGTGGCGGCCACCTACGGCATGTACGATACCGTCCACGTCTATGCGCGGATCGACAGCGGCGAACTGCCGACTGGCACCCTGCTCTCGCTCTCCGGCGTGTATCACGATGCAGACAAGTGGAAGGGTTTTGGCAAGCAGACCGATCGCAAGATCAACGGCAAGATCGTCCAGAAGATCGGCGATGCCACGCTCACCGGCTGGCTGAACTATTCGCTTCACAAGGAGCGCAACTATGCCGATCTCTCGCCCGCCACGCTCGCGCGGATCGGCTACGATCTCGATTTCCTCGCGCCCGATTTCGCCACGGCGGTGCTGTTGTCGCAGGTGAGCGCCAACCAGACGGCCGCCGCCGCGCGCCGCACTTTGCCCTTCCCTACCGCCGGCACCGTGTTCCCGGCGCCCTACACCAATGTGAACGACACCTATTATGACAGCGGCGGCATCCGGCGCGACTATCTCGGCGGCCTGACGCTGGCGGCGCCGATCGCCGACTGGCTCGACGTGAAGGCCACTTATTATCATCATTACGACAAGGGCTCGGGCGGCATCTACACGCCGGCGGTGTTCAGCCCGGATGGCTTCCCGCTTTCCGTCCGCACCACCGAATATGGTATCAACCGCGATGGCGGCATCGCCGGCGCCACCGCACGGCTGGGCGATCACACCTTCCAGATCGGCTATTGGCACGAGGACAACAAGGCCTCGACCGATCGCAATTACTATGCCGTCAGCCAGACGAACCGGCCGGACGTGACCGATTTCCTGAAGAACCCGTTCCGCTCCGACTTCCTCACCGATCTCACAACCGTCACCAACCAATATTATGTCAGCGACAGCTGGCGGGTGACGGATGCGCTGACGATCGCCGGCGGCTTCAAGGGCGCGCGGGTGGAGAATGGCATCACCACCACCTTCGGCACGCCCTTCATCAACGGCAAGATCGCCGCGAAGGACTGGTTCCAGCCGCAGATCGGCGCCACCTTCAAAGCGGGTAGGCAAGAGTTCTTCGCCAATTATGCGGAGAATATGCGCGCCTATATCAGCTCCTTCCGTGGCCCGTTCGGCACCACCCAGGTGGGGTTTGAGGCGATCCGCGGCACGCTGAAGCCCGAAACCTCGCGCACGATCGAGGGCGGCTGGCGCTTCGATCTAGGCCCGGTGCGCGGCGTGGTCGCGGTGTATGACGTGAAGTTCCGCAACCGGTTGCTGGCGGCGTTCAGCGGCGCGAACATCCTCGGCAACCCGAGCATCCTGCAGAATGTCGGCAGCGTGACAAGCCGTGGCGTGGAGGTGGGCGCCACCTACCGGATCGCGCCGGCTTTGTCGCTGATCGGCTCCTATTCGTACAATGACAGCACCTATGACGACAACACCGTCAACGGCACGGCCGCGCCGGTGGCGACCAAGGGCGTCCGCACCGTGGATACGCCGGCGCATCTCGCCAAGGGTGAGGTGAACTATGACGATGGGCTGTTCTTCGGCAATTTCGCCGGCGCCTACACCTCGCGCCGCAACGTCACCTATACCGGCGACGTGACGGTGAAGGGCTATGTGCTGTTCGATGCGGCGATCGGCTATCGCTTCCCCGAAGGCGGGCCGCTTGCCGGGTTCGAGCTGCAGGTGAATGCGGTGAACCTGTTCGACAGGAACTATATCGCGGCGCTCGGCTCCGGCCAGTTCTTCAACAATGCCACGTCGTTGAACAACACGTTGCAGGCCGGATCGCCGCGTCAGGTGTTCGGCACCATCCGCAAACGCTTCTGAGGACGAGAGCATGACCGACCCGACGCCGACCCGCAGGCAGACGCTGATCGGTGCGGGGGCGGCCCTGCTCGCGCCCGCTATCGCCCGCGCGGCGCCACCGGCGCGGGCCAAGCCGCTGGTGTTCGCCCATCGCGGCTCATCGGCGCTGCGGCCGGAGCATACGCTCGGCGCCTACGCCAAGGCGGTTCAGGACGGGGCCGACTATATCGAGCCCGATCTGGTCGCCACCAGCGACGGCGTGCTCGTCGCCCGGCACGAGAACAACATCGCCGGCACCACCGACGTGGCGAAGCGGCCGGAATATGCCGGCCGCCGCACTCGCAAGACGATCGACGGCGAGGCGCAGGACGGCTGGTTCACCGAGGATTTCACCCTCGCCGAACTCAAGACGCTGCGCGCGGTCGAGCGGCTCGGCCCGGTCCGCCCGGAGAGCGCCGGTTATGACGGGCAGTTCCAGATCCTGAGCTTCGACGAGATCGTCGATTTCGCCGCTGCCGAAGCCGCCGCGCGCGGGCGGATCATCGGGCTGGTGCCGGAACTGAAGCATTCCACCTATTTCGCGAAGATCGGCCTGCCGCTGGAGGATCGCTTCCTCACCCTGCTGGCCGCGCACGAATATAGCCGCCGCGCGCCGGTGGAGATCCAGTCGTTCGAGGTGGCGAATTTGCGCTATCTGCGCCGCAAGCTGGGGCACCCGGCCAATATCCGCCTGATGCAGTTGGTCGGCGACGATGCGCAGGTGCCGGCCGATGTGGTCGCAACGGGCGGCACGCTGACCTTCGGCGCGATGACGACGCCGGCCGGCCTGCGCGAGATGAAGCGATATGCCGATGTCGTGGCGCCGTCGGTGCGCGGGGTGATCCCGCTCGGCCCCGATGGCCGGCTCGCGGCACCGCGCCCGCTCGTCGCCGATGCCCATGCCGCCGGGCTGCTCGTCCGCATGTGGACCTTCCGGCCGGAGAACCGCTTCCTCGCCGCCGATTTCCGCAACGGCGCCGGCGAGAATGCGCGCAACCCGGCAGGATCGGTGGCGGAGATGCGCCGCTACATCGCGACGGGGATCGACGGCTTCTTCACCGACGATCCGGCGCTCGGCCGCCTTGCGGTGGACGGCGGCTGAAACGATCGCCGGCAAGGGGTTGGTGGTCCCGGCGCGATTCGAACGCGCGGCCTTCGAATTAGGAATTCGCTGCTCTATCCTGCTGAGCTACGGAACCACGCCGTCCTCCGTACCGGCGCGCGCCGGCCGGGTCCAGACCTGCCGCGTCGCGGATTTCAACGCTGACACACGCCGGGCGGAAAGCGCGGCTAAGGGCCGTGCGATGAGCATGAGACGATACGCACGATGAACACCGGCCTCGGCCTCGCCGGCCTCCTTATCCTCGCCGGCACCGCCACGGTCGCTGCCGCGCAGGGGCAGGCGCCCGCGCCTGCGCCTGCGCGCACGCGGCCGGCGGAGCCGCCGGTGGACGATGACGAGGGCACGATCGTCGTCAATGGCGCGCGCCAGCCCGGTGCGGTGATCGGCGATATTCCGCCGGAGGTGCAGATCGGCGCGGCGGAGATACGCTCCTACGGGGTCAGCAGCGTCACCGACCTGCTGAACGAACTCGCGCCGCAAACCGGCAGCGGGCGGGGGCGTGGCGGCGAGGCGCCGGTGGTGCTGCTCAACGGCAGGCGCATCTCCGGCCTGTCCGAAATCCGCGACATACCAACCGAGGCGATCCAGCGCGTCGACGTGCTGCCGGAGGAGGTCGGCCTGAAATATGGCTACAATGCCAACCAGAAAGTGGTCAACATCGTGCTGCGCCGCCGCTTCCACGCGATCACGGCGGAGGGGACCGGCGGCACCTCCACCGAGGGTGGCGGCGAAACCGGCCGCGCGGAGTTCGATCTGTTGCGCATCCAGGGCGACGGCCGCTTCAACCTGGACGTGAACTACCAGAACAGCGCCCGCCTGCTCGAGAGCCAGCGCGGCATCCTGAACAGCACGCCGCGCCGCCCGTTCGATTTCACCGGCAACGTCGCCAACCCGGCTGGCGGCGAGATCGATCCGGCGTTGAGCGCGATCGCCGGGCAGACCGTGACGGTCGCCGGGGTGCCGGCGTCCGCCGCTACCGGCATACCCACGCTCGCCCAGTTCGCGGCCAATCCGAACGTCGCCAACGTCAGCGACATCACCCCTTATCGCACGTTGCAGCCGGCGACCGACCAGCTGACGGTGAACGCGACGCTCAACCGGTCGATCTTCGGCGGGGTCTCGGCGACGATCAACGGCAGCTTCGGCGCGACCGGCAGCGATGGCCTGCGCGGCTATCCCGGCGCCACGCTGGCGGTGCCGGCGGGCAGCCCCTATTCGCCGTTCGGCCAGACGGTTTCGCTCTACCGCTATCCGGACGGCCAGTCCGCTTTGGCGCAGACGATCGCCGGCGAGACCGCTCACGCCGGGATCAGCCTGAACGGCGCGATCGCCAAATGGCAATGGTCGCTCACCGGCAATTACGATCATGCCGACAGCCGCACCCGCACCGAGACCGGCGTGGACGTTTCGGCGGAGCAGGCGCTGCTGAACGCCGGCAGCCCGACGCTGAACCCGTTCGGCCCGCTCCCCGCCAGCCTGATCGCGCCGCTGGCGGCGGATCGCGCACGCGCCATATCGAATACCGGCGACCTTCAGATCGTCGCCAACGGCACGTTGCTGGCCGTGCCGGCTGGCGACGTGACAACCTCGGTCAAACTTGGCGGCGGGGTGATCGGCTTCGATACGCGCTCCATCCGCTCAGGCGTGGCGCGATCGGCTGATTTGTCGCGTAACGACGTGAACGGGCAGCTCAACCTCGACGTGCCGCTGACCAGCCGGCGAAACGATTTCCTGTCGGTGGCGGGCGATCTCTCGGCCAATTTCAACGTCGCGCTCGATCGTCTCTCCGATTTCGGCACGCTGACGACAATCGGTTACGGGCTCACCTGGAAGCCGGTCGATCGCCTGAGCCTGATCTGGTCGGTGACGGACGATGACGGCGCGCCGACGGTGCAGCAGCTCGGCAATCCGCAGATCGCCACGCTCGACGTGCGCGTGTTCGATTATCTGCGCGGGCAGACGGTGAGCGTGTCGCAGATCGGCGGCGGCAATGCGGCTCTGCAATCGGACAATCGCCACGTCACCAAGCTGGGGCTCACGTACAAGCCGTTCGAGAAGACCGATCTCAGCGTCACCGCCAATTATGTCCGCAGCCGCATCCGCAACGCGATCGCCGATCTGCCGGCGCCCACCGCGGCGGTTGAGGCGGCGTTCCCCGATCGCTTCGTCCGCGATGCCGATGGCGATCTCGTCAGCATC
Organism: uncultured Sphingomonadaceae bacterium; assembly: GCA_964247265.1. Lineage (GTDB taxonomy): Bacteria > Pseudomonadota > Alphaproteobacteria > Sphingomonadales > Sphingomonadaceae > Alterirhizorhabdus. The sequence continues at coordinate 21,122 of CAXTTS010000031.1, forward strand.
GATGCGCGACCGGTGAACTTCGCGCGCGAGGATCGCGAGCAGTTGCGCTGGGGCATCACCTTTTCCCGTCCGCTGAAATCCAGCCAGAAGCTGATCGACGCCTATCGCAAGCTGCGCGAGGCCGGAATCAACCCGTTTGGCGGCCCCGCCCGCCCGCCCGGCGCCGGTGGCCCGCCGCGCGACGGCACGACCAGCGGTGGGCCGGGCGGCACGGGTGGGTCGGGC
>CAXTTS010000032.1:0-21069 GCA_964247265.1 uncultured Sphingomonadaceae bacterium
CGCGGCGGCGTCAGCATCGCGCCACACTCCGCTCGGACACGAGACGCTCGTCGCGCCCGCCCGCGGGGTAGACGGCGGGCGGGCCATGTTCGGCATAAGGCACCGGCGCGACCCGGCACAGGAATACGTCGCGCTCCGGTGTCGCCTCCACCGTGAAGCCGGCGGCGCGCAGCATCGCCTGGCTGCACGGTGCGTTCGGCGCCCACCAGTTCGTCCAGTCGCCGGCGAAGGCGCGTTCGATGAAGTGCATCTTCGGAAAAGCGGGATCGTCGAAGAAGGCCGGCGGGGTGGTGGTGCCGGGCATGAAGAAGGGATGATCGGCCGGCACGTCGAGCACGTCGTTCGATCCCTGCTGCATCGTCTGGAACAGCAGCATGTCGCCGGCGACATGCTCGCGGATGAGGTCGAGCGCGAGCAGCGGGTGGCGCAGATGGTAGAGCACGCCCATGAAGATCACGAGATCGAACCGCTCGCCGAGCGCGGCGACATCGTACACGGCGAGCCTGGCGAACTCGACACCCTCATGGCCCAGCGCCTCGTTCGCCAGCCGTGCCTGCGCCAGATAGCGCTCGTCGCTATCGATCCCCAGCACGCGCGCGGCTCCACGCCGCTTCATCTCGAATGCGTAGAAGCCGGCATTGCAGCCGATATCGAGCACGCTCTTGCCGGTGAGATCGGCCGGCAGCGCGGACGCGAAGCGATCGAACTTGGATTGCGGATAGTCGCCGAGAAAATGATCCGGCGCGGTCTTGACGCCGCCGAGATCGATATTGTGGAACCAGGGGCCAAGCGCATCAATACGCGACCGCAACGAGCCTGCCGCCTCGTGCCGGGCGGATCGATCGAAACACTGACTCAACGATTATTCCCCTTGGCCAGACCGGCGCGCCGGCCTCTATCCCGTTTCGCCAACCAACAGAAGCGCTTGCCGTTCCCGGTTCGGGCCGGCGGGCGCGGACGGCTAAATTCATCGGAGTCCGAACCCGGATGGAACCGGGGCGCGGCAGCGGGCTTTGCAGGGGTAATGGCCGATCGGATGGAGATGTGGGCTTCGGCGATGCGGGCGGGGCGCTACCCCGATGCGTGGGCGCTTGCCGCGATGACGCTGGCCGAGCGCGATCCGGCGACCTGCGACGATCCCACGCTGCCCTACCACAAACGCTGGGTGTGGGATGGCTGGGCCGTTGACGGCCGCGACGTGCTGGTGCGTTGCTATCACGGGCTGGGCGACACGATCCAATATGCGCGCTTCCTGCCGCTGCTGGCGGCGCGCGCCGCGTCCGTGACGGTCGAGGTGCAGCCCCGTTTGCTGCGGCTGATCGCGGGGATCGCCAGCGACGTAGCGCTCGTGCCGTTCGATCCGGCCCATCCGATCGCGCCGCGCGAGGTCAATCTGGAGATCACCGAACTCGATTTCGCGCTGCGGGCGACGCCGGCGGATGCGTTGCCGCCCTACCTGGCCGCGCGTGCCGCCACCCTGCCCGACGGCACTGTCGCGCTAAATTACGGGGCGGGCGACTGGGATCGGACGCGGTGCGTGCCGCCGGACCTGCTGGCCCGCCTGTGCCGGCATGCGCCGTGCATCACGCTGATGCCCGAGCCGACCGACCTGCCGGTGCTCAACCCGGAAGGCTGTCCGTTCGACATGGACGAGACCGCTATGCTGGTGGCGGGGGCGTCGCTGGTCGTCACCGTCGATACGATGATCGCGCATCTCGCCGGGGCGATGGACCGGCCGACCTGGCTGCTGCTGAAGGCCGAGCCGGACTGGCGGTGGGCGCCCGACCGGCGCGACAGCGCCTGGTATCCGGCGATGCGGCTCTATGCCCAGCCCCGGCCGGGCGACTGGGCGGCGGTGGTGGCGGAGGTGGAACGCGATCTCGCGGAACGGACCATCCTGGCGACGGAGGGATGCCGATGACGATTGTGCCGACCCCGGAGGTGCCCGTCTCGTGGGGCGAACTGCTCGACAAATTGACGATCCTGGCGATCAAGCGCGCGCGCATCACCCGGCCGGACGCGCGCGCCAATATCGAGACGGAGCATTGCCTACTGGATGCGATCGCTGCCGAGGCGCTGGATCGGCCGGGCGTGGCCCCCCTGGTCGACGCGCTGCGCGGGGTGAACGAAGCCTTGTGGGAGATAGAGGATGCGATCCGCGCGGAGGATGCCGCCGGGCGGTTCGGCGCCGAGTTCATCCGCCTTGCCCGCGCCGTCTACCAGCACAACGACGAACGCGCCGCGATCAAGCGCCGGATCAACCTGCTGCTGCAATCGGGGCTGACGGAGGAGAAAAGCTACGTCGCCCATGCCGGCACCGCGATGGTGTCCCGGGACGCACCCGGCAGCGGCCGGCGGGCTGCCTGAGCGGGCCTCAGGACAGGCTGCGGATCGGCCCGATCGCCTCGACCCAGACGAGGCTCTCGCCATAATGGCGGCCCGTGATCTCCACCTCCTCGTCGAGCAGGTGGAGCGGTATGCGCTCCATCTCCAGCCAGATCTCGCCGCCGCTATCGTCGCGCAGCGCGAAGCAGCTTTCCTTGTCAACGAAGCGGCCGACCAGATGGCAACGACGCCCGGAACCGCGATCGGCCTGCTTATCGGGCATTCCGGCCTTTTCGATCATCGAACGACCTCCCAGCTTTGCGCCTCAGTTCGTCCTCTCCAACCGCCAGCCTATCCGATTCGCCGATGTGCGCAATGGGTTGATCGCAGGCGCGACAAGGCCGGCAGCGATCGTCTCGCCACCGGCCTTGCCTGCGGTGCAACCTGGAGCGCCTAGAATTTGCCGCTGAGAGAGACGCCGATGATGCGCGGCTCGTTATAGACGGCCGCCATGTAATTCTCGATCACGCCCTTCAGGTTCTTTTCCTTGGTGATGTTGCGGGCGAACACCGCCACTTCATAGGCGCCGTTCCCACCTTCGAAGCCGGCGCGCACGCCGCCCTCAAAATTGCCTTTCGCGTAGAACTCCTTCGTCCGGTAGAGGACGAGATTGGTATAGCCCTGCACGTTCCAGTCCGTCGCGACGAACGCCTTGCCGCTGCCGCCAAGCGGCAGATCGTAGCGCGCCGAGACGTTGAAATTATATTTGGGCGCGTTGGGCAGCGGGTTGCCGTCGATCTGGGCGAAGGTGTTGGCGCCCACCTTGATCGTGGGATCGAGCACGGTGCAGACGACCACGCCGTTCAGCTGACAGACCTGCGCATAGACATTCTTGTCCTTGATCTCGGTGTGCAGCAGGCTGGCGCCGGCCGACAAAGTGAGATTGGGGATCGGGCGCAGTTCGGCGTCGGCCTCGAAGCCATAGGCATCGGCCTTGTCGGCGTTGAACAGCACGCCGTTGCCGTTGATGTCATTGCCGTTCAGCTGGATGTTCTTCACCCGATAGGCGAAGCCGGTGGCGTTCAGGCGCAGCTTGCGATCGAACAACTGCGTCTTCACGCCCGCCTCGTAGGAGGTGATCGTCTCGGAATCGGCGGTGGTGAAGTCCGAGTTGAACACGGCCGAGCGGCCCTGGATCGTCGGCCCGCGAAAGCCGCGCGCGACCCGCGCGTAGAGGCTCACCGCGTCGCTGGCCGCATAAAGCGCGGACACGTCCCAGCTGGGCTTGGTATCGGAGAGCGTGACATCGCGGCGACCGCGATAGGTGACGACGCCGCCCGCCGTGTCCGCCGTCTTCAGCAGCAGGGTGCGCTTGCGATCATAAGTGATCCGCGCGCCGCCGGTGATCGTCAGCTTGCCGACGCGATAGCTGGCCTGGCCGAAGCCGGCCCAGCTTTCGTTGCGGTTGAGCAGGCGCACCCAATTGTTCGGGTTGCGCGCCGCCGTGGTGAGGAAAAAGGCGCGCTGGTAGAAATCGGTGATGTCGCGGCTGTCGAAGTAGAAGGCGCCGACCTGCCATTTGAACGCGGTGTCGCCGCTGCTGGCGAGGCGCAGCTCCTGGGTCCACTGATCGAGATCGCGGATCTGGCCCTGGCTCTCGCCGAAGCCGTTGGGCACGCCCGCGACCGGGAAGTCGGCCGCGGCGCCGCCGTCGGTATCGCCGCGGCTGAAGCCCTTGGTCGTCTCATAAGCGGTGATCGAGGTGAGCGCGGCGGCGCCGAAATCCATCTCCATCTTCACCGAGGCGCCCTTGGTCTTGTAGGCCTGCGGATTGTCCTGCGCCTCGTCGTAGCGGACGGTGTTGCGCGCCGCGATCGGATCGTTCGAGCCCTTCACCAGCCCCTGGCGCAGGAACAGGGTGGAGGTGCCGTCATAATCGCGGATGTGGCCGGAAGCGAGGATCGAGAAGGTCTCGGTGGGGGTGAACAGCAGCTGGAGGCGGGCGTCCTTCTCCTCGAAGCCGCCGAGCGCGTTCTTCTTCGGCGCGACCGTGCCGTCGGCGCTGGCACCGGTATAGGCGTTGTCGACATAATCGTCGCGGCGCTGGTAGAGGCCGGAAAGGCGGAAGGCGATCTTGTCCTGCAGGATCGGCCCGCCGACGCCGGCATCGACGGTGACGGTGTTGTAGGTGCCGTAGGTCGCAGTGGCGCGGCCGGTATAATCCTGCGTCGGCTTCAGCGTATCGAACTTGATGATGCCGGCGGTGGTGTTGCGACCGAACAGCGAGCCCTGCGGCCCGCGCAGCACCTCGATCTGGCCGACATCGTAGACCGGGTTCGATTTCAGCACGACATGCTCCAGCACGACATCGTCCTGGATGATCGAGACCGGCTGCGAGGCGCCGAGGTAGAAATCGATGTTGCCGAGGCCGCGAATGTAGAAGCGCGGGAAGATGCGCCCGGTCGTCGTCTCGGCATAGAGGCTGGGCACGCGGCCGGCGAGCGACAGCAGCGTATCGTCGCCGCCGCTGGTATAGGCGCGCAGATCGGCCCCTTGCAGCACGCCCACCGAGACCGGCACGAGCTGGAGATTCTCCGAGCGCCGCTCGGCGGTGACGACGATCTCACCGAGATCGTCGCCGGCATCGGCCGTCTGGCTGGCGGTCGCCTGCTGCGCGGCGGCGGTGCCGGCGCCGAGTGCGGCGGACATGGCGGTGGCGACAAGCAGCGCGAGCCGCTTCGTGGCGAATTTGGTCAAGATCATTCCCCTTTGTTCGGCCACCGGCGCGCTATCCTGTCGATATGTCGTCGCGGTGACGGTGCCTGGCTGGCAGGCGCTGCGGCGGCCCTATTAATCGAATATGGCTGCTTGATGACAGACGATTGCCGCTGGCCGATCAGCCGTCGCTTTGCTCCGGCAGTTGCATCAATGCCTCACCGGCGCGGATGGGCGCGCCCTCGGCGATACCGGGCGCGAGGCGGAAGCCGGGGGGCACGAACAGCAGGATGGTGGAGCCATGCTCGAACCAGCCCATCGCCTCCCCCTTGGCGAGCCGCGCGGCGCAGGGGATGCGCCGCGGCCCGCCGATGCGGATGTTCGCCACCGTATCGACGAAGGTGAGCCGGATGCTGGCGACGAGGATCGCCGCCACCGGCACCAGCAGGATCGGCAGGCCGGTGCCGCCCAGCCGACCACGGATCGGCGCGCGCTCGTTGCGGCAGAACAGGCGCTCCACCCGCTTGAGCGCGATCGGGTTCACGTTCCACGTATCGCCGGAGATGTATGTCACCTGCTCCACCTCCAGATCGTGCGGCGCGTGGAAACGGTGATACATGCCGGCGGTGAGCCGCAGGGTGACGTAGCTGCCATCGCGGAACGGCGTCGCCTCGGCCGGGTCGCCGAGCAGATCGGGCAGCGTATAGGGGAAGCCCTTGATCTGATGCACCATGTCGCCGGCGATGCGCCCGCAGGCGCCGACGATCGCGTCGCACGGGCTGGCCAGCACCGCCGGATCGGGAGCGAACGGTCGGGCGCCCTCCGCCAGTTCGCGGATGAAGCCATCGTGGAGGCTGCGGAAGCGGGTGCTGCGGGCGTCGGCGAGATCGACATCCGAGAAGAAGCGCCACAGCGCGATCGAGGGGATGCGGACCAGCGGGTGCTCCATCTTGCTCCAGCAGCCGATGAAGCGGGTGGCGAGGCGGCGCGGGATACGGTTTGTGAGGAGGAAGTTGAGATCCTCCTGCAGCACGATCCGGGCGATGGCGGCGCGGAGTGTCACGATATGGTCCGCAACGGCGCGTAGCGAGCGGCGTCATGGCCAGACTTCTTCCCACCCTCGCCGCCTGCTCCGCCGGCGCCGTCGCTTTCGTCGCCGTCGCCGGCAAGGCCAGGCGGCGGCTCACCCTGTCGCGCGCCAAGCATCCCTCGCTCGGCGGCCATGTCCGCATGGCGAAGCGGATCGCCGGGCTGATCCCCTTCTACGACTATGACGAGCAACGCTTTTTTCGCGCCGACGACGCGCCGGAGGAAATCGCGGAGCGCCGCCGCGTCGGGTTCGCCGCGCTGGCGGCGCTGTATCGCGAGCGGTTCGGCGAGACGGTGGCGCTGACCGAGCGGGTGAAGCCCGGCCTGTCCGACCTGCAATTCACCAGCGCCTACCGGGTGCCGTTCCAGTTCCGCCGGATGGTGATGAAGCATCTCGGCACCGGCGCCTTCCTGCGATCCTCGGCCGGGGTGACGGTGACCGACCTGGACGGCAACCGCTTCCTCGATCTGACCGGCTCCTACGGGGTCAACCTGTTCGGCTATGATTTCTACAAGCAATGCATCGCGGAAGCCGGTGTGGTGGCGGGCGATCTGGGGCCGGTATTGGGCGGCTTCCACCCGGTCCTGGCCGACAATGTGGCGCGGCTGCGCGCGATCTCCGGGCTGGACGAGATATCCTTCCACATGTCCGGCACCGAAGCGGTGATGCAGGCGGTGCGGCTGGCGCGCTATCACACCGGCCGCGATCGGATCGCCCGTTTCGCCGGCGCCTATAATGGCTGGTGGGGCGAGGTACAGCCCGGCATCGGCAATCCGGTATCGGCCGATCGCACCTACACGCTGGCCGACATAAGCGAGCGGACGCTGGCGGTGCTGGCGACCCGCCGCGACATCGCCTGCGTGGTGGTGAACCCGTTGCAGGCGCTGCATCCCAACAAAGGCGCGCCGGGGGATAGCTCGCTGGTGGACGGCCGCGGGGGGGCGGTTGCGGATCGTGCGGCCTATGGCGCGTGGCTGCGGCGGCTGGCGGCGACGTGCCGGGCGAACGGCATCGTCCTGATCCTGGACGAGGTGTTCACCGGCTTCCGCCTCGCGCCGGGCGGCGCGAAGGAGTATTTCGGGGTGGAGCCGGACCTCATCACCTATGGCAAGACGCTGGGCGGCGGATTGCCGGTGGGGGTGGTGTGCGGCCGCGCGGCGCTGATGCGGCGCTATCGCGACGACCGGCCGGGCGACATCTGCTTCGCGCGCGGCACGTTCAACGCGCATCCCTATGTGATGGCGGCGATGGACGCGTTCCTGCGCCGGCTGGAGACACCGGCGATCGCCGCGCTCTACGAGGATCTGGACGCGCGGTGGGACGGGCGCGCCGCAAGCCTCAACCGTCGCCTGGCGGACGAGGATCTGCCGGTGAGGGTAGCCAATCTCTCGTCGATCTGGACGGTGAACTACCCGCGGCCGTCGCGCTACAACTGGATGCTGCAATATCATCTCCGCGCGGAGGGGCTGGCGCTCAGCTGGGTCGGCACCGGGCGCATCATCTTCAGCCTGAACTATACGGATGCCGACTTCGCCGAGGTGGCGGATCGCTTCGTCGCGGCGGCCCGGGCGATGCGCGATGCCGGCTGGTGGTGGCATGATCCCGCCGTGACGAACAAGACGATCCGCCGGAGCATCCTGCGGGAGGCGCTGGCGAAGCGGCTGGGCCGGCACGCCGCCTGACGGTCCGGCGTACCGCTCAACCGGAGCGGCGATCAGTGCGCGCCGTCGATCCGCTCGCCGCGCAGCAGCCGGGCCGGCGCCTTGTGGTAGAGCTTGATGTCGTGGAACGGATCGGTGAGGATCTTGGTCGCCCAGACGAGGCCGGTGCGGACATCGCGGATGAAGAACAGCTGGACGGTGCGGAACAGCAGCCCGCCGAGCGCGAGGCCCAGCCACATCAGCCCGAGATGGCGGACGAACTCGCCCATCGTGCGATGCGGCGCGAACAGGCCGAACAGGGTCGGATCGAGCAGCAACGGGATCGGGGTGAGCACCCAGATCGTCATGAAGATCCATTTGCGCAGCAGGTTGTAGCCGACCTTCACCTCCTCCTTGTAGCGGTGGGTGGCATCGTTCTTCACGTCATAGCCTTTCGGCTCGAAGAAGAAGTGGCCGACCTGCCGGCTCGTCATCGCGACGCACCAGCCGAGCAGGCTCGCCAGCGCGGGATCGTGGAAGACGAGGATATAGGCACAGACGAAGGTGCTGGCGCTGAGCAGATGCAGGCTCTGGTTGATCAGGCTGTGATGATAATAACGATGATCGTCCCAGCGCTGTTCGCGCAGGCTGTTCCTGAAACCGGTCATGTCGGATCTCGCAAGCGGTGGGTTCGGCATCAGGCGGCCAGCCGGCCGTTGGCGGCATCGTCGCTGCGGCGGTAGCGCAGCAGCGAGAAATGGCCGAGCGGCGGCAGGGCGCGGCGTTCGATCAGTTGCACCGCCGCCACGTCGCGCGCCCAATCGGTGTAGCGCGCCCAGGGAAAGTCGGTGCGCCAGCCGAGGCGGCTGGTGAGCGGCATCAGCGTCCGCTCGATCGCGCGGCGCAGGCCGGCCTCGGCACCGATGCGGGTGGTAATGATGATCTCGCCCCCCGGCCGGCAGACGCGGACGAACTCGTCGAGCGCGGCCTCCGGATTGGGCACGGCGGTGACGACATATTGCGCAACGACGACATCGAACGAGCCATCGGCGAAGGCGAGCCGTTCGGCATCCATCACGTCGATGGCCTCGACATTGGTGAGGCCGAGGCGGCGGACGCGCTGGCGCGCCTTTTCCAGCATCGGCTCCGATATGTCGACGCCGACCAGCCTGGTGCGCGGATCATAGTCCGGCAGCGAGATGCCGGTGCCGATGCCCACCTCCAGCACACGCCCCCCGGCCTGTTCGGCGGCGACGATCGCCGCATTGCGGCCGCGCCGGAACACCGGGCCGAATATGAGATCGTAGACCGGCGCCCAGCGGCCATAAGCGGCGGCGACCCGGTCCGTTGCCATCGTCGGTGCCATCTGGCTCATTCGATCCTCTTTCGCTTTTCCGAGGCACGTCGCATCATGACGGACGCCGGGGCACGATCCGGCCCGGCATAGTCGGCGAACCCGAACAGGCAGGATGAATACGGGCCGGCCATCGATCGCATCTTCCATCGGAGCCATGACAATCCGGTGTCCGTAGCATAGAAGATTTAAGACGACCGCTTCCAACCCGGTTTGATTGACCCTGATCTTGTAAGCCGCGCGTAACAGGAGTGAAACGGCGCGGACGCTTTGCCCTGTCATAGAGAATATCGTCCGCCAGGGGACGCGGCCCGCCAACGCGAAAGGCTATGACTATGGCTTCCCAGCCTGCGCCTGCCATCGAGGCGCGCCAGAACGCGCCCATTTCGGCCCGCAAGATGCGATCGATCGCCAGGCCGCCCCTGCCGGAGTGGATCGCCAATGACGGGCGATCGCGCGACAAGGATGCGCCGAAGCTGCAGTATCGCACCGTGTTCATCTCCGACCTGCATCTCGGCACGCCGGGCTGCAATGCCGAAATGCTGCTCGACTTCCTGCGATCGATCAAGTGCGAGACCCTGTATCTGGTCGGCGACATCGTGGATGGCTGGCAGTTGAAGAAGGGCTGGTACTGGCCGCAGCGCCATAACGACATCGTGCGTTGCGTGCTGAAGATGGCCAAGCGCGGCACCCGCGTAATCTATATTCCGGGCAACCATGACGATGCCTTCCGCGACTATGCCGGGCTGGATTTCGGCGGCGTGGAATTGCAGCATGAGGCGATCCACCTGACCGCGGACGGGCGCCGCCTGCTGGTGCTGCACGGCGACGTGTTCGACAATGTGGTGCTGTTCGCCCGCTGGCTCGCCTTCCTCGGCGACCATGCCTACACGCTGCTGCTGAAGAGCAACGAGATCGTCAACGCGGTGCGCCGCCGGCTCAATCTGCCTTACTGGTCGCTCGCGGCGCATGTGAAGAAGCGGGTGAAGAATGCGGTGCAGTTCATCTCCAGCTTCGAGGAGGCGGTGGCGCATGCCGCGAGCGATCGCGGGGTCGACGGCGTGGTGTGCGGCCATATCCACTGGGCCGAGATCCGCCAGATGGGCGACATCACATATTATAACGACGGCGACTGGGTGGAGAGCTGCACCGCTCTGGTGGAGCATGGCGACGGCGCGATGGAGATATTGGAGTGGGCGACCTATTCGCAGGCCCTTGCACCGACGCCGCGCGCCGAGGCGAGGATCCCCGTCCTGAGCTGAGCATCGCGCTGGTCAGCGATGCGTGGCAGCCGCAGGTCAACGGCGTCGTCCGCACGCTGAATGCCACGGTGGCGCGGCTGCGCGACTGGGGCCACCGGGTGACGACGATCACGCCCGACCGCTACTTCACGATACCCTGCCCCAGCTATCCGGAAATCCGCCTGGCGCTGGGCTCGGCGCGGGCGGTGGCGCGGCATCTGTCCGATCTGCGGCCCGATGCGGTGCATATCGCCACCGAAGGCCCGCTCGGCTGGGCGGCGCGGGGCTGGTGCCTGAAGCATGGAATGCCTTTCACCACATCGTTCCACACGCGCTTTCCCGATTATGTCGCGATGCGGACGAAGCTGCCGGCCGACTGGTTCTGGCCGATCGTGCGGCGTTTCCACGGACCGGCGGCGACGATCCTGACCGCCACCGAAACGCTGGCGCGGGAGCTGGGCACGCGCGGGCTGGGGCAGACGGCGCGCTGGTCGCGCGGGGTGGATCTCGCCGCCTTCTCGCCCGATGCGCCGCGCCACCCGGCGCTGGCGGGCCTGCCCGGCCCGATCCAGCTCTATGTCGGGCGGGTGGCGGTGGAGAAGAATATCGCGGCGTTCCTCCGCACCAAGGTGCGCGGCAGCAAGGTGGTGGTGGGCGATGGCCCGGCGCAGGCGGCGCTGCGGCAGCAATTCCGCGACGTGCATTTCCTCGGCAGCCTGCACGGCGCGGGGCTGGCCTCCGCTTATGCCTCTGCCGACGTGCTGGTGTTTCCGAGCCGTACCGACACGTTCGGGCTGGTGATGATCGAGGCGCTGGCGAGCGGGGTGCCGGTGGCGGCCTATCCGGTGCAAGGGCCGCTCGACATCATCGGCGCGCGGGCGGACGGCGGATCGCAGCGGATCGGGGCGCTGCACGACGATCTGGACATGGCCATCCGGCTGGCGCTGACGGCGGATCGCGCCGCCTGCCTGGTGGCGGGGCGCCATTATGACTGGGATCGCTGCACCGCGCAGTTCCTCGCCGGGCTGCGCCCGCGCGCCGACATGATTGCCGCGACATGGCAGGCGCCGGCGCGCGAGATGGCGGCGGCGGGCCGCCCGTCACAGCTAACCGTCACTGCTAACCGTCACTGGCGTGACATGAGCGCGCTGTAGCGAGCGGCGTATCGCTGCCCGCCCGCCGGAGATCGTTCATGCCGCATCTGCCACGCCGCCAGTTCCTCGCTCTCGGCACGGCGGGGCTCGCGGCTTTGGCCAGCGGTGCCGGGGGCGCGATGGCGGCAGGCGGCGGCTTCACCCATGATGTCGCGAGCGGGGAGCCTTCCGCGCATTCGGTGCTGCTGTGGACGCGCTACGTCGCCCCTTCCGGCACGGCCCGGCTGACGGCGGAGGTGAGCGAGCGCGAGGATTTCGGCCGCATCGCCGGCGGCGGCGCGGTGACGGCGGAGGCGGGGCGCGATCATACCGCCAGGCTCGTCGTCGATGGCCTCGCGCCGGGGCGCTGGTACTATTACCGCTTCGTCGCGCCGGACGGAACGCGATCGCCGGTGGGCCGCACGCGCACGCTGCCGGTGGGCGAGACGGCGCAGTTCAATCTGGGCGTGTTCTCCTGCTCGAACCTGCCGTTTGGCTTCTTCAACGCCTATGGCCATGCGGCGGCGCGCGACGATATCGACCTGATGCTGCACCTGGGCGACTATCTCTACGAATATCGCCGGGGCACCTATCCGGCGAGGGCGGCGGCGGGCCGCGTGCTGGAGCCGGCGGGCGAGATCGTCCACCTGGCGGACTATCGCGCGCGCTATGCCGCCTATCGCCGCGATCCGGACCTGCTGGCGCTGCACCGCCGTTTTCCGATGATCGCGATGTGGGACGATCATGAGAGCGCGAACGACAGCTGGCAGGGCGGCGCCGAGAATCACGATCCCGCCACCGAGGGCGACTGGGGCGCGCGCAAGGCGGCGGCGGTGCGCGCCTATCGCGAGTGGATGCCAGTATCGGACAATGACTGGGCGGAATATCGCATCGGCGATCTCGCCACCCTGTTCCGCCCGGAGGAGCGGCTGGACGCGCGCACCCGGCAGGTGGACATGGCCGCCGCGATCCGTGGCGGCGGCGACATCGCGACGGCGCTGAAGGCGTTTCGCGACGGGCCGTGGATGGACCCGGCGCACACGCTGTTCGGCCCGGCGCAGGAGGCGTGGTTCGCCGGGCGGATGCACGCGGCGGCGAAGGAGACGCGCTGGCAGGTGCTGGCGCAGCAGGTGAACATGGGCTTCACGCGGATGCCGGCGGAGGCGATGAGCTGGCTGCCGCCCGGCGGATCGGTTGCCGCGCGCGGCGTGATCCAGGCGGGGATCGCCGCCGCGGCCGTGGGCCTGCCGTTCAACATGGACAGCTGGAACGGCTATCCCGCCGCCCGCTCGCGCGTGTTGCGCAACGGGCTGGACGCCGATGCCAACCTCGTCATCCTGTCCGGCGACAGCCACAATGCGTGGGCGTTCGATCTTGCGGAGCAGGGCGTGCCGGCCGGCGTGGAGTTCGGCGGGCACAGCGTCACCTCGCCGGGCTATGAGGCGGAACTGCCGGGCGCCGATCCGCTTGCGGTGGCGCGCGGACTGATCGCCGCCAGCCCGGAGCTGAAATGGGCGGAGACGAGCCGGCGCGGCTACATGACCGTGCGGCTGACGCCGGACCGCGCCGATGCGGAGTGGCTGTTCCTCGATACGATCCTGCGCCCCTCGCGCACGATCGCCGCGCGCCATGCCGCATCGGCGATGCGCGGGGCGCGCCGGCTGGCGACCGCATGACCAAAGCTTAATGGGGGTTAACCGAACTGACGCATTCCCGTCATTACGGAGCAATCCCCCGCCGCCAAGAGCGAGCCAGCGCGCGGCCCAACGCGCCGCTTTAGGGGGCTATCCATGCTGACTTTCTCGCGCCGGCTGCTTGCCGGCACCGCTCTGCTCGTTTGTCTGCCGTCGATCGCCCATGCCGAGGATGCCGCGCTGGCCGCCACCGCCGCAGCGGACGCCACGGCGGCCGACGATAGCGCGGCCGGTGGTGATGCCGGCAGCGATGCCGAGATCGTGGTGCTGGGCTTCGGCCAGGCGCGGCAGGTGCAGACGGTGAGCAACCTCGACATCAACCGGCTGACCCCCGGCACCACCCCGATCAAGGCGATCAGCAAGCTGCCCGGCGTCAACTATCAGGCGGCCGACGCGTTCGGCGCCTATGAATGGTCGTCGCGCATCACACTGCGCGGATTCAACCAGAACCAGCTGGGCTTCACGCTGGACGGCGTGCCGCTGGGCGACATGAGCTACGGCAACTCGAACGGCCTGCACATCAGCCGGGCGATCATCTCCGAAAATACCGGCGCCGCCGCCGTGGCGCAGGGATCGGGCGCGCTGGGCACCGCATCGACCAGCAATCTGGGCGGCACGATCGAATTCACCTCGATCGCGCCGAAGGACAATTTCGATCTGGTCGGCTCCGCCACCTATGGCAGCGATTCCACCTATCGCGGCTTCGTGCGGCTGGAGAGCGGCGACATCACCGGCAACGGCCTGAAGGGCTATCTGAGTTACGCCTATCTGAAGACGGACAAGTGGAAGGGCTATGGCGAGCAGAAGCAGCATCAGGTGAACGCCAAGATCGTGCAGGATCTGGGCGACCGTGGCTCGATCACCGGCTTCTTCAACTTTTCCGACCGGCGCGAGCAGGATTATCAGGATCTCAGCCTCGATCTGATCCGCCGCCTAGGCTATAATAACGACAATATCTCGAACAACTTCCCGCTCGCGCTGCAACTCGCCAAGATCTACGCGAACCAGAATGCGGGTAGCGGCCCCCAGCCCTATCCGGGCTTCGGCACCGTCTTCCCCGCGCCCTATCAGACGGTGGACGACGTCTATTACGATGCCGGCGGCCTGCGCCGCGACTATCTGGCAGGCGCCACCTTCGACAGCCACCTGACCGATCGCCTGTCGCTGAAGATCACCGGCTATTATCACAGCAACCACGGCCAGGGCGTGTGGTATCTGCCGTACACCGCCACGCCGGGCGGCGCCGCCATTTCGGTGCGGACGACCGAATATGACATCCGGCGCGGCGGCGTGCTGGGCCATGTCGCCTACGATACCGGCAACAACCATTTCGAGATCGGCGGCTGGTACGAATCGAACGATTTCGAGAATGCCCGCCGCTTCTACGGGCTGGCCGACCAGCAGACCGCATCGCTGCCGACGCTGGAATATAAGAAGAACCCGTTCTTCACCCAGTTCGACGTGAAGTTCGATACGGTGACGACGATGTATTACGTCTCCGACAAGCTGACGCTCGGCGATCTGACGCTTTCCGGCGGGTGGAAGGGCTATCGCGTCACCAACGATGCCACCAAGATCGTCGGCACGCTGGCATCGGGCCGGATCGAGGCGCGCGACTGGTTCCTGCCGCAGGCCGGCGCGCTCTACCGCATCGGCGACTCCACCGAATTGTTCGCCAGCTTCACCCAGAACATGCGCGCCTTCACCTCGGCGGCGGTGGGCGCCTCGCCCTTCGCGACGACACAGGCGGGACTGAACCTGATCGGCGGATCGCTGAAGCCCGAGCGCTCGGACACCTATGAGGCGGGCGGCCGCTTCCGCATGGACGGCTTCCAGGCGTCGATCGCCGGCTATTATGTCGACTTCACCAACCGCCTGCTGTCGCTGCCGAACGGCACCGGCGGCGCGGGCAACCCCACCACGCTGCAGAATGTCGGTTCGGTGCGCAATTACGGCGTGGAGCTGACCGCGCTCTACAAGCTGATGCCGGCGCTGTCGCTGTTCGGTTCCTATTCGTACAACCGCTCCGAATATCGCGACGACGTCATCAGCACGGCGTTCGGCACAATCGGCCAGATCGCGATCGCGACCAAGGGCAAGACGGTGCCGGACAGCCCCAAGCACCTGCTGAAGGGCGAGATCGTCTATGACGACGGCACCTTCCTGGCGCGCGTCGGCGCGGACTACATGTCCAAGCGGTTCTTCAGCTTCGAGAATGACGTGTCGGTGCCGGGCCGCGTCATCATGGATGCGACGATCGGCTACACCTTCGGCGGCGAAGGCTTCCTGAAGGGCTTCGCGATCGAGGGCAGCGTGACGAACCTGACCGACAAGAAATATGTCTCGACGATCGGCTCCAACGGGTTCGGCGCGCGGGGCGACAACCAGACGCTGCTGGCAGGCGCGCCGCGCCAGTTCTTCGTGACCGTCCGCCGGGGCTTCTGACGCAGTCTTGCCGCCGCCGCCCGATCCGGCGGCGGCGATCCCCGATCAACGCTCGCGCCGGCCGGCTCTTTTCCGCTAGGAGGGGGTCGTGCCCGGCGCGCTCGCGTTGCAGGCACGGTGGCGGAGAGGCGAGGTTTGCGATGGCTCTGACGACGACAGGCGCGGCGGGCGATACCGGCCATGCGACCGAGGGCGTGGCGGGGCTGCGCTGGTTCATCTTCGCCCTGTTCTTCATCTTCGGCGGCATCACCAGCCTGAACGACGTGCTGATCCCCAAGCTGAAGCACCTGTTCGCGCTGAGCTATGCCGAGGCGATGCTGGTGCAATCGGCGTTCTTCGTCGCCTATTTCATCGTCTCGCTGCCGGCGGCGGCGCTCGTCCAGCGGATCGGCTATATGCGGACGGCCACCGTCGGGCTGCTGACGATGACGGCCGGGTGCCTGCTGTTCATCCCGGCCTCCTCCTCCGGGCTGTTCGGCGCATTCCTGGCGGCGTTGTTCGTGCTGGCCGGCGGCATCACGATCGTGCAGGTCGTCGCCAATCCGCTGATCTCGCTGCTGGGCGCGCCGCAGAGCGCCTCCAGCCGGCTCACCTTCGCGCAAGGGTTCAACTCGCTCGGCACGACGATATTCCCTTATGTCGGCGCGATCCTGATCCTGGGCGCCATCCCGGTGGTGACGGACGCCACGCTGGGCGATGCAGCGCGCGCCGCGTTGCGCGCGCAGGAGACGCGGGTGATCGACCACGTCTATCTCGGCCTCGCCTGCGCGCTGGCGCTCGTCGCCGGTATGGTGTGGCTGCGGCGCGACCGGCTGCGCGAGACGCGGGGGACGCCGGCGAGCCTGCTCGCCTCGTTCGATCTGCTGCGGCGGCCGCGCTTCGCCTTGGGCACCGCCGGCATCTTTCTCTATGTCGGCGCGGAGGTGGCGATCGGCAGCATCCTCGTCAGCTACCTGATGCAGGCGGACACGCTGGCGCTGGGCGCGGAGGCGGCTGGGCGTCGCGTGGCGCTCTATTGGGGCGGGGCGATGGTCGGGCGTTTCGTCGGCGCGTGGCTGCTGCGCCGGTTCCCGCCGCCCGTGGTGCTGATCGCGGCGGCGGCGTGCGCGATCGCCCTGCTCGGCCTGTCCGGATCGACGGTCGGTGCCGTCGCGGGGATCGCGCTGATCGCGGTCGGCCTGTGCAATTCGATCATGTTCCCGACGATCTTCTCGCTGGCGTCGGAAGGGCTCGGCCGGCGCGCGCCGGAGGGATCGGGCATCATCTGCATGGCGATCGTCGGCGGCGCGATCGTGCCGCTGCTGGCGGGCGCGACCGCCGATCTCGCCACGCTGCGCACCGCATTGATCGTGCCCGCGCTCTGCTATGGCGGCATCGCGGCCTTCGCATATTACTGCCGCACCCATCCCGTAATGCCGACGGCGGACGCGCTGGGCTGACGCGATCGGCGCGGCGGATCGGGTCGGCGGATCGCATCGCCCCTTGGTTTGGCGACAGGGCGCGCTATCCTGGCGGCATGATACGCACCCTCACCCCGCTCGCCCTGATGCTGCTCGCCGTGGCGCCCGCCGCCGCGCAGGTGCCCACCACGCCCGCGCCCGCCGCCGCGCCGATGCCGAAGCCCGCCACCGTGCGGGTGACGCTGACCACCGCCGACGGGCCGATCGTGGTAGAGGTGGAGACCGAACGCGCGCCGATCACCGCCGCCAACTTCCTGCGCTATGTCGATCAGAAGCGGCTGGACGGCACGAGCTTCTACCGGGCGGTGAAGGTGGCGGACGGCATGGGGCTGGTGCAGGGCGGCACGCGCAACGACCCGAAACGCACGCTGAAGCCGATCGCGCACGAGCCGACGACGAAGACGACGCTGTCCCACATCGATGGCGCGCTATCGATGGCGCGGGGGGCGCCGGGCACGGCGGACGGCGATTTCTTCATCACCGCCGGCGCCTTCCCGTCGATGGACGCGGACCCGAGCCAGCCGGGCGACAATGCCGGCTATGCCGTGTTCGGTCGCGTGGTGGAGGGAATGGACGTGGTCCGCCGGATATTGGTCGCGCCGGTTTCGCCGACCGAGGGCGCGGGCGACATGAAGGGCCAGATGCTCGCCCCGCGGATCGCCATCCTGACCGCGCGTCGAGCCCCTCTACCCTGAGCCGCCATCCCGGCAGGACGGCGGCTCAGGGTACTGGTCAGAACTCGAAGCCGAGCTGCATGCCGTAGGTGCGCGGCTCGCGCGCCGAGGAGAAGGCGAACAGGCCGGCCACGGTGAGCGCGGCGTTGGGCCCGCGATCGTCGGCGAGGTTGCGGCCGAACGCCGTCACCCGCGCCTTGCGGCCGTTGAGGTCGAACACCAGCGAGGCGCTGGCATCGAGCAGGCCCTGGCGATCGGTGCGGACGCGCGGATCGTTGCCGTTGACGATCACGATGCCGTTCGACACCGTCGTCGGCCCGGTGGAGATCTGCTGATCGTAGGGCGCGATGTTGCGGTAGCTGAGGTTCAGCCGCGCCTCGCCGAAGCTGGTCGGTACGACATAGTCGGCGGTGGCGGAGAAGGTCTCCTTCGGATTGTAGATCAGGTCGTTCGCCGAATAATCGAAGGTGGTCGGCACGCCGGCGACGGGCGCCTGGGTGATGAAATCCTTGAACTTCGACTTGAGCAGGCCGACCGCCGCGTTGAGCGTGAGGCCGCGGACCGGCTTGGCGGTGAGTTCCGCCTCGATCCCCTTGATCCGTGCCGAGCCGACGTTGGTGATGAGCGTCTCGTTGCCGATCGAGGTGTTGACCGGGATCGTCGTGCTCTGCTGGAGGCTCTTATAATCCGAGTAGAAGCCGGCGACGTTGAACAGCAGCTTGCGATCGAGGAACGAGCTTTTGAAGCCGACCTCATAGGAGTCGACCGTCTCCGGCCCGTATGGCGTGGTCGACGAGACCAGCGTCTGACCGCGACCGGACAGGCCGCCCGAACGATAGCCGCGCGACCAGGAGGCGTAGAGCATCAGATCGTCGGTCGGACGGTAGTCGAGGCCCACCTTGGGGGTGAACTTGCTGCCCTTGTAGCGGCCCAGCGGAAACTGAAACGGCGTCACGAAATTGTCGTTGGTCTTCTTGTCGTGCGTGTAGCGGCCGCCGAACGACAGGCGCACCTTGTCGAGCAGCTGGACGTTGAAGTCGCCGAACGCGGCATAGGATTCCGAGGTGCCGATCGTGCGCTGGAAGCCGGTGGAGTTGAGCACCTGAAGCTGGGTGGCCTGCGTCAGGAAATAGCGCGACTTGTAATAATAAGCGCCGACGACGTAATCGAACGCACTGCCGATCTTGCCGCCAGCACGAAGCTCCTGACTGAACTGGTGGAACTTCTGGCGGCGATCGACATAATAGAGGTTGGCCGAGGTGCTGTCGAAGTCCTGCGTCTGCGCCTCCTTCGACTTCCGGTAGCCGGTGATCGAGGTAAGCTTCACGCTATCGAGATCGAGGTTCATCTCCAGCGTGGCGGCGGGCGCCTCATAATGCGAATTGGCCGGGCTGCTGAATACCGTATAGAGGTCCTTGCCGGTGGTGCCACGATTGCACTGGTTGGCTGGCGCGAAGAGGCACACCAGATCGCCGGTCTGCGAGATGCTGGAATTGACTGGTACGAAATCCTGGACCTGCTTTTCCAGGGTCAGCAGCGCATCGAAGTTGCTTGCCGGCGTGAACAGGAAGCTGGCGCCGAAATTCTCGTTGTTGCTCTTGCCGACGCGATCGCCGGTGATGCCGTTGCGATAATAGCCGTCGCTCTGGTTGTGGAAGTAGAAGCCCTTGGCGGCGAGCAGGCCATCAACGATCGGCACGTTGACGACCGCGCGGCCCGACCAGCTGTCGTAATTGCCGTAGGTCGCCTCGAACTTGCCGCCCCATTCGCCGGTCGGGCGGGTGCGGCGGATGTTGATGACGCCGCCGATCGTGTTGCGGCCGAACAGCGTGCCCTGCGGCCCGCGCAGCACTTCGATCTGCGAGATGTCGAAGAAGTCGAAGAACTGGCCGGTGTTGGTGCCGATGAAGACGCCATCGACGACAACGCCGACGGTCGGCTCGAACGATTTCTCGACATCGGCGAAGGTCAGGCCGCGGATCGAGACGTTGGCGGCGGCAGCGCCCGAATTCTGGTTGGTGATGAGCACGTTCGGCGCCGCACCCTGGAGATCGCCGATGTTGATCGACGCCTTCGCCTCCAGTTGCGCGGGCGAGATGGCGGTGATCGCGATCGGCGTCTGCTGCAGCGTCTCGTCACGGCGGCGGGCGCTGACGACGATGTCCTGGATCTGCCCCTCTTCGCCCGCCGCCTGGCTCGGCGCGAGCGCCGACGCGCCCTGCGGGGCGGACTCGGTCGGCGCGGGCGTGGGTATGTCCGCCCGGGTAGCCGGGGCGCTCACCGCGTCCTGCGCCACGGCCGGCGCCGCCAACCCGGCGAGCGCGAAGCCGCCAAGCGCCAGCATGAGGGTCGAACGCGATGCGATAATCATGATATTCCTCCCCAGGAACGATCTTTTACGGAGCGGTTGCTCGATATCCGGCCCAATCCCGCATCCGCCCGGATGGTCCTACTGAGACTAAGAACAGGTCTAAGCTTGCCGTAATGGGTGTTGCATCAAGGACGCACCTGGTCGAGCTTTCGGCTGCCCGCATCGCTTGAGCGAGGCGGCTGCCGTTACGGTGGCGTGCTATAGCGATATGGCTGGCCGTTATCTATCGCACCAGTTCAACGCCGGGACTTGACGAAAATGCCCGCGCCCGCCAATGAGCCGCTTCCGCGATCGGCCCCTTCGTCTAGCGGTCTAGGACGTCGCCCTCTCACGGCGAAAACACGGGTTCGATTCCCGTAGGGGTCACCAGCTAAATCAATGCGTTAGCTCCCCAGTCGGGGCGACAGCCGATCATGTCGGTAACGCTTCGGGAATAAGCCTCCACGATCCTCAGCGAACGTTGACGAACAATGCCGCTAAAGAGCTCTGTCGCGCAAAGCGCCAGACCTGATTAAGCAGCTGAGATCCCGACAATTCCCGCAGCTCAAATCATCCAAACGCCGCCATCTTTGCCATTTCATTGCGTATGCGTTATGATGATGGCGCACGCTGAGGTGTGTGCTCACCATATGGATGGGATCTCCTATGGGGACACCGGCCAAGGTGCTGGAGCCGGCCGACCTGTGCCGGCTGCTCAGCCATGTCCAAACGCTACGCAATGCCGCCCGCAACCGCGTCATGGTGCTGCTCAGCTTCAAGGCCGGTCTCAGGGCTGCCGAGATAGCCGGGTTGGACTGGTCGATGGTGCTGCGGCCGGATGGACGCCTGGCGCAGCACATCTCCGTCGCCGATCGCATCGCGAAGAATGGTTCGGGGCGGCGGATACCGGTGAGCACCAAGCTTAGATCAGCGCTGATCGCCCTGCGC
>CAXTTS010000033.1:0-17314 GCA_964247265.1 uncultured Sphingomonadaceae bacterium
CGCGTCTCGCCTGCATCAGCTCGCGCACCAGTTCGATGCGGCGTTCTTCGGGCAAAAGGGCGTGGAGCGTGACCGGACGATAGCCGCGCGCATCGACGCCGACATCGAACTGGCGCGGTATCGGCTTGAGCCTGCCGTGGCTGTGACCATGCAGGTCGATCGAACGGCGATGCTGCCCGTTCCAGCTCCTGAAGGGATAGCGGCACAGGATCAGGAGGGTATCGTCGACGGTGAGCTCGGCATAGTCCTGCACGCTCGCCCAGCCGTCGGCATCGCCTGTCGCGGGATCGTCGTTATTGCCGCGCACGAGGTGCTTGGTGCCGTTGAGCCGTGCTAGCAGCGCCGGCACGTCCGCCGCGCGCCGGCCGACGTCGCCCAGGTGCCAGACCTCATCGTCGCGGCCGACGACCGCGTTCCAGCCGGCGGCAATCGCCTCGTCCATCTGCGCAGTCAACCACCGGTCTATCCGGTGGTTCAACGGTGCGAACACGTTGCCGGTGCATCGATATGCGCGCCGAAGCGGTGACCGGACGGATTTGAGCTGATCCTCCGGATCCGCATCCAAGCGTCGTCGAGATGGATTATGCCGTCCGCGAGCATCGGGTTGGGCTTCTGGAAGACGGGGCAGTCGCGCGCTGAACGTCGGGTGGATCGGCGAGCGCATATCGGCGAAGGCATGGTTTGTTCGACGGGTGCTGGGCAGCTTAGCTGATCGCAAGATAGCCAAATCCCAAATTGGTTCTTTGTCGCGCAAGGCTGCATCCTGTCACGCTCGGCTCTTCCGGAAACAGGCCGACTAATCCCTTATCGTCGTCGAACGCCGCGTCGAATGACGAAGAGCGAATATTCAGGGGAGAGGTCATGAACAAGCGCCTTTGCGTCTATCTTTCGCTGTCTGCGATCCTTGCCGTTGGCCTGTCCGCCACCGCAAGTGCGCAGTCCGCCATTGGTCCGCAATCCACCCCCGCGCCGGAGCCCGGCAGCCCGCCGCCACCGCCCGCGACCACGACGGATGCGGCCAGCACGCTTCGCGGTGCCCCCGACACCGGCGGCACCGAACGGAACATGCCCGCCGACATCGTCGTCACGGCGACCAAGCGGAACGAGAGCCTCGTCAAGGTTCCGATCCAGGTGAGCGTGTTCACCGAGCAGGCGATCACCGCCGCTGGTATCGTGCGGCCGTCCAACTTCCTCGGCAGCGTTCCCAACGTGACCTTCATCGAAGACAATGCGGGCGAGGCCTATGTAAACATTCGCGGGCAGACCGCGACGCGCAGTTCCGATCCCAACGTCGCCTTCGTGATCGACGGCGTGACCCTGTCCTCGGTCAAGGGATTCCAGAACCAGGATCTGTTCGACATTCAGCAGATCGAGGTACTGAAGGGGCCGCAATCCGCATTATACGGTCGCAACGCGGCGGCGGGCGCGATCGTCGTCACCACGAAGCGGCCGGGCGACAAGCTGGAAGGCCATATCTTGGCAGCCGGTGGCAACCAGGACACCTATCGCGGAAATGCCAGCATTTCCGGCCCGCTGACCGATACGTTGGGGTTCAGCGTCGCGGGCAGCTACCGCCACACCGATGGCTCGTACACCTCGATCCCCACCGGCGAGAAGGTGCAGCGCAGCACCAATTACAGCGCCCGTGGCCGGCTGGTCTATGACGACAAGGACAAGCTGCTGATCGATCTGAAGGTTGGCGGGTTCAAGTCGTTCGGTGGTGGCTCCTCGCTGATCGCGCAGGTGGTCGGCGTGCCTGTCGGCGGTTTCGACGGCACCGCGCTGGATGCGAACAATACCGACATCCCGTTCCTCTCGCCCGTGCCGCGCCAGTTCAGCGAGCGCTTCCTGGAGACGAGCCTGAAGATCGAGTATGATCTGGGCTTTGCGAAGCTCACGTCGATCACCGGCGTGAACGACATCAAACAATATTTTGGCAGCCAGTCGCCGCCTTACCTTCCCGGTGTCGCGACGATCCAGCAATATACCTATCACGACAAGAACAAGTCGCAGGAATTGCGGCTGACGTCGCCGAGCGACCAGCGTTTCCGCTGGCAGGTGGGTTTCTATGTGCTGCGTTTCGATCGCAATCAGACCAGCGACATTATGTCCAACACCGACAACATGCTGCCGGAGGATCGCCGCTCGCTCAAGGGGCCGACCGACCAGCATCCGAGCCAAGCCTATGACAACCCGATCTATCGCACGACCAGCTATGCGCCTTTCGCCAGCCTCCAATATGACGTGACCAACCACTTGCATCTCAACGTGGCCGGCCGTTACGACACCGAGCGGCGCACGATCCGCAACGCGACCACCGCTGCGATCAATCCGTTGACGGGCGCGAGCTACAACAACTGCGTCGCCCTGACCGGCCAGACGATCGACCAGTGCCGCGACGCGCAGACGTTCCACCAGTTCGAGCCGAAGGTCAGCATCTCCTACGACGTGGCACAGTCGGCCAGCGTCTATGCGAGCTATGGGCGCGGGTTCAAGTCGGGCGGGTTCAATCCCATCGGCTCGCGGCAGACGTTGCAGGCGGCGGCGGTGGCGGCCGGGGTCAGCCCGGATACCGTGTTCGTGCAGGATCTCTATCAGAAGGAGGTTTCCACCTCCTACGAGGTGGGCGCCAAGGCGCGGCTGTTCGACCGGCGACTGTCGGTCAACGCGGCCGCCTTTACCACCGACATCAGCGGAGCCGAGCAGTTCCAGTTCTTCCCGACCGTCGGCCTGCAGACGACGATCAGCATAGACAAGGTGCGCAGCCGTGGTTTCGAGGCCGACGCCGACTGGACGTTCGCCAACGGTATCCGTATCTTTGGCGGTTACGGCTATATCGACGCGAAGGTGCGCAATTTCTCGCCCAATCCGGCGTTCAACGGCAATCGCGCGCCGGGATCGTTCAAGTTCACGCTCAATGCCGGCGCCACCAAGGCTTTCGATCTCGGACGAGATCTGCAGCTCATTCCCCGCGTCGAGTTCAACCGCTACGGCAGTATCTGGTGGGACGTGAACAACACACCCGGCACCAAGCGCAACCCGATCAATATCGTCAACGCGCGGCTGACCCTGAAGCAGGGCGATCGCTGGCAGATTTCAGCTTACGGCGACAATCTGTTCCAGAAGCGCTATTATCAGGAAGTGGTGCCGCTGCTCGGCTTCTTCACGGTCAATTACCCTGCCCCCTTGCGGACCTATGGCGTCGAGGCGCGGCTGGACTTTTGATCCCGTTCCCGACCGGAGGCGTTCGATGAATCTCGCATGGGAGCAGAACTGGCTTGAGCAGTTCGACGACGATATCGAACGGCTTATGCAGAACTACACCGAGACGTTCGAATATGAGGACATGAACCTCGGTGTCAGGATCGATAACGACAAGCCGAAGCTGCGACGGCTGTTCAAGACCTTCGAGAACAAGGATCCTGATGCTTCACGGCATGTGTTCAACGCCGTGCGCTATCATGGCGACGAACGCGGCGGCACGCTGGAATGGACGTGGGAGATCCGTCACGAGACGGATTTCCTCGGCCTGCCCGCCACCGGCAA
This sequence comes from uncultured Sphingomonadaceae bacterium, assembly GCA_964247265.1. GTDB lineage: Bacteria > Pseudomonadota > Alphaproteobacteria > Sphingomonadales > Sphingomonadaceae > Alterirhizorhabdus. Next base: position 3,547 of record CAXTTS010000033.1, read on the forward strand.
GACGACGATGGTGCGCGGGCTGACGATCCACGCCTTCGATGGCGACGGCAAGATCGTCGTCGAGCGCAGCCTGTGGGATACTGCCGCGTTGATGCGGCAACTCGGCCTGGCCGCGCCGGCCGACGTGGAGTTCTGATATGTTCGAGCTGACGGACAAAGTGGCTATCGTGACCGGCGCGGCCTCGGGTATCGGCGCCGCGATCGCGCAACGCTTTGTCAAGGCAGGCGCACGCGTAATCGCGGCCGATATCGCGGATGCCGCCGTCGAGATCGAAGGCTGGGGCTGCGTGTACCGTCATACCGACGTGTCGCAGCCCGACGAGATCGCGGCTCTGTGCCAGGATGCGGTCGATCGCTTCGGCCGGCTGGATATCATGGTCAACAATGCCGGCATTGCCTCGGGTCACCCGCTAGCCGAAGCCGATCCGGTGCGATCTGAGCGTTTCTGGCGCGTGCATATCCTGGGCGTGCAGAGCGGCATCAAGGAAGCTGCGGCGCGGATGGTGCAGGGCGGTGTAATCGTCAACATCTCCTCGATCACTGCGGTGCGCGGGTTCGTGAACTGGGGCGAATATGCCGCTACGAAGGCGGGTATCATCTCGCTGACTCAGACGGCGGCGGTGGAATATGGCGTGGCCGGCATCCGCGTGAACTGCGTGGCGCCGGGCATCATCGATACGCCGCTGGCGATGAACGAGGCACCGGACATGGTGGCCCGCAACGCCGCCGTGTTCACCCTGCTGGGGCGGATCGGACGGCCCGAGGAACTGGCGGCGGCAGTGCATTTCATGGCCAGCGACGATGCCAGCTATGTGACCGGGCAACTGCTGCTCGTCGATGGCGGGTGGAGCACCGGCACTTCGATGAGGGGCATTCAGCTGGCGCTGGCCAGCACCGATTGAGCGACATGCCCCCCGCGATATGTCGCGTGCGGGCGAGTGCTGTCACGCGCGGCCATTGAAGGGGCGCGGGCGGCAGCTGACACTTCACGGGCACGAACCGCGAACCGGCGGATCGTGCGGAGGGGTGATATAGTGACCGACACGTTTCGCACGGAACGCGCATTCTGCCGCATCTGCCTGGGCCATTGCGGGATGGTGCTGACCGTCGACGAAGCCGACCACATCGTCGATATCCGCGGCGATCGCGATCATCCGCTCACCCGGGGCTATGCCTGCTTCAAGGGCCTTCAGGCGGAGGAAGCGCATCACGGCCCGGCCCGGTTGCTCCATCCGCTGCGCGCCGACGGCAGTGGCGGGTTCGACGAGATCGCCTCCGAGCAGGCGCTGGATGAGATCGCGGCGAGGATCGCGCGATCGATCGATCGCTACGGGCCGGATTCGGTGGCGGTCTATTTCGGCAACGGATCCATCTTCAACTCGACGGCCGTGTCGATGCAGGCGGCGTTCCTGGATGCGATTGGATCGAAATCGCGCTTCACCTCCTATACGATCGACCAGTCGGCCAAGACCCTGTCGTTCGAGCGGCTCGGCGGCTGGGCGGGCGGCAACCTCCAGCTCGAACAATGCGACGTGATCCTGCTGATTGGCACGAACCCGCTGGTTTCGCACGGGCTGCTCGGCTTTCTCGCGTCCGACCCGACGAAGCGGCTCAAGCAGGCGAAGGCGCGCGGGCTGAAGCTGATCGTAATAGATCCGCGCCGAACCGAGACGGCGGGGTTCGCCGATCTGGCCATCCAGCCGCTGCCGGGCCACGATCCGGCGATCCTAGCGGGCCTGATCCGGCTGATCCTGGCCGAAGGATGGGAGGATGCGGCTTTCTGCGAACGCTATGTCGGCGCGGGCGCGATGCAGGCGCTGCGCGCGGGGGTGGAGCCGTTCGACGAGGCGCGGGTGGAGGCGCAGGCGGGATTGCCGCCGGGCGACCTTCGTGCGGTGGCGGCACTATTCGCGCGCGATTCCCGGCAGGGTGCGGCTTACACCGGCACGGGGCCGAGCATGGCGCCGCACTCCAACCTGATGCAGCATCTCGCCGATTGCCTGAACGTGGTTTGCGGCCGCTACATCCGGGCCGGCGACCGGGTGATGAGCGTCGACATGATTACCCCGCCCATGGAATTCCGCGCCGAGGTGATCGCGCCGTCGCGGAAATCGTGGAACGCGCCGCCGAGCCGGATTCGGGGCGTCGGATCGCTGGCGGGCGAGAAGACCACCGGCACCCTGGCGGACGAGATATTGTCACCGGGCGCGGAGCAGGTAAGGTGCCTGATCTCGTGCGGCGGCAACCTGGCCAGCCTGATGCCGGACCAGAAGAAGATGCTTAAGGCGTTCCGCGCTCTAGACCTGCGCGTCTCGATCGATCCCTATTTGAGCAACTCCGCGCGGCTCGCCGATTATGTGATTCCGCCACGGATGCAATATGAGCGTGCCGATCTGCCGGTGAGCGCCTACGGCTTCGCCTTCTTCCCGGAATCCTGGGTAGGCTATGCCCCGCCGATCCTGACGCCACCGCAGGGATCGGACGTGATCGAGGAATGGTATTTCTTCTGGGCGATCGCCCGCCGACTGGGGAAGACGCTGAATTTCTGCGGCACGCTGCTCGATGGCGACAAGCCGCCGACCACCGACCAGCTGCTCGCCATCCGCTGTGAACATCCGCTGGCGCCGCTGGCGGAGATCAAGCGGCATCCCTCCGGCAAGGTGTTCACGCAAGCGCAGGCGATCGTGCAGCCGCGGCGCGAGGACGCAGTCGCGACGTTCGACGTCATCCCGGACGACGTGCGCGATGAACTCGTGGAAGTGGCTGCCGGGCTTGGGGCGGCCGAGGTGCCACGCAGCCGGTTCACCCATCTGCTGTCGACCAGGCGGATGCGGAATTTCTATAATTCGATCGGTATGCACTGGGCCGGGCCGCGGGAGCGCAATCCCTATAATCCCGCCTATCTCAACCCCGCCGATCTGGCCGCGCTTGGCCTCGCCACGGGCGACCGGGCGACGATCAGCTCCGATCACGCCAGCATCGACGCGATCGTCGAGGGCGATGCGATGGTGCGGCCGGGCGTGGTATCGATGGCGGTGGCATGGGGCGGCTTGCCCGGCGAGGATCTGGATCCGGCGAGCCACGGCTCCTCCACCAACATGCTGATTTCCACGGACCGCGATGCCGATCCGCTGAACGCCATGCCGCGCATGTCGGCGATCCCGGTCAACATCGTGCGCAGCGCTGCCGCCCGAGCGGCGGCGGCATGACCATCACCACCCACCACCGCATCTGCCCGCTCTGCGAGGCGCATTGCGGTACGCTGGTGACGGCCGACGTCGCCACAGGCACGATCACCGGCGTGCGCGGCGATCCCGACGATCCGTTCAGCCGTGGCTATATCTGCCCCAAGGCCTATGCGATGAAGGAGCTGCACCACGATCCCGACGTGATCCGCACCCCGCTGATCAAACGCGACGGCATCTTCGAGGAGGCGAGCTGGGACGAAGCGCTCGACTATACCGTGGCGCGATTGCAGGCGGTGCAGGCGGAACATGGCAAGGAAGCGGTGGGCTTCTACATCGGCAATCCGACCGCGCATCATCCCGGGCTGCTGCTCTACAGCCCGTTACTGCTGGAGACGCTGGCCAGCCGCCAAGTCTATTGTGCAGGCAGCGTCGATCATATCACCAAGGTGCTGTCGTCGCTGCTGATGTATGGCGATTGTTCGGTAATACCGGTGCCGGACATCGATCGCACCGACTTCTTCGTGGTGCATGGCGGCAACCCCGCCATATCCAATGGCAGCCTGATGACCGCGCCGGGTATGCCGAAGCGGATCAAGGCAGTGCGTGCGCGCGGCGGCAAGGTGATCGTGATCGATCCGCGCCGCAGCGAAACCGCCGACCTGGCCGACCAGCATATCCCGATCATCCCCGGCACCGATGCCTATTTCCTGTTCGGGATCATCAACCATCTGTTCGCCGCGAACCTGGTCGCGATCGGCCGGCTGGCGGGCATGTCGACCGGCCTCGATCAGGTGCGGTTTCTGGCCGAGCCGTTCGCGCCGGAGCAGGTGTCCGCGGTCTGTGGCGTGCCGGCGGAGACGATCCGGGATCTGGCAGAGGCATTTGCCGCGGCCCCCAGCGCGGTATGGTATGGGCGCACCGGCACCTGCACGCAGCGTTTCGGCACGCTTTGCTGCTGGTTGCAGGATCTCATCACGATCCTAACCGGCAATCTCGATCGGCCCGGCGGGGCGATGTTCCCGGTCGGCATCGTGCCCGCCGTGCTGTACGCCGAGAAATATGACGGCGATACGCCGCCATTCGATCGCTGGCAGTCACGGGTGAAGGGGTATCCCGAACTGTCCGGCGTGCTGCCGACCGCCGCGATCGCCGACGAGATTCTGACGCCGGGGCCGGGGCAGGTGCGCGCGTTCATCACGATGGCGGGCAATCCGGTGCTGTCGCATCCCAATGGCGGCCGCTTGAACACGGCGTTTGCCGATCTCGACTTCATGCTGTCGTTCGACATCTACCTCAACGAGACGACCCGCCATGCCGACGTGATCCTGCCCAGCCCGTCGGAAGCGACCCACTCCAATTTCCATTTCTTTTATATCCCGTTCATGGTCCGCAAGATCGCCAAGTGGACGCCCGCGATCTTCCCCGTGGCGGACGGGCAACCGCATGACTGGGACATCTTCCTCGCGCTCGTCGCGCGGCTGCGCGGCCAGTCGGCAGCGGCGGTCGAGGAGGGACTGGTCGCGTCATGGCTGGAGAAGTTCGTCGGCCACGGCCAGCATCCGCAGTGCGCGACGGTGGATCTCGAGAAGGCGCGCGCCCTGCTGGGTGAGGCGTTCGGGCCGGACCGGCTGTTCGACATCCTCGTGCGCACCGGGCGTTACGGCGATGCGTTCGGGCAGGATCCCAACGGCTTGACCGTCGCGCGGATCGCCGAGCATCCCGAGGGGATCGATCTAGGACCGATGGAGTCGCAACTGCCCGGTCTGCTCGCGACGCCGGACGGCGTGATAAACCTCGCGCCCGAACGGATCGTCGCCGATGTCGCGCGGCTGCTGGATGATTGGAGCGATGGCCGTGCGCCTGACGAACTGCTGCTGATCGGTCGGCGGCACATGCGATCGAACAATAGCTGGATGCACAACCTGAACGCGTTGGCGAAGGGCAAGGAACGCTGCACGCTGCTGGTGCATCCGGCCGATGCCGCCGCTCGCGGGCTGGCAAGCGGTGATCTCGCCGAGGTCGCCACCGCCATCGCGACGATCCGCATCGCGATCCAGGTATCGGACGAGGTGATGCCGGGCGTGGTCAGCGCGCCGCACGGCTGGGGGCATGATCTGGCCGACACCCGGCTGGGCATCGCCAACGAACATCCGGGCGCCAACGCCAACGCGCTGATCGACGAGCGACTGTTCGACAAGCCGTCGGTCAACTCGGTCCTCAACGGCGTGCCGGTGCGCCTGACGGCTTGCGCCGACACACCACCTAAAGTCTGTTCGACCACAAGGGAGGAAGGTGTTGTTGCCTGACGATGTAAGCTTCGGCCGGGTGCCGAGCCAGCCTTTCCGCTATGTACGGGCCTGCGCCTGGGCAGGCCCTGTGTTGCTGGTTGCGACCTTGCTGTTCTGGGCCGTGCTGGGGCGGAATGTGCCGCCTTATTCGGCCGGACTGACTGCCGAGGCGATGGCCGGGCAGGTGCGCGCCCACGCGACCCTGATCCGCATCGGCATGGTCGGGCAAATGACGGTATCCGGCCTATATCTGGTCTGGGGTGTCGCCATCTCGAAGGTGATGGAGCGGATGGAGGGCGACAATGATGTCCTTTCCACCATTCAGTTGTGGGGCGCGGGCTTTACCGTCCTGGTGTTCGAGATACCGTGCATGGCGTGGCTGGCGGCGACGTTCCGCGCGGACGTGCTGCCGGCACCGATCATCCAGGCGCTCTACGATATGGGCTGGATGTTCTTCGACATCGCCTATCTCACCTCGTTGCAGATGATCCCGCTGGCGATTTGCATCCTCAACGATCGCCGACCCGTACCGTTGATGCCGAAATGGCTCGGCTGGTTCAGCCTGTGGGTGGCGATTTCGTTCCTGCTGCTGATCCTCACCGGCTTCTTCAAGACCGGACCGTTTGCGCGTGACGGAATCCTGAATTATTGGGTGGAATTTAGCCTGTTCTTCTGGTTCTGGCTGCTGATAGCGATCTACACGATCAAGGCGGTCGGCCGGCTGGAGCGCGAGCATGCGCAATGGAGCGCCGGTGGCTGATCCGGCGCCGGCAATCGCCCCGCCGCCAAGTATCTGGACCTTCATCGCCGCCGATTGCGTAGGCTTCGCGATCTTCTTCATGGTGTTCATGGTCGAGCGGACGAAGGCGCCCGCGCTCTACGATGCGTCGGCACGGCAGCTGGACGTGCGGCTTGGGCTGGCGAACACCCTGATCCTCATCACCAGCAGCTGGCTCGTGGCGCTGGCGCATGGCGCGGCGTCACGCGGCCAACTGCACCGGGCGGGCGGGCTGATGCTTGGCGGACTGGGTGTGGGATCCTGCTTCGCGGTGCTGAAGATCGGCGAGTATCAGCACAAGATCGTGAGCGGCATCACGCCGGCGACGAACGATTTCTTCATGTTCTACTTCATCCTGACCGGCGTGCATTTCCTGCACTATCTGATCGGGCTGGGCGTGCTGGCGATGATGGCGTTCGCGCTGCGGCGGGCGACCAGGGAGCGCGGTGGAGCGGTGGCGTGGCTCGAGTCCGGGGCGCTCTACTGGCACATGGTGGATCTGCTGTGGCTGTTCCTGTTTCCGATGCTGTATCTGCTCGGCGGCCATCGGTGACGCCTTCTGCCGCCCGCTATAGCGCCGCCTGGGGCATACTCGTCGCGGCGACCCTGCTGACCTTCTGGGCGGCCGGGCATTTCGGCACGCTGGCGACGGCGATCGCCGTGAGTATGGCGCTTGCGGCGGTGAAGGTTCTGATCGTGCTCTACCGCTTCATGGAGCTGGCGCGGGTCGGGTTGCCGCTGAGGCTGTTTTTCATTGTCTGGACGATCGGCTGCGCGACGATGATCTGGGGGATCGCGCAGGCGTCGGGCTGAGATCAGCGATCGAACGGGAAGCGCGGGATGTCGATGGCGTCGAACATGCCACCATAGCCCAGGGTCATCGCCATCTCCCAGCCCACCATGGCGTAAGGGTGGCCGAGATCGATCCGCGTCGCCGCATCCAGCTCGGCCATGTCGGCGATGGAAAGCACGCAATCGATCGCCGCGATATTGTCCGCCATCTGCGCCGCGCTGGTCGCGCCGACGATCGGGATCGTGCCACGCGCGATCGTCCACGCCAGCGCAACGTTCGACGATGACACGCCGATGCGGTCCGCAATGCCGCCAACGGCGGTAGCGATCGCGCGATTGCGATCGTCGAGGGGCTGAAGCTGCATCGAATCCGCCCGGTTCGTGCCGCTGGCTGCCTCTCCACGCGTATATTTGCCCGTGAGGATACCACCCGCCAGCGGCGACCAGGCGGTGATCGCGATGGCCTGATCGCGCGCCAGCGGCAGATGCTCGCGCTCGATCGAACGCTGGACGAGGCTATATTCCAGCTGCATCGCCGCGATCGGCGCCAGCCCGCGCAGATCGGCAACCGCCTGCGCGCGCGAGACGACCCAAGCCGGCACGTCGGACAGGCCAATATGCAGGATCTTCCCGGCCCGCACCGCATCGTCCAGCGCGCGGTGCACCTCCTCCACCGGCGTCGTGAAATCCCACCAGTGGACATAATAGAGATCGATATAGTCGACGCCGAGCCGCTTCAGACTGGCATCGAGCGATTGCCTCAGGCTTTTGCGGTGCATCCCCGCCGCATTGGGATCGACAGCCCCCGGGACGGCGTTGGCGTATTTGGTGGCAACGACGAACCGTTCGCGATCCGGCGCGATCAGCCGGCCGACGATCCGCTCGCTTTCGCCGCCGGTGTACATGTTGGCGGTATCGATGAAATTGCCGCCGGCCGCGACATAGGTGTCGAACACGGCGCGACATTCCGCTTCGGAGCGCGACCATTCGGCGCCTGGTCCGAAAGTCATGGTGCCGAGAGCGATCTTTGCGACACGCAGGCCGCTGCGGCCGAGGATGGTATAGCGCACGGGCTCAGCCGGCCTTCTGCAGTTCCGGATTGTCGCGCCATGACTCGTCGGGACCGGGCACAAGCCCAAGCTGAATGGCGAATTCGCGGAAGTTCCAATGGGTGCGGCACCGTACGATCTTGCCGTCGCGGTAAAATTGGGTGGTGGTGCCACGCGTTACCGTGGTCTTGCCCTTGGCAGGCATGCCGAAGAAATCCTCATTATGGGTGGCCTGCCAGATCCACTGCATGTAGCCCCACTCGTCATATTCGAAATCGGCGCCGAGCAGGATGTTGCTGGCAAGCCGATCATAATCCTGCTTCGGCCAGTAATCGGGACGCTCACGGTTGGTCTGTGCGCTTTGCCGGCTGCAGCGATCGCCATCGTAACTTATCATATTGAACTTGTGGACGCCGAATGGCGAGTCCGGACCGCTGTTGTTGAAAACGACGAACGCCTTGTAGAGTTCTTCCTTGGTCGTGATGGTCTGCGCGAACTCGATATCCTCCCACACGAAATCGTCGGCATAATAGCCCAGAACCTCTTCGGCGCCTTTGTCGAAGAAGGCGGTGACCCAATCCTGGGCGGAGTGGAGATCCTTCTTGCGCGCGGTGACTGCTGCATCGGTGTGGCCGTCTGTCATTTCCGCACGGGACAGCGAGCGCAGGATCGCGCGTTGTTCCGGCCGCAGGTGCGCGTCTTCGACCATGTTCGCGTACAGGATGTGCATCGTTATCCTCTCCGATGGTGCGGGCCTTTGGCCGGTCCGGCCACATGAAGCACGCGGACGGAGGCCTCCGCCAGAGCCGAAACGGTCAATCGGCGTCCAACTGTGCCAACCTCACGAGGTGGCACCGCGAGACCATCGATGTCACGCGCGGCCCTTCGACTGGCACACTACGCAAGATAGCCTATCATCATCAAGTAAGCCCGGCGGATCGAACGGGTGGTGCAGGGAGAGCGGGAATGACGGGTGCGGCGGCGATGCACGAAAGTGTTCATGGGCTTGGCGAGCTGAGCTACGATCCGCTCGATCCGGTCGTGAAGCACGAACCATATCCCTACTACGCCCAGTTGCGGAAGAGCGATCCGGTCAAGTGGCTGCCAAGCCTGCAGGCATTCGGCGTAGCGCGGTACGATGATGTCGATACGCTGTTGAAGAACGGCAAGATATTCAGTTCGTCGATGTTCTGGCCGGCGCTACTCGGCGAGTTCGATCCGGTGCCCGAGGTGCCGCCGATGATCTCGATGGACCAGCCCGGCCACATCCATCTGCGCAAGTTGGCCAACAAGGCTTTCGTACCCTCCCGCATCCAGAAACTGCGCGACCGCACTTCCGAGATCGCCAACCAGCTGATCGACGACATCATCGCTAAGCATGGCAATGAAGGTGAGATCGACTGGGTGTGGGATTTCTGCGCGCTCTACCCGGTGACGGTGATCGCCGAGGTGCTGGGCGTACCGACCGAGCGGCGGGCTGACTTCAAGGTCTGGGTGGACGACGTGCTCTCCGCCGCCAACCGGGCGGCCTATAATCCGGCGCAGCTCGCCAAGATTCAGGAGAGCTCGGACAGTGTTCGCGCCTTCTTCGAGGCGCTGTATGACGAGCGCACCAACAATCTGGGCGACGACCTGATCTCCTCCTTCATCCAGGCCGAGGTCGGCGGTGAGCGGTTGACGAGGCTAGAGGTTATCCAGATGTCGATCCTGCTGCTGATCGGCGGGGTGGAAACGACCACCAACCTGCTCGGCACGACACTGGTCGAGCTGAAGCGCCATCCCGAGACCTATGCGCGCGTGCGGGCCGATCCCGGTCTCATCCCGGGATTGCTGGAGGAGGTGCTGCGCTACAATCCGCCCGTACAGATCATCTTCCGCCATGCGATGGAAGATACCGAGTTGGGCGGCGTCGCGATCCCCAAGGGATCGACGGTGATGCCGCTGCTGGCATCGGCCAATCGCGACGAGGCGAAGTTCGCCGATCCCGACACGTTCGATATCGACCGCAAGATCGAGGTGCCCTTGATGTCGTTTGGGCAGGGGCCGCATTTTTGCCTGGGCAATTATCTGACGCGGATGGAGGCCAAGTCTGCGCTGGAGGCGGTGTTTCGCCGGTTTGAGGTGCTGGATCCCGTCTCCGACGAGGTGGAGTGGATGGACAGCTATTTCGCGCGCGGGCCGCATCATCTGAAAGCGCGTTTCCGCGCCAGCTGAAGCGCGCGGCGCAAGCGGTCGGCGATGCCGATCCAGGGCGAGGTGTCGGCCGGGCGGCCGGCCAACGGGATGGCTGCCGCATGACACGCCTGGGCGATTGCTACAACGCGTCTGATTTCGAGGCGGCGGCGCGGCGACGCCTGCCGCGCCCGCTGTTCGATTACATCGCCGGTGGTGCGGATGACGAGCTGACTCTGGCCGACAATGTCGCGGCGTTCGGCCGCTACCGTCTGGTGCCTGATTATCTGCGCGATGTGCGGGTGATCGACATGCGGCGCACCGTGTTGGGCCGCGAATTGGCCTGCCCGCTGATCCTGGCGCCAACCGGCATGAGCCGGCTGTTCCACCCCGCAGGCGAACGCGGCGTGGCGACGGAGGCGGGTCGTGCCGGAATCGGCTATGCTTTATCCACGATGGGATCGGACAGCATCGAGACGATCGCGGGTACAGGCGGCGGCGCCAAGATCTACCAACTCTACCTCATGGCCGACGATGCGCTGAATATCGCCAGCATCGATCGGGCGAAGGCGGCGGGGTTCGATGCGCTGTGCCTGACGGTCGATACGATCGCCGCAGGCAACCGCGAGCGCGACCTGCGATCCGGCCTTACGATCCCGCCCAAGCTCGGCCTGCGCAGCCTAGCGCAATTTGCCGCGCGGCCGGCATGGTGCCTGGCTTATGCCCGGCAGGAGCGTTTCAACCTGCCCAACATCCGCCGCGCGGGAGAGAGTGAGGGGGATATTTCCACATTGGCCGCCTTCTTCGCGGCAAAGATGGAGCGGCATATCGGCTGGCCACGGGTCGAAAAGTTGATCGCTCATTGGGGCGGGCCCTTCGCGATCAAGGGTTTGCAGTCGGTGGCGAATATTCGCCGGGCCGCAGGCAGCGGGGCGAGCGCGGTGATCGTCTCCAATCATGGCGGGCGTCAGCTGGATGGCGGCGCCGCGACGATCGATCTGGTCGCCGACATCGTCGATGCGGCGGATGGCAGGCTGGAGGTGATCCTTGATGGCGGCGTGCGGCGGGGCAGCCACATCGTCAAGGCGCTGGCGATGGGCGCGCACGCCTGCATGATCGGGCGGCCTTATGTCTATGCGCTGGGCGCGTTCGGCCAACCGGGTGTCGCGCGGCTGATCGATCTGCTGCTGGCGGAGGTGGTTCGGACGATGGCGCTGATGGGCTGCGCCTCGGTAGATGCGATCGGCCGCGATCATCTGCGCCAAGTGGGCGAGTTACCCAGTTTCATGTCGGGATAGAAGGCGATCAAGCCGTCTTGCGTTCCGGTGGTTCGTTCAGACCGCGGGCGACGAGGCTCGGGCGGCGGCCCGTCCAGCGTTTGAACGCGCGGGAAAACGTGTTCTCATCCGAAAAGCCCAGCAGATAGGCTACGTCGCAGATCGTCACTCCGGGCCTGCGGAGATACTGGAAGGCAAGTTCCTGGCGGACCCCGTTCAGGACGTCGACGAATGTCGTCCCCTCCGCTTTCAACCGCCGCAGCAACGTCCGTTCGGTCAGATTGAGCAGGCTGGCGACGTCGGTTTTGGATACCGCGCCGTTGGGCAGCGATCCGATCAGGAGATCGCGCACGCGGACCGCCATCCGGCCCGACATGCGTTTTTCCAGATAGCGGTTGGCGACGCTGTCCAGCATCGAGGCGAGTTCCTCGTCCGCGGCGAGGATCGGGCGATCGAGATCGACCTTGCGGAAGACGAGCGCATTGCGCGCGCTATCATAGATGATGGGCGCCTGGAAAAACGCGCGATAACCGTAGTCATCGTCTGGCTTGCCATGCTGAAGATGCACCTCCCACGGCTGCAACTGCTCGCCGACGATCCAGCGCGAAAAGGAAAGCGTGCCGGCCAGCACGGTATCGATCGTCTGTGAGATCAGAGGATCGCCGCCGGTATCGAACAAGAGTTCCAGTGCGACGACGTTATCGGTCGCGGTCATGGTCGCGGTGGCGGAATCCGAGATGAGCCGGGAATAGCGGGCGAAACGATCCAGCGCACGGCCCAGCGTGGCGCTGCAACTCATGGCATAGCCGACGACGTGAAAAGTGGATGGCCGGATTTCCGCTGCCACGCGTAGTGCGAAATCATGATCGCCACTCAGCTCAATCGCCTTGCGCCACAATCGGCTGATCTGTTCCTGCGAATAGCGGCTATAGCCGCCTTCAAGCAAGGTGGGGTCCATGCCGATTTCGGCCATCACCGGCTCCACGGCGATGTCGCATGCGCGCATGGCACGCATGATCGCCAATACCCAGCCGGTCAGGCCGGACTTGCTGCCTTCGATGTGCATCATTGTGCAACGCCACTCCTCTCCGCACGCAGGATCGCCGCACGCTTCGGCCCTGTCAAATATTGCGTGCCGAACCAGCCATCATGGCATGTCCGGCCGTCGTGACGGCGCCTGCCACTTTGTCCCGATCGGCATAGGGCTGGCACAACCCGCCCTGTCGTTTGCCGGCGATGTCGGCAAGGTTATGCTCCGGAAGGCAGCGGGACCGATGGATCCCGTTGCACCGGAGGGGATGGAGGCACAGGATGAACCGTGATTGGGCGCAATATTGGATCAATCTGTTCGCCGCCAAGACGGATGAATTGATGACGCTCTATTCCCCTGAGTTTCACTTCGAGGATGTTAATTTCGATCTCACGATCGACAAGGATCTGCCGGCGTTACGGGGATTTTTCGAGAACTTCGTCATCGCCGACCGCGACGTAGGCTATAATGATTTCGATGTGTTCGATTATGTCGGCGATACGCGCCTTGGCTCTTTCCAGTGGACTTGGGAAACGAAACATCAGGGCGAATTTCTCGGGGTGCCGGCGGCCGGCAAGGTCACCAAGACGCGCGGCGTGACGGTGATGGCTTGGGACGAGAATGGCAAGATCGTGCTGGAGCGCAGCATCTGGGATGCGATCCCGGTGATGCGCCAGCTTGGCGCGATCCCGGCGGCCTGAGGCGAAGATGGCGGAAACCGACACCGGCATGACGGCCGCGGCCGAGCACCGCGCTGGCTCGGTCGCGGATGTGCGGGCGGGAAAGCCCGCCAAGGCGACGATTGGCGGCCAGCGCGTGGCGCTGTTTGCGATGGGTGACGAGATCGTCGCCACCAACGGACGTTGCCCCCACGCCTTCGGCCCCTTGCACGAGGGGGAGGTGGACGGTGAGCTGCTGACCTGCCCGTGGCACGGCTGGCAGTTCAACCTGCGAACCGGCATTTGCGAAGAAGATCCCGAGATGACGCTTCAACGCTTTCCCGTGCGGCTCGACGGCGACGACGTGCTGGTAACGCTGTGACCCCGGATGCGGCCATGCAGCAGGTGTCGCCGTTCGGGGCTGCGGGGCTGCTCGCCCGCCTGCGCGCCATCACCGGCGAGGCCGGCGTGCTGACCGGCGAGGATGTCCGTACGCGGAACCCAGGCGTCTTCATGGCCGAGATCGGGGCCGATG
>CAXTTS010000033.1:17324-21050 GCA_964247265.1 uncultured Sphingomonadaceae bacterium
GCGCAACACCGATGAGGTGTCCAAGATCCTGGCCTTGTGCAACGCAGCCGGCCAGTCGGTCGTCGTGCATGGCGGCATGTCCGGCTGGGTGCGGGCCACGCAGACGCGGCCGGGCGACATTGCCCTTTCGATGGAGCGGATGAACGCGATCGAGGAGATCGATCCCGCCAACCGCACCGCCACGGTGCAGGCGGGCGTGGTGCTGGAGGCATTGCAGGATGCGCTGGAGCGCCATGACCTTAGCTTCCCGCTTGATCTGGGCGGACGCGGATCGTGCCAGATCGGCGGCAATGCCTCAACCAACGCCGGCGGGATGCGGGTGATCCGCTACGGCATGATGCGCGAACAGGTGCTTGGGGTGGAGGCGGTGCTGGCGGACGGGCGGATCGTCTCGTCGCTGAACCGCATGATAAAGAACAATACCGGCTATGATCTGAAGCAGCTGTTCATCGGCAGCGAGGGAACGCTGGGTGTCATCACCCGGCTGGTGCTGCGGCTGCGCGAGCGCCCGACGAGCAGCAACACCGCCCTGGTTTGCGCCGAGAGCTTCGATCAGATCGCGCGGTTACTGCGCCATATGGACGGGTCGCTCGGCGGGTTGCTTTCGGCGTTCGAACTGGTCGACAACAGCTTTTACCGGGTCAACACCAGCCACGGCCGGCATGGCGCACCGCTGCCGGCGGACAAGCCCTTCTATGCCATCATCGAGGTGCTCGGCTCCAATCAGGAGCGGGACACCGAATTGTTCGAGGCAGTGCTCGCAGATGCTGCCGAACGCCGCCTGTTCGACGACGCGATCCTCGCCCGATCGGATCGCGAGCGGCAGGCGATCTGGGAGATACGCGAGGATTTGGAGCATATCGTCCGCGATTTCCAGCCGTTCCATGCGTTCGACGTGAGCCTGCCGGTGGGTGAGATGGCCGATTACATGATGGCGGTAACGGCACGGCTGAAGGCCGCGTTTCCTGAAGGATCGATCGCTTTCCTGGGTCATGTCGGCGACGGCAACCTGCATGTCGCGATCGGCGCGGGCGGGCCGGACGATGGCTATGCGGTACAGGCCTGCGTCTACGAGCCGCTGCGGCCGTTTGCGGGATCGGTTTCCGCCGAGCATGGCATCGGGCTGGAGAAGAAGGATTGGCTGCCGATCAGCCGCAGCGCGGACGAACGAGCGCTGATGGCGGAGATCAAGCGGATGCTCGATCCGAACGGCATCCTCAACCCCGGCAAGATCTTCGACATGGCGCCGGTCGTGCCGTTGGCGGGGGCGGGAGGATGATCCGGCTGCATGGCTATCCGGTCAGCAACTATTTCAACGTCGTTCGCGCGGCGCTGATCGAAAAGGATTTGCAGTTCGAGATCGTGCTTGGTGGCGCGGTGCAGGACGAGGCGTTTCTGGCGCGAAATCCGATGGGCAAGATCCCGATGCTCGAAACCGACGAGGGCCATTTCGCCGAGACGGTCGTGATCCTCGACTATCTTGACGATCGCTGGCCGGAGCGGTCGCTGCGGCCGGCCGGCCGGATCGCACGGGCGCGGGGACGGCAGATCGTCAACATCGTGCAGGTCTATGTTGAGGTGCCGGCGCGGACGCTGTTTCCAGGCGTTTTCATGGGCGGGAGCAACACGGCAGCCGTTGTGGATGCGGCGCGTGCAACGATCGATCGCGCCACGCGGGCACTGGAACGGCTCGCCGACCCGGCGCCATTATTATGCGGCGACACCGTGTCGCAGGCCGATCTGTTCGCCTTCTACAATCTCGACGTGGTCGACAGGCTGACGCAGTTCGTCTGGGATCGGTCGATCCTGAGCGAGACCGGGCTTGGCGACTGGCACCGAACAATCGCGGCGCGTGACAGCAGCCGCGTCGTGCTGGCCGACTTCGAAACCTATTTCACCCGCTACATCGCCGACAAGGGCGCCGCCTACCGGGCCGCGACCGAAGGACAGCCAGCCCATGCGTGACGTGACCCTGGACGACAAATATCGCGCCGACAACGGCACGGTGCTGATGAACGGCACGCAGGCCCTCGTCCGCCTGCCGATGATCCAGCGCGAACTCGATCGCCGGGCAGGGCTGAACACCGGCGGCTTCATTTCCGGCTATCGCGGATCGCCACTCGGCACCTATGATCTGGAATTGTGGAAAGCGAAAACGCATCTAGCCGCGAACGACATCGTGTTCCAGCCCGGCGTGAACGAGGATCTGGCCGCCACCGCCGTGTGGGGCACGCAGATGCTGGCAACGACGCCCGGCGCCAACAAGGATGGCGTGTTCGCCATCTGGTATGGCAAGGGGCCGGGCATCGACCGTTCCGGCGATCCGTTCAAGCATGGCAATCTGGCGGGCACGCATCCGCATGGCGGCGTGCTGATCGTCGCGGGGGACGATCATTCCGGCAAATCCTCCACCGTGGCGCATCAGAGCGAGATTGCGCTGATGCACGCCGGCATGCCGATCCTGGCGCCGGCGAACGTGCAGGACGTGATCGACTTCGGCCTGCTCGGCTTTGCGATGTCGCGTTATTGCGGCCTGTTCGTCGGCTTCAAGCTGCTCAACGAGGTGCTGGAGCAGACGATGACGGTCAATCTGGCGACCGATGCTTTCGCGCCGGTCCTGCCCGATCGCGGCGAGCTGCCCGCCGAGGGCATCCACAACATGCCGACGCATGTCGACCGGATGCGATCGGAGATCGTCGCCAAGCGTTACCGCATGCCGCTCGCGCAGAAGTTCGTGCGCGCGAACGGGATCGATCGGGTGCTGGTGGATGCCCCGGCGCGCCGATTGGGCATCGTCACGTCCGGCAAGGCCGTTCAGGACGTGCGGCAGGCGATGGCGATGCTGGGTCTGGACGAGACGCGATCGGCTGCGCTGGGCGTGTCGCTCTACAAGCTCGGCTGCATTTACCCGATCGAGCCGATCGGGCTGGCGGAGTTCGCTCACGGGCAGCAGGAGCTGCTTTTCGTCGAGGAAAAAGACCCGCTGACCGAGGCGCAGGCCAAGGCGATCCTGTACGGCAAGCCAGGCGCCCCCCGCATCGTCGGCAAGCAGGATGAGGATGGCCTGTTCATGGTTCCCTCCGACGTCCAGCTCGAACCCGTCCAGCTGTCGGTGGTGATCGCCGAGCGGTTGCGCCGTCTCGGCGTGGACGCTCCCGACCTGTACGAGCGGACCGACAGGTTGGCCGGGCAGTTGCGCACGGTCGCCGCGCTGAAGCCTGCCGATGCTGCGCGCTCGCCCTATTTCTGTTCTGGCTGCCCGCACAATACGAGCACGAAATTTCCCGAAGGCAGTGTCGCGGCCGGCGGAATCGGTTGTCATGCGATGGCGATGTATTCCGGGCCGGCGATGCTGCCCAACACGCAGATGGGGGGCGAGGGCGCGCACTGGTACAGCCTCGCCCATTTCTCCGACGTGCCGCACATCTTCCAGAACATGGGGGACGGAACCTATTATCATTCGGGCCTGCTGGCGGTGCGCGGGGCAGTGGCGGCAGGCGTCAACATCACCTTCAAGATCCTCTACAACGATGCCGTGGCGATGACCGGCGGCCAGCCGGTCGATGGGCCGCTGTCGGTGGGCGACATCGCCCGGCAGGTGCTGGCCGAAGGCGCGGTACACTGTGTTGTCGGCACCGACCGTCCCGAACTCTATGATGCGTCGAGCGGGCTCCCCGCCGGTGTGACGGTGCATCACCGCGACGATCTCGATACGCTGCAGAAGGA
>CAXTTS010000034.1:0-20327 GCA_964247265.1 uncultured Sphingomonadaceae bacterium
GGGCGGCGCGATGGTGGCGAGCGTGCTGCGCGCGGCGGATGCCGGGTTGCCGGTGCGGCTGGTGCACGCGTCGCGCGGCAAATCCGCACGGGCGGAGCCGGTATCCGCCTTGTACGAGGCGGGGCGCGTGTTCCATGTCGGCGCCTTCCCGCATCTGGAGGACGAGCTGGCGGGGTTGCAGGCGGGCGGCGGCTATGCCGGCCCTTCGCGCAGCCCGGATCGTGCCGATGCCTTGGTTTGGGCGATGACCGAGCTGATGCTGGGGGCGGCGAAGCGGCCGGGGTTGCGGACGCTGTGAGCGCCGCGACCACCCTGACGGGATGATCGCGGCGCTCCCGGTGTACGCATCTGGTGAGCGTGGGGTCGGTTTCAGCGAGCCGCCGGGCGACGATCGAGTGCGGCGTACCGCGCGTTGTGGATATTCTCGACCACTGCGGCGATCCGGGTCTCGCCATCGGCGCGCGCGGTGGTGCGGCAGCGGTGGCGGGCCATCCGTTCCGCGAGATCGCGCGCATCGTCGCGGCCGCAGACGCGATCCACCGCGCGATCGAGGCGCGCCTGGAACGTCGCGCGTCCGGCGGGGGCATCGATGGCAAGGTCGCTGTAGCGAACGGTGACGCTGTCGGTCGCCGTGTCGCGCGCCGATGCGGGAGCGACCGTGAGAAGAGCCGAAGCGAGCGGGGCGGCAATGGCGATGCTGAAGCGAAACATGGCGAGTTCCTTTTGAGCGGGTTGCCGGCGGTTCCCGGCCGGTGACGCCTCAATGCCCATGTCGCGTCAGTCATTCGTGACGGTTGCGTGATAAAAACGTGAAAAGCGTCGCGGCCGGCGCTTTCTTCGGCGCCCGCGCGACTGCCTCTCCCTTTTCGGGAGAATCATCAGGAGAAACACATGAAATGGTTCGGCTGGAAGGCCGCGCAGGCGATTGCGCGGCCGGCGTTGGTGCGTTCCGTCGTGGGGGTGCCCGTCGGGGCGTGGCCCATATCGTATGAGGCGCAGGTGCGGGATGCCTATGTCGGCAATCCCGTGGCGCAGCGCGCGGTGCGGCTGGTGGCGGAGGGGGTGGCGGGCGTGCCCGTCTATGCCGCCGCCGGGCAGGAGCGGGCGGCGGCTTTGGTGTCGGCGGGCGGGGTGATGGAGACGGTGGCGGCGCAGATGCTGCTGCACGGCAACGCCTATGTGCAGATCATCGGCGATGCCGACGGGGTGCCCGCCGAACTGCTGCCGCTGCGGCCCGAGCGGGTGACGGTGGAGCCGGACGCGTCCGGGTGGCCAGCGGCCTATCTGTACCGCGCCGGCGAGCGCACCATGCGCTATCCGGCGACGGAGGGCGACGGGCGCGCGGTGATCGTCCACCTCAAGGCGCTGCATCCGATCGACGATCATTACGGGCTGGGCTGCCTGGGTGCGGCGGCGGGTGCGGTGGCGATCCACAATGCCGCGACGCGGTGGAACAAGGCGCTGCTGGACAATGCGGCGCGGCCATCGGGCGCGCTCGTCTACGATGCCGGCGAGGGGGCGACGCTGTCGCCCGACCAGTTCGACCGGCTGAAGGCGGAGATGGAGCAGGGCTTTGCCGGCGCCGCCAATGCCGGGCGGCCGATGCTGCTGGAAGGCGGGCTGAAGTGGCAGGCGATGAGCCTGACGCCGGCCGACATGGACTTCGTCGCGCTGAAGGCGGCCGCCGCGCGGGAGATCGCGCTGGCGTTCGGCGTGCCGCCGATGCTGCTGGGGCTGCCCGGCGACGTGAGCTACGCCAATTATTCCGAGGCGAACCGGGCGCTGTGGCGGCTGGCGGTGGTGCCGCTGGCCGGCAAGATCGTGAAGGGGCTGTGCGGCTGTGGAACTATGCGGCTGGCTCCCCCACCGATGCGGTGGTGA
This sequence comes from uncultured Sphingomonadaceae bacterium, assembly GCA_964247265.1. GTDB lineage: Bacteria > Pseudomonadota > Alphaproteobacteria > Sphingomonadales > Sphingomonadaceae > Alterirhizorhabdus. Next base: position 1,882 of record CAXTTS010000034.1, read on the forward strand.
CGATCGATTTTGCGGCGCTGGATGGCGGCTTCCTGCTGCCGGGCGAAGCCGATCCGGTGTGGGCGGGGAATGTCGACCGGCTGTTCATATCGCTGGTGGCGCCGGCTTATGACGGGAGCAACGGGGCGCTGCCCGCGCCGGCCGAGGGCTGGGCGGAGATGAGCGGGATCGCCTGCGACGGACCGGGGTCGATGCTGGCGATCGGGGACGCGCAGGTGCCCGCTCACGGCCTGCGCATCGCGACCGGCTATGATGACCTCTACGATGTGACACCGGCGCGGATGCTGCGCAACGTGATGCAACTCGGCTATCGCGGCATCATCAACCATTATGTCGGGATGAGCCATTATTTCCGGCTCGCGGGCGATCCGCTGACGGTGACGCTGGCGGGTGGCGCGCTGAACGCGCCATGCCGGGCGTGGCACGCGGATTTCGCCGGCCGGGCCAAGGCGCTGGGCTATGACGTGATCCTGTCTCTCTCCTACGAATTGTTCGATGCGCATGCGCCGGCGGAATGGAAGCAGCGCGCCGAGAATGGCGATCGGGCGCTGACCGGATGGGTGCCGCCATCGACCCTGCTGTCGCCGGCGAACGACGATGCGATGGCCTATTTGCAGGCGGTGGCGCGGGCGTTCGTCCACATCGCGGACGAGGCCGGGCTGGCCGTGCGGTTCCAGATCGGCGAGCCGTGGTGGTGGGTGATGCCGCAGGACGGGCGGCCGTGCCTGTACGATGCGGCGGCGGTGGAGGCTTATGGGCGCGCGCCGCCATCGATCCCGACGATGCGATCGACCATCATGTCGGCGGCGCAGAAGGCGTATCTGGATGCGGCGGGCGCGTTGCTCGCCGCATCCACGCTCGCCTTGCGCGATGCGGTGCGGGACGAGGTGGCCGGCGCCGAGGTGCTGCTGCTCGTCTATCTGCCGACCGTGCTGGATGCGGCCGCGCCCGAGGCGAAGCGGGCGAACGTGCCGATCGGCTGGGCGCAGCCCGCCTTCGATACGCTGCAACTGGAAGATTATGACTGGGTGGCGGCGGGCGATCGTGGATCGACCGCACGCGGCGTGACGGTGGCGACGGCGCGGCTGGGCTATCCTGTCGACCGGCAGCATTATTTCGCGGGCTTCGTGCTCCGGCCCGAGGATGCCGCGCACTGGCAGGCGATCGACGCGGCGGCCGAGACGGGGCGGGCGCGCGGCACCGCCGAGACCTTCATCTGGGCGCTGCCGCAGGTGGTGCGCGACGGCTTCGTCCATTTCGACATCGGACAGGGAGACAGCGACGTGCAGGCCTTCGACGACGTGCCGTTCCCGATCGCGCTTGGCCGCGAGGCGAGCGTGGAGCCGGCTTTCTCCACTGCCATCGTGACGACCGCATCGGGGCAGGAGCAGCGCAACTCCGACTGGGCCGATGCGCGCCTGCGCTTTGACGCGGGGCCTGGCGTGCGATCGGAGACGGACGTGCAGACGCTGATCGCTTTCTTCCGCGCCCGCAGGGGGGCGGCGCGGGGCTTCCGGTTCCGTGATCCGTTCGATCATGGCTCATCAACCGGGGAGCCGGGCTTCGTCGACCAGCCGATCGGAACCGGCGACGGCACGACCACACGGTTTCCGCTGGTGAAGCTGTACGGCGACGACGACCCGCAGCGGCGGCGGATCACGCGGCCACTGGCGGGCAGCGTGCGCGTCGGGGTTGGCGGGATCGAGCGGAACGCGGGCTGGTCGCTGGAGGAGGGCGGCATCGTCGCCTTCGATACCGCGCCGGCTGTCGGAGTGGCGGTGACGGCGGGCTATCTGTTCGACGTGCCGGTGCGCTTTGCCGAAGACCGGCTGGAGGTGAGCCGCGCGACCTTCGGCGCCGGTGCCGCGGCCAGCGTGCCCTTGGTCGAGTTGCGCGAGGCGGTGGCGTGACGCCGTTCCTGGCCCCCGAACTGACGACACTGGCCTTTTGCTGGCGACTGGACCGGCGCGACGGAGTGGCGCTGGGCTTCACCACGCACGATCGCGATCTGGTGATCGGCGGCCTGCCTTATTGCGCGGCGCCGGGCATGCTGCCGTCCGCCATCAGCCTGTCCGACGGGTTCGATGTCGATACGCTGGACGTGGCGGGCGCGCTGACGAACGCGGCGATCACCGACGAGGATCTGACGGCCGGGCGCTGGGACGGCGCGCGTGTGCGCCTGTTCGCGATCGACTGGACCGATCCGGCGGCCACGTCGGTGCCGCTGGCGCGCGGCGAACTGGGTGATGTGGCGATCCGCGACGGCGGCTTCACCGCCGAACTGCGCGGGCCGACCGCCTTGCTGGAGCGGCCGGTGGTGGAGCAGACCTCACCCGAATGTCGCGCCGAGCTGGGCGATCGGCGTTGCCGGGTGGACATGGCCGGCCGCCGACGCTTCGCCCGCATCGCCGGGATTGATCCCGATGGGAGCATCATCGTGGAGGGCGCGGCTCCGCAGCCCGGCATCTACGCTTATGGCCGGCTGCGCTGGATCGACGGGCCGAACAGCGGACTGACGAGCCTGATCCTGTCTGCCGCAGGCACGACGCTGACCCTGCGCGAGCCCCCGCCATTTGGCATCGGGACAGGCGATCATGTCGAGCTGATCGAGGGGTGCGACAAGGCATTCGGCACCTGCCGGGATCGGTTTGCCAATCACGCCAATTTTCGCGGCGAGCCTTTTCTGGCCGGCAACGACCTGCTCACGCGATATCCGGGCGCGTGAGCGGCGGAACAGGGGTGGCGATTGCGCGGGCGGCGCGGACCTGCGTGGATGCCTCGTTTCGGCCGCAAGGGCGCGTTCCATCGCAGGGGCTGGACTGTCTGGGCGTCGTGGCGATCGCATATGGTGGCCATCTGAATGCCCTGCTGCCGAAGGGCTATTGCCAGCGGGGCGGCAGCGAAGCCGCAATCGCCGCCACGATCGACGCGGCGGGCTTTCGCCGGATCGTGCCCGGGGAGGCGACCGAGGGCGATCTGCTGCTGCTCTCGACCGGCCCCGGGCAGTGGCATTTCGCGGTGCGGACGGACAGCGGCTTCGTCCACGCCGATGCCCGGCTGGGGCGGGTGGTGGAGGTGCCCGGCCTGCCGCCGTGGCCGATGACCGGCGCATGGCGGATTGCAGGGGAGAGCTGAGATGGCGACCTTGGTACTGACGACAATTGGCACCGCCATCGGCGGCCCGGTAGGCGGCGCGATCGGCGCCGTGCTGGGGCAACAGGTGGATCAGCGGCTGCTGGCACCACGCCGGCAGGGCGCGCGGCTGGGCGGACTGACGGTGCAGACATCGGCCTACGGGCAGCCGATCCCAAAGCTGTTCGGCACGCTGCGTGTGGCGGGCACCGTGATCTGGGCGACCGATCTTCGCGAGGACCGGACGAAATCGGGCGGCAGGAAGGGCAAGCCGAAGACGACGACCTACAGCTATTCCGCCTCGTTCGCCGTCTCGCTGTCCGGCCGGGCGATTCGCGCGGTGCACCGCATCTGGGCGGACGGCAAGCTGCTGCGCGGCGCGGCCGGAGACTGGAAGAGCGAAACCGGGTTCCGCCTTCATCCGGGGGACGAAGCGCAGGCGGTCGATCCCTTGCTGGCGGCGGCCGAGGGTGCGGGCGGGACGCCGGCCTATCGCGGCATGGCCTATGCCGTGTTCGAGGATCTGCAACTGGCGGATTATGGCAATCGCATCCCCTCGCTCACCTTCGAGGTGGAGGCGGACGCGGCGCCGGTGTCGCTCGGCACGATAGCGGCGGCGCTGAGCGACGGTGGCGTCGGCGGGACGACCGTGCCGACCATCTTGCCGGCCGAAGACATGGGTGCGACCGGCGGCATGGCGCGGGAAGATCGCCGCAGCATCGATCGCCAGGCGGCCGGGACGCTGCCGGACGAGGTGACGATCACGTATTATGAGCCGGCGCGCGACTATCAGTCCGGCTTGCAGCGCGCGCGGCGTGGCGGGCCGGGGCGACGCGTCGAGGCGATCGAGCTTGCCGCCGCGTTGGAAGCGGGCGCCGCGAAGGGGATCGCCGAGCGGCGGCTGGCAACGGCGTGGGCGGAGCGGCTGACGGCTGGCGCGACGATGCCCTGGCGCAGGCTGGACCTGCGGCCGGGCGATACGGTGGTTCTGCAGGATGGACGACGCTGGCGGATCACGGGATGGACCCTGGAGGGCATGGTCCTGACCCTCAAGCTGTGCGGCACGAGCACCGGGACGGCCATGATGGCTACGGCGCAATATGGCCGCGCGACCGATGGGCCCGATGCGGTGCATGGCCCGACGACGGTGGCGCTGATCGATCTGCCGGCGGTCGATGACGGCGCCCTCGCGCCGCGGCTGTGGCTGGCGGCGGCGGGTATATCCCCCGCGTGGCGGCGTGCGGCGGTGATCGCCAGCAGCGATGGCGGCGCGAGTTGGGCGGAGATCGGATCGACGGCGGCTCCCGCGATCATGGGCAGTACGCTGACCGTCCTGCCGCCGGGCGATGTGGCGTTGATCGACGCGCGATCCAGCGTGGACGTGCAGTTGCTTAACGCGACGATGACGCTCACCTCGCGCGACGACGACGCGGTTCTCGCCGGGGCCAATGTGGCGATGATCGGCGACGAACTGATCCAGTTCGGCCAGGCCGACGCCTTGGGCGCGGGACGCTGGCGCCTTTCCCGGTTGCTGCGGGGACGGCGCGGCACCGATTTTGCTACTGCGACCCATGGCATCGGCGAGCGATGCGCGATGGTGGATGCTGAAAGCCTGCTGCCGATCGAGGTTCCGCTGGAGCGCATCGGCGCGGAGCTGCGCGTGATCGCCTCGGGCATTGCCGACCCTGTCGGCGTGGAGGCCGGCCGCCTGGTTTCCGGGCGGGCCGTCAGGCCGCTTTCTCCGGTGCACCTGGGGGCGGTGCCGCTGGCGGGGGGTGGTCTTCGCTTCACCTGGTGCCGCCGCAGCCGCGCGGGCTGGGCGTGGAGCGATGGCGGCGACGTGCCGATCGGCGAGGAGACGGAACGCTACCGAATCACGCTGAGCCCTGCCGGCGGCGCGACCCGGACCGTGGAGACGATTGTGCCGGCCTATGACTATGGCCCGGCAGAGATGGCGAACGACGGAGCGGTCGCTGCCGCCACTTACGCCATTTCCGTGGCGCAGCTGGGCGATGCAGGCGCGTCACCCGAGTCGGCCACGGCGACATTTCGCCCGAACGGAGAGAGACTATGACCGAGACGAGTACGCGCTTCGCTCTGCCTTTCCTGCAACCCGGCCAGGCGCAGAAGGAAATGTTCCACAATGAGGCCTTGGTGCGCGTCGATGCCGCGCTGCACCCGGTCAGCGAAAGCCTCGCGACCAACGATCCGCCTGCCACGCCCGTCGCCGGTGAGACGTGGATTGTCGGCCCGCTTCCCAGCGGGCTCTGGTTTGGGCATGCCGGCGAGCTTGCGTGCTGGACGACGGCAGGCTGGCGATTCGTCACACCTGTTGCCGGGTTGCTCATCTGGGTCCGCGATCTCGGGCGCTGGGCGTATCACGATGGCAGTGGCTGGCAGGCGGGACCGCTGCCGCTGCCGGGCGTCGCGGTGGGGGGGCATCAGGTGGTCGGCGCGCGTCAGTCTGGTGTTGCGACACCAGCAGGTGGCGCCACGATCGACGCCGAAGCGCGCACTGCGATCGCTGCGATGTTGACGGCGCTGCGGTCGCACGGCCTGATTGACAGTTAAGCCACACATTTTTTTTGCAGTGCGAGAAACCCTGGAGGCAAACGTGAGTTCATCGCGCATCTGAGCAGGGGGTCGTTCCTTACCGTTAGCTAAAAGCTGCGACTTTTCAGCAACAGATGCAGGACATGCCCGCTTGCGTGCTTGTCCAGCTTTGGATACGTAAACCGAGGCTCCGAAAGAGCCTTGATTGAAAGGGGATTAATATGCGTAAGCTCGCCATTATGGCTGCGCTCGCCACCACGGCGCTGGCAGCGCCGGCGATGGCGCGTGACGGCGCTTGGTATGTCGGCGCCGAAGGCGGCGGCATGATCGTCGAAGACATGAAGTTCGACCTCACGCGCGCCACCAAGGTCGACAACGCCTACAATATCGACTCGAAGTACGGCTTCGATGTCGATGGCGTGATCGGCTACGATTTCGGCATGTTCCGCGTTGAAGGCGAGGTGGGCTACAAGCGCGCCGAAGCCGACGAGATCACCACTGCCGTTACGCCGCTGCTCAACAGCGCCTCCGCCGGTGGCCACACCGATGCGCTCAGCTTCATGGTCAACGGCCTGCTCGATTTTGGCAGCGACGATGGCATCAGCGGTTATGTCGGCGGCGGCGCCGGTATCGCCCGGGTGAAGTCCGCGATCATTCGCGCACGCGCCAACGAGCGGATCCTGCTCGACGACACGGACTCGAAGTTCGCCTGGCAGGCCATTGCCGGCGTTCGCGCGCCCATCACGCAGAACATCGACGTCGGTCTGAAGTACCGCTTCTTCAACGTCGACGACGTGAAGCTGGTGGCCGCTTCGGATGGTGGCACCGCCAAGGGCCGCTTCCGGTCGCACAGCCTGCTGGCGAGTGTGATGTACAACTTCGGCGAGCCGGCCGCACCGCCGCCGCCGCCGCCGCCGGTAACGCCGCCGCCGCCGCCGCCGATTGAACAGCCTGCTCCGCCGCCGCCGGTTGCGCCTGGTCCGTTCATCGTGTTCTTCGACTGGAACAAGTCGAACATCACTACCGAAGCCGCCGGGATCCTCGACAACGCTGCCGCGGCTTATGCCTCGAGCGGTTCGGCGTCGGTGATGCTCGCGGGCCATGCGGACAAGTCGGGTTCCGACTCGTACAATGTCGGCCTCTCGCAGCGTCGTGCGGACTCCGTGAAGGCCTATCTGGCCGGCAAGGGCATTCCGGATACTGCGCTGTCGACCGAAGCGTTCGGCGAGAGCCGTCCTCTGGTCGAGACCGCCGATGGTGTGCGCGAGCCGCAGAACCGTCGCGTGGAGATCACTTACGGTCCGGGTTCCGGCCGGTAAGCGACCTACTCGGTACTGGAACGAGGGAGTCGGCGAGAGCCGGCTCCCTTTTTCTTTGCGCAGGGACCGTGGTCCGTTGGCAAAGCGCGAATGCCGGATTTCTCGTTACGTCAGGAATTTATTGCGGCGTATGAGTTGCGGCGCAACGTCCCCCGAACGAAGGGGTACGATCACGGCGCGCAGATAGCGCAGGAAGCCTTTGTAGCCGACTGATGGCAGCCCCGCTTCTGGGCGCCGGTGGTCAGGCGTCGAACTGAAGGCGCGCCAGACGGGAGTAAAGTCCGCCCTGCTGCAGCAGACTGTCATGCGTGCCCTGTTCGACGATGCGCCCCTGATCCATCACGACGATTCGGTCGGCGGCTCTTACGGTGGCGAGGCGGTGGGCGATCACGATCGTGGTCCGGCCGACCATCAATCTTTCGAGCGCATCCTGGACGAGGCGTTCGGACTCGGCATCCAGCGCCGATGTCGCCTCGTCGAGCAACAGCAAGGGGGCATCGCGCAGCAGGGCGCGCGCGATCGCTAGACGTTGGCGCTGCCCGCCCGAGAGCCGGGCGCCACCTTCCCCCATGAAGGTTTCCAGGCCCTGCGGCAAAGCACGGAGGAAACTAGCCGCATTGGCCGCTTCGGCGGCCGCCCAGATCGCCGCATCATCGGCATTCCACCGGCCATAACGAAGATTGTCGCGTGCCGAGGCGGCGAAGATGACGGTTTCCTGCGGCACCATTGCGATGCGCGCACGAACCTCATCCGGATCGGCGTCACGCAGGGAGACACCATCCAGCCGCACGTCGCCTGCCTCCGGATCGTAGAAACGCTGCGCCAACTGGATGAGCGTCGACTTTCCGGCGCCTGACGGGCCGACGATCGCGACCATCTCGCCGGCTGCTACCGCCAGCGTGAAGTCTTCAAGCGCCATCACCTCCGGACGCGTGGGATAGCGGAAGGTGACATCATCAAACGAGAGGCGCCCGCGCGCTGGCACAGGCAAGGCGATCGGGTGCGCGGGTGCGGCGATCTCCGGGCGCTCCGCCAGCAATTCGGCCAGGCGGCCCGCTGCTCCGGCGCCGCGCAGCAGATCACCATAAACTTCGGTGAGAGCGCCAAAGGCGCCCGCCACCAAGCCCCCCGTTATCACGAAGGCCGCGATCGTCCCCCCAGACAGGCGGCCGGACGCGACATCCAGCGCCCCCTGCCACATGACGAGGGTGATTGAGCCGAAAACGAGTGCGATGACCAGCGAGGTCATGAACGCGCGCACCACGATACGGCGGCGCGCGGTGGCGAAGGCGGCATCGACCGCAGTGCCGAAGCGAGACGCTTCGCGCGACTGCTGGCCGAACGCCTGGACGATCTTCATCGCCCCCAGGGTTTCCGCGATGATCGCACCGACGTCGGCGATGCGATCCTGGCTGAAGCGCGACATCTCCCTCAAGCGACGGCCGAGCAGTACGATCGGCGCGATCACGACGGGAATGCCGAGCAGCAGCAATCCGGTGAGCTTTGGCGCCAGCGTGAACAGATAGACGATGCCGCCCACGCCCATCACGAGGTTGCGCAATGCGATCGATACCGTGGTGCCGACGATCTGCTCGATCACCGATGTGTCCGCGGTGAGGCGCGAAGCGATCTCGGACGGTCGATTCTCTTCGAAGAAGCGGGGCGCGAGCGAGAGGAGGTTCTGATAGACCGCCGCGCGGAGATCCGCCACGACCCGCTCGCCCAGCCACGACACGAAGTAGAAGCGCATGGCCGTGGCGGCGGCGAGGAAGATGACGATCATCAGCAGATAGTGGAAGTAGGGGCTGACATCACCGCCGCCGGCGATGAAGCCCTTATCAATCACTCGCCTGAATCCGCTCGGGATGGCGAGGGTGGCTGATGCAGCGACCAGCAGCGACAATCCGGCCATCGCGATATGGCCGGGATAGCGTGCGGCAAACCGCCAGATCAGCGCGAGGTTGCCGAGCTTGCGATCGGGAGCGATGCTGGGGGAGGGTCCGGCCATTCGGAACCGCCTAGCAGCGCTCGCGTTGGTCCTCAACCGGTAGCCCTATATACGTGTTCCCTCGCAGGGCATATAGGGTAGCCAACGTCCCGCTCGTACCGGCGGTCGAGGAAGAAGTGCATGATCTATAACGCTTATGAAATGCAGCGTTCCTTTTTGGCCGGTGCCAGCGCCTTCGCGGATATGGGCGCCAAGTGGATGCAGAATCCTGTCAACCCGCTAGCCTATGGAGCTGCGGCGCCGATGCTGGCATCCGGCCTCGACGTATTCGCACACGCATCCGCCTCGCGCGGCAAGCCGGCGTTCGGTTTCACCGAGACTATGGTCGATGGCACACGAGTGAGCGTTCATGAGGAGGTGGTGCTCCGCAAGCCGTTCGGTCAGCTCAAGCGCTTCGTTCGGGCCGGGATCGAGGGCGGGCCGAAGCTGCTGATCGTCGCCCCGATGTCGGGCCATTATGCCACGCTGCTGCGTGGAACCGTCGAGCGGATGCTGCCGGGTCACGATGTCTACATCACCGACTGGCGCGATGCGAAAATGGTGCCGACGGACGCGGGTCGCTTCGGACTGGACGAGTATATCGATTACGTCATCGCCTTTCTGCGCCATACCGGTCCGGGCACGCATGTGCTTGCGGTGTGCCAGCCGTCGGTGCCGGCCTATGCGGCCGCCGCGATCATGTCCGCGGACGAGGATCCGGCACGGCCGGCGACCCTGACGATGATGGGTGGGCCGATCGACACACGCGAAGCCCCGACGGAGGTCAACACCGTAGCGACCCAGCGACCGCATGCATGGTTCGAGCAGAACGTGATTGCCGAGGTGCCATTCTATTATCCTGGCGCTAGGCGGCGGGTTTACCCCGGCTTTCTCCAGTTGGGCGGCTTCATGACGATGAATCTCGGCAACCACCTGAACAGCCACTGGAGCATGTTCAAACATCTGGTGGCGGGTGACGGCGAGAGTGCCGACCAGTCTAAGGCATTCTACGACGAATATCGCGCAGTGTGCGACATGTCGGCCGACTTCTATCTTGAGACGATCGATGCCGTGTTCCAGCAGCATCTTCTGCCCAAAGGCGAGCTACGGCATCGGGGCGTGCTGGTGAATCCGGCTGCCATTAAGGATGTAGCGATATTGGCGATTGAGGGCGAACGCGACGATATTTCCGGTATCGGGCAGACCAGGGCGGCGCTTGAAATCTCAACGAGCCTGCCGGAAGCGCGCAAGCAATATTACGTCGCGGATTCGGTAGGCCATTATGGCATCTTCAACGGACGCCGCTGGCGGGAGGTGATCGCTCCTGTCGTGGAGGATTGGATCAAGCGGCATGACACTGTGCGGGCATAAGCCTGATAGGTGAGGCGCTCCCGCTGAGCATGTTTTAGACAATGGGCGCCGGCGTCTTCGTCCTTGAGGACCGCTCCCGCCCGAGCGATGCGTTTTGATGATGCGAAAGATGACGGTGTCGGTCGAGCGCTGGCCGGTTGCCGGCCGCTTCACGATCGCGCGTGGAGCGAAGACCTTTGTTGATGTTGTGATCATAACCGTAAGCGAGAACGGGCAGTCAGGGCGCGGCGAGGCTACCGCGATTTACTATCATGGTGAGACGGCCGAATCGGTGGCGGCGCAGGCTCGGGCGATATCGCCCGCAATCGAGGATGGCCTGTCGCTGGATGCATTGCCGGGCATGTTGCCGCGCGGTGCAGCGCGAAATGCCATCGACGCGGCCTTGTGGGATCTTGCCGCGAAATTGTTGGGTAGGCCCGTCTGGCAATTGGCCGAACTCACCGAGCCACAAGCGGTAGCCACAGCTTACACCCTGTCGCTTGATGAGCCGCGGGCGATGGAGGCAGCAGCCCGTCGGGCTGCAGGTCGCTATTCCCTTCTCAAGCTGAAGCTCGCCGGCAATGGCGACCTGGCGCGCGTCGCGGCCGTTCGGCAAGGCGCGCCCGACGCTCGCCTGATTGTCGATGCCAACGAATCTTGGACGGACCGGGATGTGGCGAAGGAGGCAGCGGCCTTGCTGCAATTCGGTGTCGAACTGATCGAGCAGCCGGTGCGGGCGGGCGAAGACGATCTGCTTGACGGCATCATCTCGCCGATAGCACTGTGCGCGGATGAGAGCTGTCAGGATCGCGACGATCTGGCGCGATGCCTCGGGCGCTATGACGCCATCAACGTCAAGCTCGATAAGGCTGGTGGACTGACCGAGGGATTGGCGTTGACCCGGGCGGCGCGAGAAGCCGGACTATCTGTGATGGTCGGCTGTATGCTGTCCACGTCGCTCGGCGTCGCGCCTGCCTTTCTGCTGGCGCAACAGGCCAACTGGGTAGATCTGGATGGCCCCCTGCTGCTCGCCCGCGACCGCTTCGAAGGCTTCCGCTATGACGGATCGATCATGCGGCCGGCGGCGGCCGGGTTGTGGGGCTGACAACGGCTGAGGGCGGGCTGTCGCCCGCCCGCGATGCTCAGAGGCTTACCTCTGCTACCTTGCCTTCATAGTCCTTCTTGGGGTCACGACCGAGCATACGCTTGACTGCCGCGGCTATGCTGGAGCCATCCAGCCAAATCCTGGCTGTTTCCGTTTCAAGCTTCAGCAGGGCGATCGTCGGATCATCCTTGCCGTCTTTGAACCACGCGGCCACATGCGGGTTCCACAGGCGATCGATCGTTGCTTTGTCCATGTGAACCGTCAGCTCACCGTGAACCGTTGCAAACAGGTCATGCCCCTTCGCCGTGTAGGTCGCGATGGCACGATGCGATTGGCCGAGCGCGGCGACGATCCCGTTATCCTTGCTGGTGAAGAACCACAAAGGCCCGCTTTCATCGGCTTCGGTGATGGCGGTCATCGGTTGCGTGTGACCGTCCCGCGCGCCATCCAGACCCAGCATGATGAAGGGTGCGGCTTTCAGCGCGCTCCAGAACTTGGCTTCAATCTCGGCGTCGGTGGCCATGTTTATCTCCGTTGCTGTTCAACTGGTAAACCCGGCAGCGCCGCCGGCGGTTCCGCCCGGCCTGGAGCCGGGGTTCAGGCCGCAGCGCAGGTGCCTGGGTTCAGCGCGACAGGGAGGCAATCACGCGGCGGTTCTCACCGGAACTGGGCGGCACGCTTGGAAGCGGACGGCTCGCGCCATAGCCTTCCAGGTCGAGACGCGAGCCATCGATCCCTGCAGCGACCAGCGCCTCGCCCACAGCACGGGCGCGGCGGCGGGAGAGATCGAGATTGGCCATGTCGCCACCGATCGAATCGGTATGGCCCTCGATCCTGATCCGCCGATCGGCGATGCGTGGATCGCGCAGCGCGGCGGCGAACGCGGCGGCACGCGCGCGATCGGTGGCCGTCAGCTCCGCCGAAGCGAACATGAAGCTGATCCGCAGATCATAGCGACCGGTCGCGGCGGACGGAGCTGGTGGAGTGGCGGCCGCATCGCCTTGCCCCTGAAAGGTGAAGCCACGCGTGCGCGTCGCCCTGCCGCCCGTCGGCCCCGTTGCCGGCGGCCTTGCCGCTGCATCGGACGACGGACAATCGGCAAGCAACTGACAGACAATCCTATCCGGCGAGTCCACTTCGGGCGGCGCCTGCCCGGCCGATTGCGCGATCGTCGGCCCGCCCAGGACGAGCAGTGCAACCCCGAGCCAGCAACCGATCACGCGCCACATCGCCGCTCTCCACCAGGCGCGACCGGCCAGACCGGCCGGACCTCGTCGCATGCGGAGGCGTGGATTGGAAGGTGGAGCCAGAGCCCCGCCGCCTGCCGCAACGCGAAGGTCATGATAAGGTGGCGCGGTCCGATCGCTTGTGTCGCAGATCATAGCATGTGACATCGCTTACCCGGCAGCCCCGTGAGCCTAGCCCGCGGTAAAGAACTCCGCCCGGGGTATACCCTGGTCGTCATAGACCGGCTCGGCAAGATCGGAGCGGTATTTCTGCACGGCGAACTGGCCCATGCCGCCTGCCTGGAGGTGCGCGCCCATGTCCTTGTAGGGGGCATTGTCGAAATGCGCCTGAAGCGCCGCCTCGCTTGTCCACTCCTCGAACACCTGAATCCGACCCGGCACGCGCGGATCCAGTGCCCACGAATAAGCAAGGCAGCCCGGTTCTTCGAGCGCCGCTGCGATAAGCGGGTCGGCGGCTTCGATCATCGATCTTGCGCTTCCGGGCGGGAAATCGAGCCAGCCGGCGATGAGGATGGGCATGCGGGTCTCCAGAACGTAACGAGGTTCCGCACCGGTAGCGTACCAGGAGCAGACGAAACGCTGACGAATTGCACAGGCAGCATCGCGAGATGCGGAGCGGCGGTTCCCGACAGAGTGACAACGATCAGTGAGGGAACCGGCCGCGCGGCTGCGGTTTTGTGGTAACATGGTCAGCACGCGTCTCTTCCACGTCTCAGATCTGCATTTCGGGCGAGAGGACGAGGCCGCCGTCGCGTGGTTCTCGCGCACCGTGGCGGCGGAAAGGCCTGACGCGGTAGTGATTACCGGCGACCTGACGATGCGCGCGCGATCGGCAGAATATGCCAAAGCGGCGGAATGGCTGGCAACGCTGAAGGCGCCGGTGACGATGGAGCCCGGCAATCACGACATCCCCTATCATAACCCGATCGCCCGCATCTTCTGGCCCTATCGTCGCTACGAGCGGATTGAGCGGGTCATCGAAAAACCGCTGGACTTGGCGGGCGTGTGGCTCGTGCCGCTGAAGACGACCGCACGCGCGCAGTGGCGACTCAACTGGTCGTGGGGGGTGGTGAGCAAGCGGAGCCTCGGTGAGGCGGTGGAGCGGCTGCGTGCCTGCCCGCCCGGCCGCGTTGCGATCGTCACCTGCCACCATCCGCTGACCGACGAAGGCGTCAGCGAGGGACATGGCGAGACCCTGCGCGGCGTGGAGGCCTTGCACCGGCTTGCCCAGGCAGGCGCGGATGCCGTGCTGAGCGGCCATGTCCACGACCCGTTCGACGTTGCATGGAATGCGGACGGCAAGCCGCTGCGGCTGATCGGCGCCGGTACGCTGTCGGAGCGGGTGCGGACGGCGGCGCCTTCGTTCAACGAACTGACGGTGACGGCCGGCACCCTCGACGTTCGGGTTAGAGAGATGGCGGCTTAGCCGTACAGCCAGCTGCCGAGCATCCGATTGAACGGGAAGGTGAAGAATCCCGCGATCAGCAAAGCGCCGAACACGGTGCCCCGCACGCTGCCGCGATGCGCGCGGACATTGTGGGTGCGGGCGGACCAAACGATCTTGGGAACGAGATAGAGCATCCAGATCGACAGGATGTGGATGAAGCTGAACTTGCCGTGGTTCACGCCGCGTATGGCGAAGCTGCCGAGCGCAGTGGCAAGCATCGCGATCGACCAGATCCAGCCCATTGCGCGATGCGGCGGATCCCCGCGCGGGCGCAGCAGCATCGCGGGTGTAAGCCCCAGCGCGATCGTGATGGTGGCAAGGTGGAACCAGACTATCGGTCCGGCTTCAGCCCAGCGCGACTGGCCGCGCACGACGGCAGCGAATATCGCGCCAAGCAGCACGATCGATGCGATGGCGAGCAGTCGCTCGAACCGATCGGGCGCGAACGGATTAACCGCCCCCGCGTCCGGCCTATCGATCATCGTCGCCATAGCGCCTCGCTGCTGCCTGCGGACAGGGAGCATAGGGAAGCGGCGCCTGTCCAACCCAATCGCCTGGCCGGACACGAAAACGGCGGCTCTGCTTGCGCAGGGCCGCCGTTCGATCGTTGGAAGAGTGTCTTAACGCTTCGAGAACTGGAAGCTGCGGCGGGCCTTCGCCTTGCCGTACTTCTTGCGCTCGACCGCACGGGGATCGCGGGTAAGGAAGCCGGCGGCCTTCACCGGCGCGCGCAGCACCGGCTCGTAGCGGGTCAGCGCCTGGCTGATGCCGTGCTTGACCGCGCCGGCCTGACCCGAAAGTCCGCCGCCCTTGACGGTGCAGATCACGTCATACTGTCCATCGCGCTCGGCGACGCCGAACGGCTGGTTGATGACGAGACGGAGCGTCGGGCGGGCGAAATAGACCTCCTGATCGCGGCCGTTGATCGTGATCTTGCCCGAACCCGGCTTCAGCCACACGCGGGCGACCGCATCCTTGCGGCGGCCGGTGGCGTAGGCGCGGCCCTGCGCGTCGATCTCCTGCTCGCGCAGCGGCATCGTCGGACGGGGCGCCTCATAGGCCGGCATGTCGCTGGCGGCGGCGTCGTCGGTGGCCGAATAGCTGTCGGTCACGGGCGCGGGCGCCGGGGCCGGGGCGTTGGTCAGCGCGGCGAGGTCGCTGAGGGACTGGCGATTGTCGGACATCAGGCGCCCACCTTGTTCTTGCGGTTCATGCCCGCCACGTCGAGGATCTCGGGGTTCTGCGCGCCATGCTCATGCTCGGCGCCGCCGAACACACGCAGATTGCGCATCTGCTCGCGGCCGAGCGGGCCGCGCGGGATCATCCGCTCGACGGCCTTTTCGAGGACGCGCTCCGGAAAGCGGCCTTCCAGGATCTTGGCCGGGCTGGTTTCCTTGATGCCGCCGGCATAGCCGGTGTGCTTGTAGTAACGCTTGTCCTGCATCTTCTTGCCGGTGAAGCGCACCTTGTCGGCATTGATGACGATGACGTTGTCACCGCAATCGATATGCGGCGTGAAGCTCGGCTTGTGCTTGCCGCGCAGGATGTTGGCGATGATGCTGGCGACCCGGCCGACGACGAGGCCATCGGCGTCGATCAGATGCCACTTCTTCTCCACCGTCGACGGGGTCGCCGACTTGGTGGTCTTCATGAGCGCTTTCATGGCTCGGACCCTTCGAAACGAAAGCGCGCCACCCGAACGGGCGGCGCTGACCGGGCGCTAATGCAGCGGAAGGTCCGAATCGTCAAGCAAATAGCGGGTTTGCCGAGAGGTACTGGAATACCCGACTATTTCGCTACCGCGGTCGGCCGGCCGATCCGGTGCGTCGCCGCTATCATTGCGGCGAGGAGCAAAGCCGCCATCGCCTGATGCGCCACGGCGATGGGGATGAACACGCCGCTGAGCAGCGTCGAAATGCCGAGCGCGATCTGAAGCGTGATGGCCGCCAGGATCGCATGCGACGGTCCGGTGGCGCCGGCCTTGCGCGCGCGCAGCGCCAGCGTGACGGCTCCGGCTGCCGCGACCCATGCCCACCAGCGGTGGATGAACTGTACGACCACCGGATTGTCGATGGCGTTGCGCAGCGCGGACCAGCCATCGTGCCAGCCCCCTTCCGGGAACAGGCGGTCGCCCATCAACGGCCAGCTTGAATAGGCATAGCCCGCGTCGAGACCCGCGGTGAACGCGCCGAGCATGATCTGCACCGCGAGCAATCCGATAGTGATCGCTCCGACGGCGGGAAAGCGCGCAGGCCGGGCAGCCGGATCGCGGGCGAGCGCGAACAGGTCCAGCGCCGTCCAGATCGTGCCGGCGAAGATGAAGAGCGCGGCGAGCAGATGCGTGGCGAGCCGCAGGTGGCTGACATCCGGCCGATCGACGAGGCCGGACGCCACCATCCACCAGCCGATGGCGCCCTGCATCCCGCCAAGCGCCAGCAACGCGACCAATCTCGGCCCATAACCGCGCGGGATCGCCCGTCGCAGCCAGAACCAGAGCAGAGGCAAAGCGAAGACCAGCCCGATGGTGCGGCCGATCAGGCGGTGAAGATATTCCCAGAAGAAGATGCCCTTGAACTCGCCGAGCGTCATGCCGCGGTTGATCTTGCGATATTCCGGCGTGGCCTTGTAGCCGTCGAACTCGGCCTGCCACTGTGCGGCGTTCAGCGGCGGGATCGCGCCGGAAATCGGCTCCCAGCGGGTCATCGAGAGGCCGGATTCGGTCAGGCGGGTGATGCCGCCGACGACGACCATCAGAAAGACCATCGCCGCGACGATCAGGAGCCAGCGGGCGATGGCGCGGGGGCGCGGTACGGCGGGAATGGACATGGCCGCGCCTACCGCGTCCGGCAGCGATCGGCAATCGGCCAACGCCCTCGCCGACGCAACCACTTGTGCAATGATATGTTGTATCTTCACGCGGCCGATGGCAGATGAGTGGACGATGAAGGGACCGGATGTGGCGCAGGCCGAGGTGATTACCCGCAAGGCCGACAGATCGTGGCTGGATCGGGTGGCGATCGGGCTTTCGGGGGTGTGCCTCGTCCATTGCCTTGCGACATCGGTGGTGCTGACGGTGCTTGCCTCGGCAGGTGGTCTGCTGCTGAACCCGCTGATCCACGAAGTCGGCCTCGCGCTTGCAATCTGTCTCGCGACGGTGGCGCTGGGGCGTGGCTGGCTGCGGCATCGCGCCACCGCGCCGGCGCTGGTCGGCGTGGCGGGTCTTGGCCTGATGGGCAGTGCGCTCCTCGTGGATCACGGCCTCGGCGAAACGGCGCTGACGATCGTCGGGGTAGGCTTCGTGGCGCTGGGCCATCATCTGAACCGCCGCGCTAGCGGACATGTGCTCGGCTGAGGCGCCGGGCCTTGCTTGTTTCGCCAGTGGTGGGATCCTAATCTGAGGCAAATGGCGCACGCCCACTCCCATATCCTGCACCAGGGCGACTCGCTGGGCGCGGCCGCTCGTGGCGCGCTGGAGCGATCCGGCGAGCAATGGACGGCCATGCGGGCGGTCGTGTTCGGAGCATTGGCCAGCTTCGACCGTGCGGCGTCGGCTTATGACATAGCCGAGGCGGTATCGCGGGTCGAAGGGCGGCGCGTGGCGGCGAACAGCGTCTATCGCATCCTCGATCTGTTCGTCGCGACCAACCTGGCGCGGCGGGTGGAAAGCGCCAACGCCTATATCGCCAACGCCCATCCCGATTGCCGGCACGACTGCATCTTCCTCGTCTGCGACGAATGCGGACAGGTGACGCATGTCGACGACGACTCAATTACCAGCCGGGTGCGATCCTCCGCTAAAACCAGCGGTTTCGTGCCGCGCCGGCCGATCATCGAGGTGCGTGGCCTGTGCGCGGCCTGCGCTGCGGGGTGACTTCGCCGTCACGTTGAGCAGCGGTGTTTGCGCGCCGCCTGCTTTGGTCTAGGGCGAGTTCCTGAAAGGATCATTTCATCCGATGGCCGACTTGCCCGATACCCCGTTGCTCGATCGCGTCGCCGACCCAGCGGCGCTGCGCGCGCTGAAGCCGGATCAGCTGGCCGAGCTTGCCGGCGAAGTGCGGGCGGAGATGGTCTCCGCCGTGTCCGTGACCGGCGGTCATCTTGGCGCGGGCCTCGGCGTGGTCGAGCTGACCGTGGCGCTGCATTATGTGTTCGACACGCCGCGCGACGTGCTGATCTGGGATGTCGGCCATCAGGCTTATCCCCACAAGATCCTGACCGGGCGGCGGGAGCGGATGCGATCGCTGCGGCAGGGCGGCGGGCTGTCCGGTTTCACCAGGCGCGCCGAAAGCGAATATGATCCGTTCGG
>CAXTTS010000035.1:0-10717 GCA_964247265.1 uncultured Sphingomonadaceae bacterium
CGGAGGATTGCGGCTCGACCACGGTCAGCGCCAGCATCATCGCCATCGCCGCATCGGCCGCGGTGCCGCCGGCGCGCAGCATCTCCACGCCGGCGGCGGCGGCGCGCGGGTCGGCCGCGGAGACCACGCCGCCCTTGGCCTGCGCGGTCGTCGGCAGGACGAGGAGGAGGGAGAGGATGAGCATGAGGCGCTGGATCATGCCGGCGACACTATCGCCTCTTGCCCTCGCGGCAAGCCCTGCCGTCCGGCTCAGCCGCGCCCGACCGCATCCCCTGCCGTGGCGAAGCCGTCGCGTGCCAGCAATGCCGCCAGCCCGTCCGCGATGCGCCGCGCCAGCCCCGGCCCCTCGTAGACGAGCGCGCTGTATATCTGGACGAGGCTGGCCCCCGCCAGGATGCGGGCATAGGCCTGATCGGCGGTGGCGATCCCGCCGGCGGCGATCAGCGGCAGATGTCCGGCGGTGGCGGCGCGGAACTCGATCAGCCGGCGCAGCGCCAGATCGTGCAGCGGCGCGCCGGACAGCCCGCCGGCCTCCGCGCCCAGCGGTGATTGCAGCGCGGGGCGCGATACCGTGGTGTTGCTCACGATCAGTCCGTCGATCCCGCGCCGCAGGGAGATTTCGGCGATGTCGTCTATGTCCGCCGCCTCCAGATCGGGTGCCACTTTCAGGAATAAAGGCGGTCCGCCCCGCCCCCGCGCCTCGATCACCGCGACGAGCAGTTCGTCCAGCGCCGCGCGCGATTGCAGCGCGCGCAGGCCCGGCGTGTTCGGCGAGGAGATGTTGACCGTCAGGTAGCTCGCCACCCCGCGCATCACCGTCACGCCCGTGGCATAATCGGCGATGCGATCGCGCGCGTCCTTGTTGGCGCCGATATTCACGCCGACGATGCCCGGCCGCCCGCGTCGCCGCAGCAGCCGCTCCAGCGCCGCAGCCTGCCCGCCATTATTGAACCCCATGCGATTCACCACCGCCCGGTCTTCGGCAAGCCGGAACAGGCGCGGGCGCGGGTTGCCGGGCTGCGCATGGGGTGTCAGCGTGCCCACCTCGACGAAGCCGAAGCCATAGGCCAGCATCGCGTCCGGCACCTGCGCATCCTTGTCGAAGCCGGCGGCCAGCCCGATCGGCGTCGGGAAGTCCAGCCCGGCCACCCGGATCGCCAAGGCGGCGGGCAAAGCCGGCGCGGCACGGCGCGGGCGCAGGCGCAGCGCCGCGATGGTGGCGCGATGCGCCCGTTCGGCATCGAGGGAGAAGATCATCGGTCGGGCAAGGGCATACAGGCTCATGTCCGCGCCTATGGCGCAGGGCGCGGATCAAAGCGACCCTGCCAAGCCGACGGGAATTGCCTCCGTTATGGTGGTAATCAGTTATTAGACACTCCTGTGTCGATTCCATCCAATCCTCTAAAAAAAGGTGGGAATAGAAGCCCCCTGCGACCCGAAGGGCTTTCACCTGGTGGAAGACCTTTTACCTTTTGGCCCGGCCGTTCACGCGGCCGGGCCATTTTTTCACATGACAAAATCGCGGTTCGATGCGACGCACAGGCCGGGTCGTGAGACGAACGGGGATTTCGGAGTCATGCGGATCAGGCCGCCGGGCGCTGCGACCAGCATCGCACTGCGCTATTTCGAGCCGGCGGCGGATCTGAGGCCGCTCATATCCTCTTATTATTTGTTTCGCACCGATCTCACCTTCATGGCGGATGTCATGCGCGCCGATCTGGGCCAGCTGCGCTTCATGCTGCGGGGAACAGGGGAATATTTCTTCGACGGCGAAGGTGTCGAAACGCCCGAGGCTTGCATCCTCGGGCCCAGCACGCGGGCGACCCGCTTCGAGGCGAGGGGGCCACTGCTCGTCTTCGGCATCGGCCTGCATCCGGCCGGCTGGGCCGCGCTGATCCGCGATGATGCCGGCCTCCACGCCGATCGCATCGCCTGCGCCATCTCGCGCTTCGGTTCGCTGCTGGGCGACACGCTGGATGCCATGCGCAGCGTCCATGATCCGCGCACGATGGTGGGGATCGCCGATGTGGTGATCCGCGCATTGAAGGCGCGATCGATCGAGCCGCCCTTGAACTTCACCCGCATCACCGATGCCTGGCTCACCGGGGCGCTCGACCCCAATGTCGATGCGCTGGTGGCGGAACTCGGCATTTCGGCGCGCCAGGTGGAGCGGCTCGCCAAACGCATCTACGGCGCGCCGCCCAAGCTCCTGGCACGAAAATATCGCTCGCTGCGCGCCGCCTCGCTGATCGGCAACAGTGAACTCCACTGGTCCGATGCGGTGGGCGACGCCTTCTTCGACCAGTCCCACTTCATTCGCGATTTCAAGCGCTTCACCGGGCTCACCCCCAGCCACTTTCAGCGCGATCCTCCGCCGGTGACGCGGCTCACGCTGCAACGCCGCGATATCGCCGGGGAGATCGCCGCCATCGCCCGGGTAAGCTGAGCGCCCGAAAGGGTCAGCTCACCAGTTCGCTCATCGCCACCACGCGCTGCTCGCGCGCGCTGATCTCCGCCGCCACGCCGATCGCCACCGCGCGCAGGCCATCCTCGGCGCTCACCTGCACCGGCCCCACGCCGCGAACCGCGGCGGCGAAGCCGACATGCTGGTAATAGGTCGCGCCGTGATGCGATCCGGCGTCCATCGCCGCCTGGTCCACCGCCACATGCCAGCGCTCCGCCGCCTTCGGTCCGGGCCACGGCACGCGCGGGGAGAAGACGATGTCCCCCGGCGGGATCAACACGTCGAGCCGGCCGGCGTCGCCGGTTGCGGCGATCTCCTCCTGCGTCTCGGCGCCTTCGGCGAACATGCACAGGTCCAGCATCGCCCGGCTGCCGTCGGCGAAATCGACCACGGTATAGCTGTTGTCGAGGATATCGGGCGTCGCGCCGTCATAAAGCTCGTCGCGGTGGTTTACGTCCATCGCGCCCGAGCAATAGACCCGCACCGGCTCCGATTGCGTGATGAAGCGCATCAGGTCGAAGAAGTGGCAGCATTTCTCCACCATCGTGCCGCCCGTGTTGCGCGAGAAGCGGTTCCAGTCCGCCACCTTCTGCAAGAAGGGAAAGCGGTGCTCGCGCATCGCCAGCATCCGCAGCGTGCCGACCTTGCCGCCATGCACATGCGCGACGAACTCGCTGACCGGCGGCATGAAGCGATATTCCATGCCCGTCCAGAACGGCGCCGCGCGCCCCGACGCCCGCTCCACGATCCAGCGCGCATCCGCCAGCGTCGTCGCCAGCGGCTTTTCGCACAGGATCGCGATGTCGCGGTCGAGCAGCGGCGCCAGCACCTCGCGGTGGGTGAAGTTGGGCGAGGCGATCACCACCGCGTCCACCTGCGCCCCGCGCGCAAAGGCATCCGCCGAGTCGAACCGCGCCACCGATGCCGCATCCGGCCCCAGCGCGTCGGCCGCCCAGCCCAGCGAGGCGGGCGTCGGATCGGCGATCGCGACCAGCTCGGCGCCCGGCAGGATGGCGATGTTGCGCAGATGCTCCAGCCCCATCATGCCGGTGCCGACGATGCCGTAGCGGATGGCCTCGGCCATAACTCTTACTCCCAAAGCTGATCGCGCTGTGCCATTGAGCGGCGCATGATGATGCTCCCCCTCTCCCCCGAACCGCGCCCGCTCGGCAAGAGCGGATTGGCCGTCTCGCCGCTTGCCTGGGGCATGTGGCGCTTCGCCGGCAACGACGTCACCGCCGCCCGCGCGAAGATCGACGCGGCGCTGGCGATCGGCATCACGCTGTTCGACACGGCAGACATCTACGGGCCGGACAATGACGAACCGTTCGGCGCGGCGGAGGCGCTGCTCGGCCGCGTCTTCGCCGAGGATGCGAGCCTGCGCGCGCGCATGGTGCTGGCCACCAAGGGCGGCATCGTGATCGGTACGCCCTATGACTCGAGCGCCGCCTATCTCGCCGCCGCGCTCGATGCCTCGCTTCGCCGGCTGGGTGTCGATCAGGTCGATCTCTGGCAGATCCACCGTCCCGACATGCTCACCCACCCGCAGGAGGCCGCCGGCGCGCTGGTGAAGATGGTCGAGAGCGGCAAGACCCGCGCGATCGGCGTCTCGAACTTCACCGCGGCGCAGACGGTGGCATTGCAGGCGTGGCTGCCCTTCCCGCTCGCCAGCCACCAGCCGGAATTCTCCGCGCTGCACACCGCTCCGCTGTTCGACGGGATCGCCGATCAGGCGATGGAGCGCGACATGGCCGTGCTCGCCTGGTCGCCGCTCGGCGGCGGACGGCTCGCCGCCGATGGCCCTGTCGCCGCGCTGCTCGATGCTCACGGCGCGGCGCATGGCGTATCGCGCGCCGCCGCGGCCTATGCCTGGCTCATGTCGCACCCCGCCCGCCCAATCCCCATCGTCGGCACGCAGAACCCGGCGCGTATCGCCGAGGCGGCCGATGCCTTCAAGGCGCCGTGGACCCGGGCGGAGTGGTATGCCGTGCTGCAAGCCTCGACGGGGGAGAAGCTGCCATGACGTCGGCACTTGGCCCCGCCTCTTGCGAGGTCAGCTGGTTCTCGGCGCTGTGCGACGACGATTACGAATATATGGGCGTGCCCGATCCGCTGCTCCGCTCCTCGTGGGAGCATTGCCGCGACATCGTGATGCAGGCCGAAACCGGCGGGTTCGACAATATCCTGCTGCCGTCCGGCTATGCGCTGGGCATCGACACCACCGCCTTTGCCGCCGCCATTGCGCCGATGCTGCGCCGCATGCGCCTGCTGATGGCGGTGCGGATCGGCGAAAGCTGGCCGCCGCAGCTGGCCCGCCAGATCGCCACGATCGATCGGATGCTGGGCGGGCGGCTGACGATCAACATCATCTCGTCCGATCTGCCGGGGCAGAAGATGGCGAGCGCGCCGCGCTATGGCCGCACGCTGGAAGGTATGCAGATCCTGCGCACCCTCCTCGATGGCAATCCGCTCGATCACCGGGGCGAGCATTGGCAGCTGGCGCTCGATCCGCCACGCATCGGCACCGTCTCCGGCCGCAGCCCGCTCTTCTACTTCGGCGGCCTGTCGGAGGATGCGCGCGAGGCGGCGGCGCAGGGCTGCGACGTGTATCTGATGTGGCCCGATACGATGCCGGCGGTGCGCGCGATCATCGCCGACATGCGCGCCCGCGCCGCCGCCCACGGCCGCACGCTGAAGTTCGGCTACCGCGTGCACGTGATCGTCCGCGAAAGCGAGGAGGAGGCACGCGCCGCCGCCGCCCGCCTGCTCTCCCGGCTGGATGACGATGCCGGCGCCGCGATCCGCGCCCAGTCGCTCGACTCGCAGTCGGTCGGCGTTCGCCGTCAGGCCGAGCTGCGCGAGGGCGCGGGCGGCGAATATGCCGAGGACAATCTGTGGACC
This sequence comes from uncultured Sphingomonadaceae bacterium, assembly GCA_964247265.1. Classification (GTDB taxonomy): domain Bacteria; phylum Pseudomonadota; class Alphaproteobacteria; order Sphingomonadales; family Sphingomonadaceae; genus Alterirhizorhabdus. The sequence goes on from CAXTTS010000035.1 coordinate 5,366, forward strand.
GGCATCGGCCGGGCCCGCTCCGGCTGCGGCGCCGCGATCGTCGGCGATCCCGATCAGGTGCTCGCCAAGCTGCGCGCCTATCAGGCGGAGGGTATCGAAGCGTTCATCCTCTCCGGCTATCCCCATGCGGCCGAAGCGGATCTGTTCGCCCGGCATGTCCTGCCGCATCTGAATCATGGACCGCTTATCCTGTGATCCGCCATGTCGCGATCGTCGGCGCGGGTTTTTCCGGCGCGCTCCAGGCGATCAACCTCCTCCGCCACGAAGGGCCGCGCGCCACCCTGATCGAGCGCCGCCCGCAGCTTGGCCGGGGCGTCGCTTATTCGGCCGCCCATCCCAGTCACCTGCTCAACGTCCGCGCCGGCAACATGAGCGCGCTGCCCGACGATCCCGGCCACTTCGTCCGCTGGATCGAGGCACGCGGGATCGGCGGGGCCACCAGCTTCATCCCGCGCATCACGTACGGCGAATATCTCGCCGAGCTGCTCGACGAATCGGTCGCCGCCGCGCCGGACCGCCTGCGCATCGTGCCCGGCGACGCCACCGAGATGACGATCGGCGCGCGCGGCGGCACCGTTACCCTTGCCGATGGCCAGCGGATCGATGCGGACGCCGTGGTCCTCGCGCTCGGCAATCTGCCGCCGCACGAGCCGCGCGGGCTCGATCCGGCAGCACTCGGCCCGGATCGCTACGCCGCCAATCCCTGGGCCGCCGATCTCGCCGACGGCCTCACCGACGACGATACGGTGCTGGTGATCGGCACCGGCCTCACGATGGTGGATGTGGCGCTGCTGCTCGACGCGCGCGGCTATCGCGGCAAGATCCTCGCTTTGTCCCGTCGTGGCCTCCAGCCACGCGGCCACATGCCGGGCCATCCGGTCTCCACTGCGATCTCCGAACGGCCGAGCATCGCCGCTTCCGCCTTGCTGGCGGAGGTCCGCGCGCGCGCCGATGCGGTCGGCTGGCGCGCGGCGGTCGACGAACTGCGCCCCTATACCCGCAGCATGTGGCTCGCCGCCTCGCGCGAGGAACGCGGCCGCTTCCTGCGCCACCTGCGGCCGTGGTGGGATGTCCACCGCCACCGCCTCGCGCCCGCCGTGGCCGATCGCATCGCCGCGATGAAGGCGGACGGCCGCCTCTCCTTCGCCGCCGGCAAGACCATCGCCTTTGCCCCGGATGGCGATGGCGTGGCGATGACGTGGCGCCCGCGCGGCCGCGATGCGATCGAGACGCTGCACGCCCGCCGCGTCGTCAATTGCAGCGGCCCGCAGATCGATCTCGCCCGCACGTCCGAGCCGATGCTCCGCGCGCTCAGCGACCGGGGCGAGATCCGCCCCGATCCGAACAGCATCGGGCTGGATGTCGATTCGCAGGCGCGCGTGATCGCGGCAGACGGCACGCCCCATCCCCGCCTGTTCGCCCTCGGCCCGCTCACCCGTGGCGCCTTCTGGGAGATCGTCGCCGTGCCCGATATCCGCGTGCAGACCTGGGATCTGGCGCGGCGCCTTTCCAATGCCCATTGGGTCGGCGGCGAAGGGCTGTAAAAGGCTCGCGTAGCGAAAACGAGAAGAAGGACAGGATGACCTACGCCGCACAGGCCGAACAGTTCGCGCGCGATGGCTATGCCGTGTTCGATCGCGCGCTCGCCGGCCCGCTGCTCGATCTGCTGCGCGCGGAATGCGATGCCTTCGTCGCGCGCGAGGATCGGCGGATGGATGCGGCCGGGGTGGACAGGCTCGGCCTCAGCCATCGTGGCCGGCGCTACTTCGCCAACGAATGCCAGCGCGAGGTGCCGGCGCTGCGGACGATGTTGTTCAGCCGCACGATGGCGGACATATGCCGCGCCACCCTGGGCGACACCGCTTATTTCTTCTTCGATCAATATGTCGTGAAGGGGCCGGAGGGTGGGCTGCCCTTCTCCTGGCATCAGGATTCCGGCTATGTCGTCGGCAATGGCGGCCCGGCCGATCACCTGCCCTATCTCACCTGCTGGTGTACGCTCGACGACGCGACCGAGGAGAATGGCACCGTGCGGGTGATCCCCGGCAGCCAACGCGGCGGCATCCGGCCCCATCGGCGCGACGATGCCTCCAGCGATCTCGCCGTCGCGGCCGATGGCGATGCGGTCACGGTGGCGGCGAAGGCCGGCAGCATCGTCGCTTTCTCCAGCCTGCTGCTTCATGCGACGGGCGCCAACCGCTCGTCCGCGCCGCGCCGCGTCTATCTTGCCCAATATACGGCGGAGGCCATGCTCGATCCCGGCACCCGCCAGCTCCGCCGCAACGCCATCGCGTTCGTGGCGGGCGGCGAACAGGTCACGTTCGGTTGATCGCACTCACCCCCACCCGCCGCTGGCTGCTGTTCGCGCTCGTCGTCACCGCCGGCATCATCAACTATGTCGATCGCCAGATCATCGCCGTGCTGAAGCCGATCATCGAGGTCGATCTCGGCTGGAGCGATCGCGATTACGGCACGCTCGCCTCGCTGTTCCAATTTTCGGCGGCGATGGCGTTCATCGTCACCGGCTGGATCGTCGATCGGCTCGGGGTGAAGTGGGCCAACCCGATCGGCGTGCTGGCGTGGAGCATCGCGGCGATGGCGCATGGCTGGGCGCGCTCAATGATCCAGTTCGCGCTTTGCCGCGTGGCATTGGGCGCGACCGAGGCGATGGGCACGCCCACCCAGATCAAGACGATCGCCACGATCTTCCCGCCGAACCTGCGCTCCACCGGCTATGGCCTGGGCAATGCCGCCAGCAATCTCGGCGCGATTGCCACCCCGCTGCTGATCCCGTTCGTCGCCGCGACCTGGGGCTGGCGCGGCGCGTTCGTCGCGGCCGGCCTGCTGGGCATGGCGTGGGTCGCGGCGTGGCTGGTCGTCACGCGCGGGCTGGACCTGAAGGCGCCACTGATCGAGGCTCGGTCCCCCGACGGCCCCGTCCCCGCCTACGGCTCCGTCATCCGCGAGCGGCGGACATGGGCGATCGCCATCGCCAAGGCGTTGTCCGATCAGACATGGTGGCTGCTGCTGTTCTGGATGCCGGATTTCTTCCACCGCACCTTCGGCCTCAGCGTGGCGCAGCTCGGCCCGCCGCTGGCGGTGGTCTACACCTGCGCCGCGCTCGGCGCGCTCGTCTCCGGCTGGATCTCCACCAGGCTGCTCGATCGCGGCTACAGCGTGAACGCGGTGCGCAAGGGATCGATGCTGGTGTGCGGCCTGCTCGTGCTGCCGGTGCCGCTCGCGCTCTACACCAGCGATTACTGGGTGGCGGTCGGCTTCCTCGGCCTTACCCTCGCCGCGCATCAGGGCTTTTCCACCAACATGTTCGCGCTGATCGCCGATATCGTGCCGCAGGCGAAGGTCGGCACGGTGACGGCGTTCGGCGCGCTCGTCGGCAATCTGGCGGGCATGAACATCCTGTTCGTCGCCGGCGTGCTGCTGGCGGGCGGCTATGGCTATCTGCCGCTGTTCCTCGTCGCGTCGGTCTCGTACCTGCTCGGCGTCGCGTGGATCCAGCTGCTGCTGCCCCGGCTGGTGCGGGCGGAGGATGCCGCTGTTGACGCTACCATGCCCCGAGCGCAGTCGAGGGGCTGATCGAGCGTAGCCGAGATCGCCGCCCCCGATCTCTTCACCCGCAGCGAAGGCATGTCTCGACTGCGCTCGACATAAGGGAAGTGTAAAACAAGGTAATGCCCACCCCCACCGAAACCCAGTCCGTCCTCCTCGCCGCCGCCGGCCCCGGTCAGCCGATGGCCGCGCTCAGCTGGAAGGCGGAGGATGCGCCCGCCCTCGTCACCCGCACCGGCGATCTCGCTTTGCCGCGCAAGCCCGGAGGCAAGCCGCGCAACATCGTCGTGATCCTCACCGACGATCATCGCTACGATGCGATGGGCTTCATGGGCACGCAGGATTTCGTCGAGACGCCGATGCTCGATCGCCTCGCCCGCGAGGGTGCGTGGCTGAAGAACGCCTTCGTCACCACCGCGCTCTGCTCGCCCAGCCGCGCCACGATCTTCACTGGCCTCTACGCCCACCAGCATCGCGTGGTTGACAATAACCACCCCATCGCCCCCGGCCTCGTCTTCTACCCCGAATATCTCCAGGCGGCGGGCTATGAGACGGCGTTCATCGGCAAATGGCACATGGGGCTCGAAGGCGACGATCCCCAGCCCGGCTTCGATCGCTGGGTCAGCTTCAAGGGCCAGGGCGATTACTGGCCCAATGGCGACGGCCTGAACGTCGATGGCCGGCGCATCGAACAGGATGGCTACCTGACGGACGTGCTCAACGATTTCGCGCTGGACTGGCTGGAGGGCCGCACGCGCGAAAAGCCGTTCATGCTGTTCCTCGCCCACAAGGCGGTCCATGCCGAATTCTACCCCGCCTCGCGCCATCTCGGCCGCTACGATGGCGGCACCTTCCGCTATGCCGAAACGATGGCGGCCGGCGCGGAGGGCAGGCCGATGTGGGTGGAGAATCAGCGCAACAGCTGGCACGGCGTCGATTTCGCTTACCACGACAATCTCGACATCTCCGATTATTACAAACGCTACATGGAGACCTTCCTCTCGGTCGACGAGGGGATCGGCCGGATCATGGATCACCTCGAACAGCGCGGCGAGCTCGACGATACGCTGATCCTCTACATGGGCGACAACGGCTTCCTGTTCGGCGAGCATGGCCTGATCGACAAACGCTGCGCCTATGAGGAATCGATGCGTATCCCGATGCTGATGCGCTGCCCGGCCCTTTTCCCGAGCGGCACGGTGGTGGATCAGGTGGTCGCCAATCTCGATGTCGCGCCCACTCTGCTTGGCGTGGCGGGGCTGGAGCCGCCCGGCTGGATGGAGGGCCGCGACATGCTGCCGCTGTTGCAGGGGCAGGACGTGCCGTGGCGCGACGCGCTGCTCTACGAATATTATTGGGAGCGCAATTTCCCGCAGACCCCTACCGTCCACGCGCTGCGCGAAGACCGCTACAAATATGTCCATTATCACGGCCTGTGGGACATAGACGAATTGTACGACCTGCAGGACGACCCGCTGGAATCGCGCAACCTGATCTTCAGCCCCGGCCATGAAGCGGTCGCGGATCGGCTGAACAAGGCGCTGTTCGACCGGCTGGAAGCGACGGGCGGATTGCAAATTCCGTTGCCGCGCGACGCGGGCGAGCGCAAGATATTGCGTGATGCCGCCGGCTCGGGCCTTGCCCCGTTCCCGGCCGAGCTGCTGAAAATGCTCGCGAAGTGAACGCGGCGGGGGGAGGCTGAAAACACTTTCCCTACCGCGACAGTAGAATTACAGCGCCGGGAAACGGCCCCAGGGGGATAAGATGACCAAATTCAACGCGCGC
>CAXTTS010000035.1:10727-20128 GCA_964247265.1 uncultured Sphingomonadaceae bacterium
GAGCAGGCGCAGGTGACGGCCGAGGTTGCCAACACCACGCAGACGCCCGCGCCCGAGACGGACCCGCAGACCGCCGCCGCCGGCCCGACCGACGAGATCGTCGTCACCGCCCGCTTCCGCACGGAATCGCTCAACAGCGTGCCGATCGCGATCACCGCGCTGCGCGGCGACTCGCTGTCGCAGAAGAACCTCAACAACCTCCAGGACATCGCCTCGATCGTTCCCACCGTCGATTTCCGCGCCGGCGCGTCGAACAAGGATCGCACGATCTTCATCCGCGGCGTCGGCACGATCACCACCTCGCCCGGCGTCGAATCCTCGGTGTCCACCGTCGTCGACGGCGTCGTCCTCGTCCGCCCCGGCCAGCAGACCCTCGATCTCGGCGAGATTGATCGGGTGGAGGTGCTGCGCGGCCCGCAGGGCACGCTGTTCGGCAAGAACGCGTCCGCCGGCGTCATCAACATCGTCACCAAGGCGCCGACCGATACCGATTACGGCCATGCCGAGGCCGGCTATTATGAGGGCGGCGAATATCGCCTGAAGGGCACCGTCTCCGGCCCGATCGTGCCCGGCAAGCTCGATTATCTGCTCTCCGGCCTCGTCGGCGGCTGGAAGGGCAATGTCTACGACCAGACCTCGGACAGCCACGTCAACGGCTACAAGCGGCGCGGCGCGCGCGGCAAGCTGAAGTGGACGCCCACGGAGACGCTCACCGTCACCGCCGCCGCCGATTATCTCTACCAGCGCGACGATGCGCCCACCGGCGTCGTCGTCTCCACCGGCCGCCGCGCCTTCCCCTCGGGCGCGTTCACCAATTCGGCGACGCTCGCCAACTATCTGGCGACGCAGGGCATCACCGCCTCGCTCGATAACCGCACGATCCAGTCCAGCTTCGTCAGCGAGGTGCGCGACAAGAATTATGGCGGCTCGGTGCAGGCGGACTGGTCGCTCGGCGAATACACGCTGACCTCTATCACCGCCTATCGCGAGTGGAAGAACCGCCAACATCAGGATCAGGACAATTTCGCCGACACCGCCGCCGGTCTGCCGCCCGTCGGCATTCCTCAGGGCGAGGATCGCGGCACCGTCGATTTCCACCAGCTGTCGGAGGAACTGCGCCTCACCTCGCCGAAGGGCGGCTTCCTCGATTATGTGATCGGCGCCTATTTCCTCCGCGCCAAGACGGACGAGACGTATCGCCGCGACATCACCCAGGCGCTCGCCCCGCGCGTCGGCTTCGTCGCGCCGGCTTATTGCCCGGCCGATCCGCGCCCCGGCGTCCGCCACGATTGCGGCGTCTCCGATTACGGCGTCATCTCGAAGAATTATTCGCTGTTCGGCGAGGCGAACGTGAACTTCACGCCCAGCTTCCGCGCGATCGTCGGCGGTCGCCTGATCCGCGACGAGCTGTCGAGCTACCACAACCGCATCTCCACCTCGCTGCTCGCCGCGGGTTCGGCGATCAACGGCGACACGCCGGCGATCCAGCCGAACCACAACAGCACCGGCAGCACGGGGCGCACCGATTTCAGCGCGCGCGCCGGCCTGCAATATGACGTGACGCAGTATATCAACGCCTACGCCACCTATTCGCGCGGCTATAAGGGGCAGGCGTACAACGTCTTCTTCAACATGCGCAGCTTCGATGAGGCGCCGCTCAAGCCCGAAACCTCGAACAGCTACGAGATCGGCCTGAAGGGCAGCGCGTTCGATCGCAAGGTGAACTTCGCGCTCTCCGGCTACATCACCAAGTTCGACGACTTCCAGGCCAACTTCAACGATTTCCTCAACGGCGCGACGATCACCAAGCTCATCAATGCCGGCAAGGTCTCCACCCGCGGCGTGGAGGGCGACATCTCCGCCCGCCCGATCGACAATCTCGCTCTGTCCTTCGCCTTCGCGCGAACCAAGGCGCGGGTCGATCAGTTCACCTGCCCGGCATCGTCCACCACCTGCGTGAACATCGACGGGCAGCCGCTGCCCTTCTCGCAGAAGTGGAAGGTCCACGGCGAGGGCACCTACACCGTTCCGCTCGGCGGCGATTTCGGGCTTGAGCTGAACACCGACTATACCTGGAAATCGAAGACCCAATATCAGCTGGACGAGCGCCCCGACACGATCCAGCCCGGCTACGGCATCTGGAACGCCTCGATCGCACTGGTCGGCAAGGGCGATGCCGGCCCGTGGCAGATCCGCGCCGTCGTCAAGAACATCGCGGACAAGAACTATTCCTCCTACCTGCTCGCCAGCGGCGCCGGTGGCGGCCTCGTCCGCTTCGTGCCGCGCGACGCCTCGCGCTACTTCGGCGTGAACGTCGCGACGGACTTCTAAGCCCACGGCGTTTGGTTCGAGCCTGTCGAGAACGTTCTCGACAGGCTCGAACCAAACGCACCCCTCGCATGCCGATTAGCCCTTGAGCCTTGTGGCGCTGCGGTGCAGCATCCCGGCATGAGCAAAGCCCCGATCGCGCAGAATCCCGACATCCGCTTCCTCGGCAAGCAGCTGGGCGATGTGATCCGCGCCTATGGCGGCGAGGCGCTGTTCCGCCGCATCGAATATATCCGCGCCACCTCGGTCGATCGCCATCGCGGCATAGCGGAGGCGGACGCGATCGATGCAGGGCTGGAGGCGCTTACCCTCGATGACACGCTCGCCTTCGTGCGCGGCTTCATGCTGTTCTCGATGCTCGCCAACCTCGCCGAGGACCGACAGGGCGTCGCCGCCGAGCCGGGCGCCGATCTCGCCGCGGCCGTCGAGCGGCTGGGCAAGGAGGGCGTCGATCGCGATGCCGTGCTGGCGCTGCTCGACAACGCCCTGATCGTCCCCGTCCTCACCGCCCACCCCACCGAAGTGCGGCGCAAGAGCATGATCGATCACCGCAACCACATCGCCGCCTTGATGGCGCTCAAGGATCAGGGCCGCGACGAGACCGACGATGGCGAGATGGTCGACGATTCGATCCGCCGCCAGATCGCCCTCCTCTGGCAGACCCGCCCGCTGCGTCGCGAACGCCTCTATGTGGCGGACGAGATCGAGACCGCGCTCACCTATATGCGCGATATCTTCGTGCCGGTGATCCCCGCGCTCCACGCCCGCTGGAAGCGCGCGCTCGGCACCCGCGCGCCCAGCTTCCTGCGGCTTGGCAACTGGATCGGCGGCGATCGTGACGGCAACCCCAATGTCAACGCCGACACGTTGCGCTATGCGCTGCGCCGCCAGTCGGAGGTGTTGCTCGGCCATTATCTCGACATGCTCCATGCGCTCGGCGCCGAACTGTCGATCTCGACCGAACTTTCCGAGGTGACGGCGGAGGTGGAGGCGCTGGCCGAGAAAAGCCATGACGGCTCCGCCGCCCGGCGCGACGAACCCTATCGCCGCGCCATCTCCGGCATGTACGCGCGGCTCGCCGCCAATTACGAGGCGGTCGCCGGCCGCAAGCCGCCCCGCCCCGGCGGCCATGCGGCAGACCCCTATGACAGTCCCGAGGCACTGCGCGCCGATCTGGTCGAGATCGGCCATGCGGTGAAGAAAGGCGGCGGCGGCGCACTGGCCAATGGCGGCGCGATCGGCCGCCTGATTCGCGCCGTCGACACGTTCGGCTTCCACCTGGCCACGCTCGACCTGCGGCAGAATGCCGACGTTCACGAGCGCGTCGTCGCCGAACTGCTGAAGGTTGCCGGGGTCGAGGCCGATTATCTCGCGCTGGACGAAGCCGGTCGCATCGCCCTGCTCCGCGCCGAACTCGGCATGGGCCGCCTGCTCTCCATCCCCTATGCCGATTATTCGGACGAGACCCGCTCCGAAATGGCGATCGTCCAGGCCGCCGCCGCCGCGCACGGCCAATATGGCCCGCAGGCGATCACCACCTACAACATCTCCAAGGCGGAGAGCGTGTCGGACCTGCTCGAGGTCCACATCATGCTCAAGGAGGCGGGGCTGTTCCGCCCCGGCGCTGGCGATGCGCCGCCGACCGCCGCGATCATGGTGGTGCCGCTGTTCGAGACGATCGGCGATCTCGAAAACGCGCCCAAGGTGATGACCGACTGGTTCGCGCTGCCCGAAGGCGCCGCGATCACCACCGCGCGCGGCCATCAGGAGGTGATGGTCGGCTACTCGGATTCGAACAAGGATGGCGGCTATCTCACCTCGGTCTGGTCGCTCCACCGCGCCAGCCGCGCGCTGGCGCCGGTGTTCGATCGGGCGGGCGTCGCGATGCAGCTGTTCCACGGGCGCGGTGGTGCTGTCGGGCGCGGTGGCGGATCGTCCTTCGCCGCGATCCGCGCGCAGCCGCCCGGCACGGTGAACGGCCGCATCCGCATCACCGAACAGGGCGAGGTGATCGCCGCCAAGTTCGGCACGCGGGAAAGCGCCGTCGCCAATCTGGAGGCGATGGCGTCCGCCACCCTGCTTGCGTCGCTCGAAAAGCCGTCGCTGCCCGAGGCCGATTTCGATCGCTACTCGGCCGCGATGGACGAGATTTCTGGCGCCGCCTTCACCGCCTATCGCGATCTCGTCTACGGCACCGAAGGCTTCCGCACCTTCTTCCGCCAGATGACGCCGATCGCCGAGATCGCCACGCTCAAGATCGGCTCGCGCCCCGCCAGCCGCACAAAATCGGATCGCATCGAGGATCTGCGCGCGATCCCGTGGGTGTTCTCATGGGCGCAGGCGCGGGTGATGCTGCCCGGCTGGTATGGCGTCGGGCAGGCGCTGAAGGGGTTCGGCGATCAGGCGCTGCTACGCGAGATGGTCGATGCCTGGCCGTTCCTTCAGGCCACGCTCGCCAATCTGGAGATGGTGCTGGCGAAATCGGACATGGGGATCGCCAGCCATTATGTGCCGCTGGTCGAGGATCAGGCGATGGCGCAGGCCACCTTCGGCCGCATCCGCGACAGCTGGAAGCTCACCCGCGACTGCCTGCTCGGCATCACCCGCCAGACCCGCCTGCTGGAGAAGAGCCCGGCGCTCGATCACTCGATCCGCCTGCGCCTGCCCTATATCGAGCCGCTCAACCACCTCCAGATCGAGCTGCTCAAGCGCCACCGCGCCGGCGAGGAGGATGAGCGGATCGTCGAGGGCATCAAGCTGTCGATCAACGCAATCGCCACCGCACTCAGGAACAGCGGCTGAGGCGGGCCGCCCCCTCCCCTCCGGGAGGGCGGCGTCCTATTCGAACTCCAGGATCACCGCGTCCACCGCCAGGCTCTCGCCGGGCTTGGCCGTCACCGCCTTCACCGTGCCGGCCTTCTCGGCGCGCAGGATGTTCTCCATCTTCATCGCCTCCACCACGGCAAGCGGCTGCCCGGCCTCCACCTTGTCGCCGGCGCCCACGTTGATCGCGGTAATCAGCCCCGGCATCGGGCACAGCAGGAAACGCGAGAGATCGGGCGGGATCTTCTCGATCATGTGATGCGCCAGTTCCGCCACGCGCGGGTTCAGCACGCGCAGGCTGTGCGAGGCGCCGCGCGTGGTGAACTTCCACCCGGTCCGCTGGCGGATCACCCGGATCGACAGCGGCTCGCCGTCGATCGTCGCCACGATCAGGCGCTGGCCCGGTCGATAGGGCGCATCCACGACCACGCCCGCGCCATCCACCGTCACCGCCTCGCCGGCGATCGCGACATGATGTTCGGCACCGTCCATCGTGACGATCCACTCGGCCATCACCGCCACCGGATCGGCCAGGCCGGGGGGCGCCAGTTGCCCGTCGATCAGCCCGGCCCGCGCCGCCTCGGCGCTGGCGATCACGCCCGCCACCGCCGCCAGCTTCGCCGTCAACGCGGCATCGGCCGGCGCGCCGTGGAACCCTTCCGGATATTCCTCGGCGATGAAGCCCGTCGTCAGCTCACCCGAGCGGAAGCGCGGATGCTGCATCAGCGCCGACAGGAAATCGACATTATGGCCGATCCCGTCGATCTCGAAACTGTCCAGCGCCACGATCTGCCGGTCGATCGCCGCCTCGCGCGTGTCGCCATAGGTGACGAGCTTGGCGATCATCGGATCGTAGAACATCGAGATTTCGGAGCCTTCGTAGACGCCGTCGTCCACTCGCACATTCTCGATCTCGGATGGCGGGCGATAGCGCGCCAGCCGGCCGGTGGACGGCAGGAAGCCGCGATAGGGATCCTCCGCATAGACCCGGTTCTCGATCGACCAGCCCTCCAGCTTCACCTCATCCTGGGTGAAGGCAAGCTTCTCGCCATAAGCGACGCGGATCATCTGCTCCACCAGATCGAGCCCGGTGATATATTCGGTAACGGGATGCTCCACCTGCAGGCGGGTGTTCATCTCCAGGAAGTAGAAGCCTTTGCCCGTCTTGTCCGCGCCGGAGACGATCAGCTCCACCGTGCCCGCGCTGTAATAGCCCACCGCCCGCGCGAGCGCGACGGCCTGCTCGCCCATCGCCCGGCGCATCTCGGGCGTGACGAACGGCGAGGGTGCCTCCTCCACCACCTTCTGGTGGCGGCGCTGCACCGAACATTCCCGCTCGTTCAGATAGAGGATGTTGCCATGCTTGTCGCCGATCAGCTGGATCTCGATATGGCGCGGGCTCTCGATGAACTTCTCGATGAACACGCGGTCGTCGCCGAAGCTGGCGAGCCCCTCGCGCTTCGTCGCCTCGAAGCCTTCGCGCACGTCCTTCTCGCCATAGGCCAGGCGCATGCCCTTGCCGCCGCCGCCGGCCGATGCCTTCATCATCACAGGATAGCCGATCTCGCCGGCGATCTTCACCGCCTCGTCCGTATCGGCGATCTCGCCCAGAAATCCGGGCACGACGTTGACGCCGGCCGCCTTCGCCAGCTTCTTCGATTCGATCTTGTCGCCCATCGCGGCGATCGCGTTCACCGGCGGGCCGATGAAGGCGATGCCGGCATCCTCCAGCGCCTGCGCGAAGCTGGTGCGCTCGGAGAGGAAGCCATAGCCCGGATGCACCGCCTCCGCCCCGGTCGCCTTGCACGCGGCGATGATCGCATCGGCCAGCAAATAGCTTTCGGAGGCCGGCGGCGGCCCGAGCCGCACCTTCTCGTCCGCCATCTCGACATGCTTGGCGCGGGCATCGGCATCCGAATAGACGGCCACCGTCTTGATGCCCATCTTCTTGGCGGTGCGGATCACGCGACAGGCGATCTCGCCGCGATTGGCGATCAGGATCTTCTTGAACATGGCGGCTCCCCCAAGCCGTCACCCTGAACTCGGTTCAGGGTCCACCGCGAGCAAAGCGGTGTCGGCGCGTGTTGAATGATGAATGCTGAAACCAGTCCAGCATGACGAAACAGAAAACTCACGCCGCCGCCATCCGCGCCGGTTCTTCCGAGTGCATCGGCTTTAGCCCCAGCGTCTCGAACAGGCGCGCATCGCTGTCGTCGCCGGCATTGCCCGTCGTCAGCAGCCGGTCGCCGGTGAAGATCGAGTTCGCCCCCGCCAGAAAGCACAAGGCCTGCGTAGAAACCGACATGCTCTCGCGCCCGGCCGACAGCCGCACGATCGCCATCGGCATCGTGATCCGCGCCACCGCCACCGTGCGGACGAACTCCACATCGTCGATCCGTCCCGGCACGTCCTTCAGCATGTCGCCCAGCACGGTGCCGGCGATCGGCACCAGCGCGTTGATCGGCACGCTCTCCGGGTGGCGCGGCAAGGTGGCGAGCGCGTGGACGAAGCCGACGCGATCCGCCCGCGTCTCGCCCATCCCCATGATCCCGCCGCAGCATACCGATATGCCCGCCTCGCGCACCTGCGCCAGCGTATCCAGCCGATCGGCATAGGTGCGGGTAGTGACGATCGCGCCATAATATTCTGGCGAGGTATCGAGGTTGTGGTTATAGTAATCCAGCCCCGCCGCCTTCAGCCGCCGCGCCTGATCGCCGCTCAGCATGCCCAGCGTCATGCAGGTTTCCAGCCCGAAGCCCTTCACTTGGGCCACCATGTCGCACAGCGCATCCATGTCGCGGTCCTTGGGGGAACGCCACGCGGCACCCATGCAGAAACGATCGGAGCCACCGTCCGCCGCAGCCCGCGCCTCCGCCACCACGGCGTCGACGTCCATCAGCTTCTCGGCCTTCAGCCCGCTGTCGGCAGAGGCGGACTGGCTGCAATAACCGCAATCCTCCGCGCACCCGCCAGTCTTGATCGAGAGCAGGGTCGAAAGCTGCACCTCGTTGACGGCGTGATGCGCGCGATGGACGGACTGCGCCTGCCACAGCAGATCGTTGAACGGCAGGTCGAACAAGGCGGCGATCTCGCCGCGCGCCCAGTCGGTGCGGATACCCGAATCCCGCTTGGTTCGAGCCTGTCGAGAACCCGCTACTCCTTCTCGACTACGGTTCTCGACTTCGCTCGAAACCAACGGTAAGGACAGGCTCACTCCGCCGCCTCGCTGATGCCTTCGGGCGGCACGTTGTGGCCGAGCAGCGCCAGCACCTGCCCCGCCGCCTGAACCAGATTGGTCCCCGGCCCGAAGATGCCCTGCACACCGGCGTCACGGAGGAACTGGTAATCCTGCGCCGGTATCACGCCGCCGGCGATCACCTTGATGTCGCTGCGGCCGGCATCGCGCAACAGGCCGATCAGCTCGGGGATCAGCGTCTTGTGCCCCGCCGCCAGCGACGATGCACCCACCACGTCGACATCCGCCTTCACCGCCAGCTCCGCCACTTCCTTCGGCGTCTGAAACAGGGCGCCCGCGACGATCTCGAACCCCAGATCACCAAACGCGGAGGAGACGAGGTTCGCGCCGCGATCATGCCCGTCCTGCCCCATCTTGGCGACGAGCATCTTCGGCTTGCGGCCCTTGCGCCGCTCGATCGAGGCGACCCCGTCGATCAGGTTCCGCCACTTGGCGTCATCGCTATAGGCACCGCCATAGACGCCCTTCACCGGCGTCGGGCTGGTCCCGTAGCGGCCGAACACATCCTCCATCGCCTGGCTGATCTCCCCCAGCGTCGCGCGCTCGCGGGCGCATTCCACCGCCAGCTCCAGCAGGTTGCCGGTGCCGCGCGCACCCTCGCGCAGCGCATCCAGCGCGGCCTGCGCCTTGCCCTCGTTACGGCCCGCCTTGCTCTTGTTGATGCGGGCGATCTGCGCCTCGCGCACCGCGACATTGTCCACATCGAGGATGTCGATCGGGTCTTCCTGGGCCAGCTTATATTTGTTCACGCCGACGATCACCTGATCCACCCGGTCGATCCGCGCGGCGGTGGCGGCGGCGGCCTCCTCGATCATCGCCTTGGGCCAGCCGGCCGCCACGGCCTTCGCCATGCCGCCATCGGCCTCCACCTTCTCGATGATCGCCCAGGCCTTGTCGACCAGCTCCTGCGTCAGCGCCTCGACATAATAGCTGCCGCCCAGCGGATCGACGACCTTGGTCATCCCCGTCTCTTCCTGGATCACGATCTGCGTGT
>CAXTTS010000036.1:0-19813 GCA_964247265.1 uncultured Sphingomonadaceae bacterium
CGGAAGGGGTGGCCCTTGAAAGGATGGTCCGCCGCCTCGCTGCGCCGGCCCAGTTCGCGCATCGGCGGGCGCTGGTGGGCGGGCATCGCATCGATTTCCGCCTGGGTGGCGGCGCGGGTGGCCGCCTTGCGCCGGCGTAGCGCGAGCCAGGCGGCATCGGGCGATGCGCCATCCGATTGCGCCCAGCGCGCGCCGGGGCGCCAGCCGCCGCTTTTGGGGCAGGAGCAGGCGGCGGGATCGTCCTGCGGATCGGGCACGGCTTCCCCGTGGCCCGCGCCTTCGGCGGCATGGGGGCGGCGCGAAGGGGATGCCCCGCCATCACGCCGCGCGCTTTCGGCGTCGAGCCTGCGCAGCCGGTCCGTCGCGAGATTCGGTAGGTAGAGCGAGGCGACCCTCGGCATCGCATCCTCCCAGGATACAGGAAAAAGGCTCTCCGCCGCGCTGGCGGACGAGTTCGACTTGCCAGCGCGCGCGGCCGACGCCGGCGACTGGCAACGGTTCGGACGGCGCGCAGGCGAGGCGCCAGCGGGTGATCGCGGCGGACGGTTCGGCCAGCGGATCGGCGCCGCCACGCCGCCACCGGCGCAGCAGCAGCGCGATCGTGCCGCCTTCCTCCGCCGCGAGCTGGAGGCGGCGGGTGGCCGTCATGCCGATGCGGCCGACCTCGCCGATCACGGCATCGAGGCCACCGTGGCGCAGGCCTTCTTCCGCCACGGCCAATATGTCCGGATCGCGGCCCGCCTCGGCATGGATCAGGCGATTGGGGGCGAGCCCGGCCTGCGCCAGCCCCGGCGCGAACAGATCGCGCCGGCCGAACGCCCAGAGGATGTTGCCGCTCGTCGCCTGCATGGCCTCCGCCCGTGCGGCCCCCGATCTTGCGGCCCCCGATCTTGCGGCGATGCCGGCGACGAACAGGGTGGCGGCGGCATCGTCGGCAATGGCGCAGGTGGCGCCGCAAATCTCGTGCAGGCCGGCGGTGGCTAGGCCTCCCCCGGCGAGCCGGCCGTCCACCAGATCCAGCCCGAACGGCAGCACCGCCCGCGCCGCCCCCTGCGCCGTGGCGGTGATCGCGCGCACCTGTTCGCGCAAGGCGGACAGGCGTTCGTCGCGGATGGTGGACGGGGAAGCGGACATGATGGACTCGAAGACTCGTTTGTTCTCCTTATGTTCCCAACATGGCGGCCCCGCGTCAAGCGTCCTGCGGCGAGCGGAAGACCGGTCAGGCGCGGATTAGGCGCCGCACGAGCTTGCGGTTGGGCCAGACGAACATCGCCGCGGCACCGGCGGCGATCAACGCGGCGATCAGGGCGCGGACCGCGAGTTCCGTCGGGGTTTCGCTGGACGGGCCGAACCGCACGTTGAACAAGGCGGTGGCGATCAGGATGGCGCCCGCCAGCAGGGCATGGCCGGCCGGATAGTCGCTTGGCTCCAGCCGCTTGATGACGAGCTGGATGACGACGAGGATCAGCGCGTTGGCCAGCGCCATCGCCCACGCCGCGCCGACCAGGCCGAAGACCGGCACGACGAACGGCAGCGAGGCCAGCGCAGCGGCGATCGGCACGATCGTGATGAGCGAGGCGAGCCCGGTGCGGCGGTGATAGATGAGCTGCTTCGTCATGAACGGTTCCTGCGTCTGGAAGAACAGGTTCAGGAACAATACGGGCAGCACGACCAGCGCGAGGCCATAGCCGTGCGGCAGCAGGTGGCGGGCGACATCGGCCGACAGCAGCACGCCGGCCGCATAGACCGGCGTCAGCACGCCGAGCACCACCGTCATGAAGGCCAGCACGCGACCGCGGAAATCGGCATCGTCGTTGACCCGCTTCTTCATGTAGAGCGGGGTGAAGGCGGGTTCGAGCGCCATCGTGCCCATCGCCACCGTGGACGCGACCGAATTGGCGAAGAAGAAGGCGCCGACCTGCCCCAGCGGGACGAGATGGGCGAGCACCAGCCGCAACGCCATCTGCCGGCCCCAGATCGCCAGCTGCTTGGGCAATAAAGGCACGCCATAAGCGAGCAGATCCAGCACGGTGCGCAAGGGGACCAGCCGGAAGGCCGGCCGGATCATGCGGTTCATCACGATCATGCGGACGATGTTGGCGACGACCAGCGCGCACAGCACGCCGGTAAGCGCGCCGAGCGCCCGCATATCGAGGATGAACACGAAGACGAACGCGAAGATCAATGTCGCAATCGTCTGGGTGAGGCTGAAGAAGGCATAAGGCAGCGGCTTTTCGAGCGCCTGGCAGAGCGCGTTCACCATCAGCCCGATGCGATCGAAGAAGGCGATGGCGAAGGCGAGCGGCAGATAGGGCCAGAGCGGGATCGTGCCGGCCGTGAGCGCATTCCAGGCGAGCCACGCCAGCGCCATCAGGACGAGCAGCAGCCCCGTGCCGACGATCCTCGCGGTGAAGATCACCTCGCCCAGCCAGATTTCCGCATCGGCCGATTTATGCCTGTCGTAATAGGTGCGGATCATCGCCTGCGAGATGCCGGCATCGCCGAGTATGCCCGCCACCTCGGCGATGCCGATGATGATCGCATAGATGCCGAGATCCGCCGGGCTGAGCCGCAGCGCATAGAGCAGGGCCAGGATCGTGGTGGTGCCGCGCGACAGGATGCTGGCCCCGCCGAACGAGGCGAGCGACACGATGTTCTTGTAGCGTGAAAGCGCCATCGTCGATCGATCTTGGCTGGAGTGCGGGGAGAATCGAGGCGTTTCCTCTGGCACAACAGGTTTGGCAATCCCCTAAAACGGATGTAAGCCGGCGACCGAGGCATATCGGATTTTTCCGAAGCGAGGCGGCATGACGAGCGACGTTCGACCGGAAACCGCGCTGACCGCCAATGGCCGGGCCTTCCTGATCCTGAAATATGCCTATGTCGCCCTGGCCTTCGCCTATATCGCCGGGGCGTTCGGCCAGGCCTTCATCTCGCTGACGCCGGGTGCTGGCGGCTATGACGATCGCCAGTCCGGCACGTTCGCCATCCAGCTGGTCAGCGCCGCTTTCTACCTGCCGGGGATGCTGCTGCTGGTCGGCAATATCGACCGGACGATACGCACGATCGCGCGCGCATGGCCGATCGCCTTGATGATCGGCCTGGCGATCGCCTCGACCGTGTGGTCGGTCGCGCCGGACGTCACGATCCGCCGGGCGATCGCGCTGCTGCTGACGATGCTGTTCACCCTCTATGTGGCGACGGCGTTCCGCCCGCGCGAGTTCCTGACGATCGCCGCCTGGGTGTGCGTGGCGATCATCGTGGTGAGCGCGCTGAGCGTGGCGGTGCCCGGTTGGGGCCTCGAATCGATGGGCAGCTATGTCGGCGCGGTGCGCGGGGTGTTTCCCGAGAAGAATCTGATGGGGCGGTTCACCGGGCTGGCGCTGCTGCTGCTGCTGGCGATGATCTGGTCCGAACCGCGCGGATCGCGATCCAGATATGTGTTCATCGGCGTGGCGCTGCTGGGTTTCGTGCTGCTGATCCTCTCCAACGCGCGAACGCCTCTGCTGGCGCTGATCGTCGGCGGCGCGGTGATGTGGGCAGCCGCCTTCATCGCCCATCCGCGCGGGTGGCAGACCCGGTTCGATGCGACGGTGCGGGCGATCCTGGTGGCGGCGGGCGCGCTGATGGCGCTGGTGGTGGTGCCGGTCGTCGCCACCGCCATCATCCTGATGCTGGGGCGCGACCTGACGCTGACCGGGCGGCTGAAGCTGTGGGACTATGCGATCAATATCGGGCTGGACCGGCCGGTGCTGGGCGCCGGTTTCGGCGCGTTCTGGACCGATGCGCTGACCTACGACCTGCGCTCGCTCCACACCTATTGGGATGTCGAGGGCGCCATCACCAAGGCGCTGACGGCGAACGCGCATAACGGCTATCTGGATATCTGGCTGGAACTCGGCACGGTGGGGCTGATCCTGTTCATCATCATGCTCGTCACCACGGCGCGCCGCGGCATGCGCGCGCTGCGCGGCAGCGACGATCGGCTGCTGATGTGGCCGATCGGCGTGGTGACGTTCATGGCGGTCTATTACCTCACCAACTCAGGCGTGATGGACCATTCCGAGATCGGCTCCTTCTGCCTGGCCTATGCGCTGATGATGCTGAGCGCGCGCGAGCTGGTGGTGGGCCGCACGCCGCGTGCGGTGTCGGCGCGGCGCCTGTCGAGCCGGTCGTTCCGGCCGCGCGGCGCGGTGGAGCCGGCGCGCTGATCGCCGACATACCGAGCGTACCGTTCGATCAGGCGCAACCGACGCGGCTGATCTGGGTATCGGCATCCGCCCCGGCGGCAGGCGACGGATCGGCCCGCGCGCCCTATACGACGATCGGCCGGGCCATCGTGCGGGCCAATCCGGGCGATGCGATCATGGTGCGCGCCGGCGAGTATCGCGAGAACGTGTTCATCCCGCGCCGCGTGAGCGGCACGCCCGATGCGCCGATCTGGCTGGTCTCCGCCGACGGCCCGCAGCGTGCGCGGGTGCTGGCAGTGGACGACAGGAAGGCGGCGATCGGCGGCGGCGGGATCGAGAACTTCATCGTCCAGGGATTCTACGTGAAGGGCGGGCTGAACGGCATCCAGTTCAGCCAGAACGGGATCGACTATACGGATCCGATCCGCAACATCGTGATCCGGCGCAACGTCGTCGAGGATACGGTGAAGGACTGTATCAAGGTGAATGGCGGCGAGCGCGTGTTCGTGCTCGACAATATCGTGCGGCGCGGCGGCGATCAGGGGATCGACTATCTCGGCATCGTCGGCGGGCGGATCGAGCATAACGAACTGGCCGACATCACCGGCGTGGCGGCCCTGTTCGCCAAGGGCGGATCGTCCGACATCCTGATCGCGGGCAATTACCTGCATGGCGGGGCGGGTGACGGCATGATCATCGGCGGCTGGATGAGCCCGCAATTCTTCCGACCCGGCTTCGACCGGTTCGAGGCGCGCAACATCCGCGTGACCGGCAACCGGGTGGAGGGCATGGCGAAGCGGCCGCTGAACGTGCTGGGCGGCGTGGACTCGATCGCCGAAGGCAATTATCTGGCCGCCGCGCCCGGCTATTATACGGTGGTGGGCGTGGGGGACGGATCGCCGAAGGTCGCCCAGGCACTTCATTCGGACAATATCGTCATCCGCAACAACATCCTCACCCGCGCGGACCGGCAATATAAGGCCGAGCCGGGATCGGGCTCGGTGCGGTTCGAGGGCAATCGCACCGGCGTGCGCTATGCCGGCGATGCGGGCGTGCGGGTTGCGCCCTACAGCGTGCCGGCGCTGAAGGCCGGGCGCAGCCGCTGAGCGGCGTCAGCCGACGAGCAGGCGGCTGCCGGCAAAGGCCAGGACGATCGCGAGCGCCGGGCGCAGCACCTTTTCCGATACGCGCGCAGCGAGCAGCGAGCCGGCGATGATGCCGGGGATCGAGCCGAGCAGCAGACCGCCGAGCAACACCGGATTGACGTTCCCGATAGGGAAATGCAGCCCTTGCGTGATTATTTGCCTCAGCATCAGGCGCGATCACGGCACCGGCGAGACATCGGCTTCGGGTGGTAGCGGCCCGCTGGCCGGCTTCAGCGTCGCCGCTGCCGGATCGCGGGTCGGCCGGTCCCGCACCGGTCCCTGCACGATCGAGTCGGCGACGTGCAGCACCGGCTGGTACGGCGGGACGAGCACGTTCTGGACGCGTCGCAGGTTGGTCTTCGGATCATAGCCCTGCACGCCGGTGAGGCGCGGCGCCTCCAGCAGGCCCATCGTCGCGAGCAGGCTCGACCGGCTGAGATATTCGTTGGCCTCTGTCTGGGCGAGCGCGGTGCGCGCATCGAGCAGATCGCGCGCCTGATCCAGCACGTCCAGCGTCGTGCGGACGCCGGCGCGCTCCTGATCCCGCGCGCCGGAGAACGCAGCTTCGGCGCGCAGCACGGCGTTGCGATAGTCGCCGATAGAGCCGCGCGCGCTCACCATCCGTTCCCACGATTCCGCCACCGCCTGACGCACGTCGCGCCGCGTCTGGTCGACCGAATACCAGTCCGCATCGTTGCGCTTCTGCGCTTGGCGGACGCGGGAGGAGGTGAGGCCGGAGTTGAAGATCGGCACCGTCGCCACCACGCCGCCGGTGAAGTAATCGCGGCGGTTGGTGTTGAAATCGTCCAGCGTGCTGCGCCCGCCATTGGCCTGAAGCGAGATGATCGGGCCGAACTCCGCGCGCGCGGCGCCGATCTCGGCATGGGACGACCGCTCGCGGCCCATCGCGGCCAGCAGCTGCGGGCTGTTCTCGTCAGCCACGCCATAGGCCTGGTCGAGCGAGGTGGGCAGCACCGCCAGCGTCGGCATCGGCGCGAGATCGCCGGGCAGGGTGCCGACGCTTTGCAGATACTGGCTGCGGCTGACCTCCAGTGAGGCGCGCGCCTCCTTCACCCGCGCCAGGGCAAAATTGTAGCGCACCTCGGTCTGCTGGAGATCGGTCGAGGTGGCTTCGCGGCCCTTCAGCCGGGCCTCGGTGTCGCTGCGCTGGCGGGTGAGGAGATCGAGATTCTCCTGCGCGATCGCCAGCAACTGCTGGTCCCGCCGCACCGATACGTAGGCGGTGATGACGCCGTTGAGCACATTGGCTTCGAGCTGGCGCAGATTTTCGCGCGCCACATCGATGTTCGCGCGGGCGATGCGGATGCCGCTGCTCAGCCGGCCGGAGGTGAACAGCGGCTGTTCGGCGGTGCCGGTATAGCTGTTGGTCGTGCCGCTTTCGGTGGCCGGCCCGGACGCGAGATCGACGCGTTCATAGCCGTAATTGCGGGTCAGCCGGGCGGTGAGGGTCGGGCCATAGGCCGACTTCGCCTGGGTGAGCTGTTCGTCCACCGCGCGGGTTTCGGCGCGCTGGGCCTGCAATTGCGGGTTCGTGCGGTAGGCGGCGGCAATCGCGTCCATCAGCGTTTCCGCTTGCGCCGGCACGGCGGCCACCAGCATCACCGGGGCCGCGAGCACGGCCCAGCCTGTAGAACGGCGCATCCTGTATCCTTCGACCTGGCGTATCAGTTTTCGCGGAACGAGCGGCGGAGCTGGTCGCGCAGCGGCTTGGTGATGTACGACATCAGCGATCGGCTGCCCGTCTGGATGAAGGCCTCCACCGGCATGCCGGGCACCAGCTTCAGCCCGTCGAGCCGTTTCAGTTCCGCCGCGCTGACATCGATCTTGACCACGTAGAAGCTGCTGCCGGAGCGCTCATCGGTCGTCCGCTCGGCGGCGATGCGGGTGACGCTGCCCTTCAATTCGGGCGTGGTGGGCGCGCTGAAGGCGGAAAAGCGCAGCATCGCGGCCTGATTGGGCGAGATCTGGTCGATATCGGCCGGGCTGACCTTGGCCTCTATCGTCAGGCGGTCGGTATCGGGCACGATCTCCATGATCGTCTCGCCGGCCGGCACGACCCCGCCGATGGTGGTGAAAGCGAGCTTGTCGACCACGCCACCATAGGGTGCGCGGATCACGCTGCGGCCGAACGCATCCTTGGCGTTCACCTTGTTGACCTGCTGTTCGGCGAGCTTGCGGGTGACATCCGCCAGTTCCACGCCGGCATTGGTGCGCGAATCCTGGTCAAGCTGGATCATCTGCTGGCGGGTTTCGGTGATCCGTGCCCGCGTCTGGGCGATATTGGCCTGCAACGAGGCGCCGTTGCCCTGGAGATCGACGGCGGTGCGCTCCAGCTCGTTCAGCCGGTTGGTGGTGACGAGCTGCTTGTTCCACAATTCGCGCACGCTCTCCCGCTCGGGGCCGATCAGGCGCATCTGTTCCTTGCCGGCGGCGATCTGGACGCGGTAGCTTTCGATCAGCTGCTCCAGCTGCTTGACCCGCTCGACCAGCTGGGCGCGCTGACCGACTGGCGACGCAGGGCGAACAGGCGGCGCGCCTCGCTGATCGCCGCCTTGGCGGAAGGATCAGTGCGGGCGAGCAGATCGGGCGGAAAGGCGATGCCCGCCGCGCCATCCCGCTCCGCCGCGAGGCGCGCGCGATCGGCGAGGAGCTGATCGAGATTTTCGCCCGACACTTCGGCGTTGACGCTGGAGACGGTGGAGTCGAGCCGCAGCAGCGGCTGGCCGGCCTTCACCTTGTCGCCATCCTTGACGAAGATCTGCGCGATCACGCCGCCGGTCGGGTGGCCGATCTTCTTCACCTTGGTTTCGACCGTGACCTCGCCGAAGCCGATCACCGCGCCGGCGACCTGCACGATCGCGGCGAGGCCGAACAGCCCGAACACCAGCACAGCGACGACGATCATCCCCAGCCGCATGTTGCGGCGGAGCGAGCGTTCGGGATCGGCATCGATGATCGCGCTGGCATCGCCGGCGGGCATGATCGGCGCGGGGAATTGATAGACCATCTCAGGCGTCCTGCTTGGGTGCGCTGGCGCGGATCTGCTCGGGCGTGTTCAGCACCTGCTTGAGCACGTCGTCACGCGGGCCGTAGACGCGCAGGCGGCCATCCTGGAGCACCAGCACCTTGTTCACCACCGCCAGCGCGGACGGGCGATGGGCGACGAGGATGACGATGCCCTGCCGCGCGCGGACCGAGCGGATCGCCTCGGCCAGAGCGGCCTCGCCCTCGGCGTCCAGATTGGAATTGGGTTCGTCCAGCACCACCAGGAACGGCTCGCCATACAGCGCGCGGGCGAGCGCGACGCGTTGCTGCTGGCCGGCGGAGAGGGTCTGGCCGCGCTCGCCGACCTGCGTGTCGTAGCCGTCGCGCAGGCGCAGGATCAGATCGTGGACCCCGGCGGCGCGGGCGGCGGCGATGATCGCATCGGGGTGCGCCTGCGGATCGAAGCGGGCGATGTTCTGCGCGACCGATCCCTCCATCAGCGAGACCGACTGCGGCAGATAGCCGATGTGGCTGCCGAGCGCGTCGCTGTCCCATTGATCGAGCGCCGCGCCGTCGACGCGCACCGCCCCGCGCGCCGGCGTCCAGACGCCGACGAGGCCGCGCACCAGGGTGGATTTGCCCGATCCGCTCGGCCCGATCACGCCGATGGCATCGCCGGCGGTGGCGCCGAAGCTGACATCCATCACGGTCGCGGTATCCGATCCCGGCGGGATCAAGGCGAGATGTTCGGCGGTGAGGGTGGCGACCGGAGCAGGCAGGGCGGTGACCTGCGGTTCCGGCGGCAGCGACTGGAGCAACTGGGTCAGCCGCGCCCACCCCTGCCGCGCGCCGACGAAGCCGCGCCAGTTGGCGATGGCGAGTTCCACCGGCGCCAGCGCGCGGGCGGTGAGGAAGGAGCCGGCGAAGATCACGCCGCCCGACGCCTTGTTGTCGATCACCAGCAGCGCGCCGACCGACAGCACGCCGGACTGGAGGAACTGACGGAAGATCTTGCTGGCGCTGCCGAGCGTGCCAGTCGCCTCGTTGAGCTTCTGCTGCGAGCCGAGCTGGTGGCGGCTGACATCCTCCCATCCCGTCGCGACGCGGCGGCGCATACCGAGCGCGTGGATCACCTCCGCATTGCGCCGCGCCGAATTGGCGAGCGCGCTGCGGGCGGACGAGATGGCGGTGTTGTAGCGCATCGGTGCGCGGCTGACGCGATCGGTGGCGATCGTGAGGGCGATCAGCACGAGGCCGCCGGCGAGCGCCGTGACGCCGAGCCACGGATGGAACAGGAACAGGATGCCGATGAAGAAGAACATCCACGGCAGATCGATCAACGCGCCCGGCCCGTTGCCGGCGAGGAAATTGCGGATCTGATCGAGGTCGTGGATCGGCTGGAGCCCGTCGCCCGGACCGGGGCGGCGCAGGCTGAGCCGCTGCACGACATCGTGGATGCGGCCGCGCATCCGGCTATCGAGCGAGCCGGCGATGCCGACGAGCATCCGGCCCCGGATCATCTCGATCAGCGCCTGGAAGACATAGACGACCGCCACCATGATGAGCAGGCCGATAAGGGTGGGGATGCTGCGGCTGGGCAGCACCATGTCGTACATCAGCATCATGTACATCGAGCCGCCGAGCAGCAGCACGTTCAGCACCGCGCTCATCACCGCGACGCCGATGATCCCGCCGCGGCAGCGCGCGAGCGCCTCCTTCAGCTCCGATTCCGTGCGAGCCAGGCCGAATGATGCCATAAACCAACGCTATCCTTACCCGTGGGGCCTCGACCGATGCGACTCGAACAGCCCCGCCGCCGCTTCCGTGACGAACATTGCAAACGATCGTTAACAATGTTCTCCTGTTGTAAAGCCTGCCGTCAGTTTGGCGAGCGCGCCATCATAGACGATGGTCGATGTTCACCGAACCTTTATTCGCCCGCCCTATCGCCGCCCGATGATCGATCCTGCCAAAGCCCGATCCTCCCCGCCGAGAGAGGCCGATCCTTTCGGCGGCGATGGCCGCGCGCGTGGCTGAGGCCGATCGCATGACCGAGCGGACGGGCCCGGCGCCGCTGGTGGTCGATCTCGACCATACGCTGGTGCGGACCGACACGCTGGTGGACAGCCTGGTCTGGATCCTGTTCCACGCGCCGATCCGCCTGTTCGCCGTGATGGCGGCGATGCGGCGCGGGCGGGCCGCGTTCAAGGCGGCGGTCGCACAGGCGGCGCGGCTGGACTGCGCGGCCCTGCCCTACGATGCCGACATATTGGCGCTGATCCGCGCGCGGAAGGCGGCGGACGGCGAGGTGCATCTCGTCACCGCCGCGCATCATTCGATCGCGGCGGGAGTGGCCGATCATCTCGGCCTGTTCGGCCATGTGATCGGCAGCGCCGAGGCCGACAATGTGAAGGGCGCGCGCAAGGCGAGCCGGATCGCGGAGGCGGTGGACGGGCCGTTCGCCTATATCGGCGATTCGATCGCGGACGTGCCGATATGGGTGGCGGCGGAGGAGGCGCTGATCGTATCGCGCCGGCCGAACTTCGTCGCGACGATCCGCCGGGCGGGCGTGGCGCCGGGCACCGTGTTCGACCGGCCGCACGGCGGGGTGCGCGCTTGGATCAGCGCGCTGCGGCTGCACCAATGGCCCAAGAACGCGATCCTGCTGGCGCCACTCGCATTGTCGCAGCAGATCGGCCACCCCCATGCCGCGCTGACGGCGCTGGCGGCGTTCCTGCTGTTCGGGCTGGTCGCGTCGGCCACCTACATCGTCAACGATCTGGCCGATCTGGCGGACGACCGGGTGCATGCCACCAAGCGCCACCGCGCCTTCGCCAGCGGGCGCCTGTCGCCGATCGACGGGCTGCTGGCGGCGGCGGCGCTGATGCTGAGCGGGATGGGGCTGGCCTTCGTGCTGCATCCCGCCTTCGGCCTGTACCTTTCCGGCTATCTGGGGCTGACTTTGCTCTACTCGTTCCGGCTGAAGCGGCTGGCGCTGGCGGACGTGCTGGTGATCGGCGGGCTGTTCTCGCTGCGCATCCTGGCGGGAATGGCGGTGCTCGACCAGCCGATCTCGCTATGGCTGACGTCGTTCACGATGATGCTGTTCACCGGGCTGGCGACCGCCAAGCGCCATGCCGAGGTGATCCGCGCCGCCGCCACCGGCAAGCCGCTGCCCGGCCGCGACTATGAACCCGGCGATGCGCCGATGACGGCGGCGATCGGGGTGGGGGCGGGGGTATCCTCCGTGCTCGTGATGCTGCTCTACATGCAGTTCGAGGCGGCGATGACCGGGCTGTATCCGCGCACCGGGCCGCTGTTCCTGATGCCGGTGGTGCTGTCCTCCTGGCTGATGCGGGTGTGGTCGCGCGCGCATCGCGGCAGGCTGCACGACGATCCGGTGATCTTCGCGCTCAAGGACAAGACAAGCTGGGGCCATGCCGCGGCGATCGTGCTGCTGTGGGCGGCGGCGACGTGGTGAGCGGGCAATGACGCCGATCACCGCCGTGCTGGTGCTGTTCAGCGTATGCTGCAACGCGCTGGCGCAATTGCTGCTGAAGGCGGCGGTGACGCGGGCCGGCACGCTGGCGCCCGTGACGATGGCGCTGCGGCTGGCGACCGATTTCGGTTTCTGGGGCGGAGTGGCGGCGTTCGGCGGCAGCTTCGGCCTGTGGCTGCTGGTGCTGGCGCGGCTGCCGGTGAGCGTGGCCTATCCGCTCGCCTCGCTCGGCTATGTGCTGGCGGCGGGGCTTGGCGTGGTGGCGCTGGGCGAGCCGCTGACCTTGCTGCGCGTGGCTGGCGTGCTGACGATCTGCGGCGGCGTGGTGATGCTGACCGCCGCCGCCTGACTATTTGCGCGCCGCCTTGATCGCGTGCAGCGCCAGCGCGATCGCCCCACCGACGATCATGCCGACGATCGCCGAGCCGATCGCGAAGACGATCCATTCGACTATGGCGGCAATCCCCGGCAACAGGCCGGCCGCCGCGACAGAGGCGTGGTGGATCCACTCCGGGATCGGGGTGACATGAAAATGTTCTAGGCCGTGGACGACGATGCCGCCGCCGACCCACAGCATCGCCGCCGTGCCGATGATGGACAGCGCGCTCATCACGAGCGGCATGCCCTTCACCAGCCCGCGCCCGATCGCCTGCGTGGCGGCGCCGCCGCGCCTGGCCATGTGGAGGCCGATATCGTCCATCTTCACGATCAGCGCGACCACGCCATAGACCGCCGCCGTGATGAAGATGCCGACGATCGCGAGCGCCGCCGCCTGCACCGGCAACGACTTGTCGGCGACATCGGCGAGCGCGATCGCCATGATCTCTCCCGATAGGATCAGATCGGTGCGGATCGCGCCAGCTATCTTGGCGTTTTCCAGCGCGGCGGGATCGTCGGCGAGCGCGGCATCCTCATCCGGCCCGTGATGATCGCCGCCGAATGCCTCCAGCACCTTTTCCGCCGCCTCGAAGCAGAGGTAGCTGCCGCCCAGCATCAGCAGCGGCGTGACCGCCCACGGCGCGAAGGCGCTGAGCAGCAGCGCGCCCGGCAGCAGGAACAGCAATTTGTTGCGCAGCGAGCCCAGCGCGATGCGCCAGATGATCGGCAGCTCGCGCTCCGGCGCGAGGCCGGCGACATAGTTGGGGGTCACCGCCGTGTCGTCCACCACCACGCCCGCCGCCTTGGCGCCCGCCTTGCCGGCGGCGGCGGTGACATCGTCCAGCGAGGCGGCCGCGAGCTTCGCTATGCCCGCTATGTCGTCGAGCAGCGCGACCAATCCTGACGCCATGCGGTTTGCGATCCTGTCTGTTGTGCCCGGCATGGCCTTAGCGCAGGCCGCCGGCGATACAATCCCGCGGCGCTTGCCTCCGTTCATCCGCGCTTCGATAAGAGGCGCCGAGCAGCGGAGTGGCATGTGAACGTGGTGGAAGACGAGCGGCCGACAGCCGACATGCCCTTGAGCGAGGCCGCGCTGCCGCCACGCCGCCGGCCGATGTGGCGCCGGCCCCGGCTAATGCTGCCGATCGTGCTGATGTTGGCGCTGTTCGCCTGGCTGGCGATCAGCGCGCCGCTCTCCCGCGCGCTGGAGCCGCTGCCGACGCCGACTTTGCTGCTGGTGAGCGCGGACGGCGTGCCGATCGCCCGGCGCGGATCGATCAAGGAGCGGCCGGTTTCCGCCGACGCGCTGCCGGCCTATGTCGGCGGGGCATTCGTCGCGATCGAGGATCGGCGTTTCTACAGCCATTGGGGCATCGATCCGCGCGGGATCTTGCGGGCGGCCTGGACGAACCTGCGGGCGGGCGGGGTGGTGCAGGGCGGCAGCACGATCACCCAGCAGCTTGCCAAGACGGCGTTCCTCTCGGCCGACCAGAATATCGGCCGCAAGGCGCAGGAGGTGCTGATCGCCTTCTGGCTGGAGGCGTGGCTGACCAAAAACGAGATTCTCTCCCGCTATTTGTCGAGCATCTATTTTGGCGACGGGGTGTACGGCCTGCGCGCCGCCGCGCGGCACTATTTCGATGTCGCGCCGGAGCGGCTTTCGGTCGCGCAGGCGGCGATGCTGGCGGGGATGGTGAAGGCGCCGTCGCGGCTCGCGCCGACCAGGGCGCTTGGCGCGGCGCAGCGGCGATCGCAGCTGGTGCTGGCGGCGATGGTGGACAACGGCGTGATCCCCGCCTCGCGCACCCGCGTGCGGCTGGCGCGGGTGCGGCAGGGCGGCGATCGCACGCTGCCGAAAGGCGGCTATTTCGCCGACTGGGTGGCACCCCAGGCGCGCGACGCGGCGGAGGCGAGCTATGGCGAGACGCGGGTGGAGACCACGCTGGATGCCGGGATGCAGCGGCAGGCGGAGCGGGTGCTGTCCGGCTGGCTGAACCGCAACGGCGCGCGGATGCACGCCAGCCAAGCCGCGCTGGTGGCGATGCGGCCGGACGGGCGCGTCGTGGCGATGGTGGGCGGGCGGGATTACGGCAAAAGCCCGTTCAACCGCGCGACGCAGGCGCTGCGCCAGCCGGGATCGGCGTTCAAGACGTTCGTCTACCTCACCGCACTGCGCAACGGCTATACGCCCGACAGCCCGATCGATGATAAGCCGCTGACGATCGGCGGCTGGTCGCCGGAGAATTACGAGCGCCGCTACGAAGGCACGATCAGCCTGCGCGAGGCCTTCGCAAGGTCGAGCAACGTCGCCGCCGTGCGCCTCTCCGAAGCGGTTGGGCGCGATCGGGTAATGCGGATGGCGCATGATCTGGGCGTCGCATCGCCGCTGACCAACAATCCGAGCCTGGCGCTGGGCACCTCCACGGCGACGCTGCTCGAGATGACGGCGGCCTATGCCGGGGTCGCCAGCGGCGTCTATCCGGTGCGTCCGCGCGGTCTGCCGGAGGCGGCGGAGCCCGGCTGGCGCGAGCGTATCTGGTCCGGCCAGAGCCGGCTCAATCGCAATCGCGAATGGCCGGCGATCCTCGACCTGCTGCAAACGGCGGCGAGCGAGGGAACCGGGCGGGCGGCGCGGCTGGGCATCCCGACTTTCGGCAAGACCGGCACGACGCAGGATCATCGCGACGCGGTGTTCATCGGCTTTGCCGGCGATCTGGTGGTCGGCATCTGGGTGGGCAATGACGATAACAGCCCGATGAACAAGGTGACGGGCGGCGGGCTGCCCGCGCAGATGTGGCACGACTTCATGGGTCGCGCGCATTTGGCGGGCAACGCCGCGCCGGTACGTGCCGCGCCCGAGCCGGTCGATCGCACCGAGATAGAGGATCTGCTGCCGGAGGATGTCGGCGATGCGCTGGCAGGCACGCGGCAGGCGATCGACGAGGTGCGGAACGCGCAGGCTGCGATCGAGGGCTTTGGCGATTCCCTGCGCGGGCCGGCGGATCGGCGGGACGAGCGACAGGACGGGAGGCGGGATGAGCGCCGCGACGAGCGGCAGGATGGGCCGCCGCCGTCGGAGGACGAGGAGCCGCCGCCGGATCAGTGAGGCTGGAGGCGCAGGCCCTCCGTCTCGTTCAGGCCCATGACGAGATTGAGGTTCTGCACCGCGGCCCCGGCCGCACCCTTGCCGAGATTGTCCAGCGCGGCGACGAGCCGGACCTGGCCCGATGCCTCGTTGGCGAAGACGAACAGGTCCAGCCGGTCGGTGCCGGCGCATTGTTCCAGCGTCAGGATTTCGGGATCGGCATCGGACAAAGTGACGATAGCGCTATCGGCATAGGCGTCTGCCAGCGCCGCGCGGATGTCGGCCGGGCCGCCGTTCAGTTGGGCCAGATGCAGCGGCACCTCCACCAGCATGCCGCGATAGCTGCGCGCGACGGCGGGCATGAACAAGGGCGGATGATCGAGCCCGGCATGGGCCTGCATCTCCGGCACATGCTTGTGGCCGAGGCCGAGCGCGTAGAGGCGGAAGCCGGTATCGGCCGCATCGGCGCCGGCCTGCTCGAACTGGGCGATCATCGCCTTGCCGCCGCCCGAATAACCCGAGGTCGCGTTGACACTGAGCGGCAAAGCGGCGGGCACGACGCCGGCGCGCACCAGCGGCGCGACCAAAGCGAGGAAGCCGGTGGGATAGCAGCCGGGATTGGACACGCGCGTGGCGGAGGCGAGCGCCGCGCGGCGGCCGGGCGCGACCTCGGCGAAGCCGTAGGTCCAGGCCGGATCGGTGCGGTGCGCGGTGGAGGCATCGATCACGCGGGTGCGGCCATTGTCGATCAGCGACACCGCCTCGCGCGCGGCATCGTCGGGCAGGCACAGGATGACGGCGTCGGCGGCATTCAGCGCATCGGCGCGGGCGGCGGCATCCTTGCGCCGTTCCTCCGGCACGGTGACGAGGCTGATGTCGCGGCGGCCGGCGAGGCGATCGTGGATCTCGATCCCGGTGGTGCCGGCCGCGCCATCGATGAAAACCTTGACCGTCATTGCGATATCCTTCGTCTGGCGACGATCCCGGCCCCGCGGGCCGTGACCGTGGCGAGCGGTTCGATCGTCACCGCCATCCAGTGCGCGTTGGCGTGGATCAGGCGTTCGCCATCCACCATCAGGCCGACATGGCCGGGAAACAGGATGACGTCGCCCCGGCGCAGCGGCGCGTCGGGCGCGATCTCCACGCCGAGCAGGCGCTGCTGATCGCTGTCACGCGGAGCGGCGATGCCGGCCAGGCCGAGCGCGCGCTGGACGAGGCCGGAGCAATCGATCCCGCCCGCACCGCGCCCGCCCCAGAGATAGGGCAGGCCGAGCAGGCTTTCGGCGACCGCGACCGGATCGGGCACGGGCCGATCGATCGGCGCGACGTGGCGGTGGTGGACGAAACCGTCGCCGGTATCGAGGAAGTCGCCGGTGCGCGTGCCGGGCAGCCGCGCGCCGATCGTCAGCGTCTGCCGCACCGGGGCCTTGATGTCGGGACGCGCGAAGACCAAAGCGGCGGGCGCCGTGACGATATGCGTGGCGGCGGCGACCGGCCCGAGGGCGGTCTGGCGGATGTAGCCGACGTAGCGATCATGCAGGCCATAGCCCCACGCCCAGCCACCCGCCTGATCGACCACGGCGAACGCCTCGCCATGCGCCAGCTGGGATACGGCGACCGCCTCGTCATTGGGCATGGCGCGCAGCATCGCGGCGGGGGCAGCGCAGGCGCAATGCTGGGGCGCGGCATAATGCGGCGCGAAGACGCGATCGGCGAGGGCGATATCGGCGATGTCCCGCCGGACGGCGTTGACGCGCGGATCGAGCGCGATCGACGGACCTGCGAGGTGAAAGCGTTCAGCCGAGAGCGGCGGCGTGGCGCGGCGCGCGGTCATGGCCCGACGCGGCTTCGCCATCGATGAGGTTTCCGAAGCCTGCAAGGAAATCCGCCCCCCTGTCCGTCTGCGCGACGAAGATGTTGCGCCGGTCGGATTCGTCCCGTTCGCGGCGCAGATAGCCGAGCGAGCCGAGCGTGTTCAAGGCGCGCGTGATGACGGGCTTGGAGACGCCAAGCAGTTGCGCGAGACCACGCACCGTATGCGGGCCGGGTTTCAAATAGACGGCAAGAAGCAGAGCCATCTGGCGATTGGTCAGGTCTGGTCGACCCGATCGGACATAGCCGACGAGCGTTTCCATCCAAGAGGATAATGCGCGTGGAAGCACAGACCAAGCCTCGCCATGTCACGGTGCGGAACGTCACGGTCGGAAACTTTCGCTTCCTCACCGTAACAACACGCATGTACGCGCTTCGTTTCATTGCTCCGGTTTATCATTCGCAACAAGCGACGTGTCTCCACGACCTTCGCCGAAGCGCGTGGCGAGCATCCGCCACGCGGCGCGCAGGCCCAGCGCCTCGCCGCCCTTGGGCCGGCCGGGGCGTGCCGCCGGGCGCCACGCGAACGTATCGATATGCGCCCACGCCACGCCGTCCGGCACGAAATCCTTGAGGAACAAGGCGGCGGTGATGGCGCCGGCCAGCCCGCCTTCGCCGGCATTGTTGATGTCCGCGATGGAGGAGCGCAGCATCTCGCGATAGCCGTTCCACAACGGCATGCGCCACATCGGATCGGCCACCGCCGTGCCCGCGGCCAGCAGATCGGCGGCGAGCGCATCGTTGTTGCTGAACAGGGCGGGCAGATCAGGGCCGAGCGCCACCCGCGCGGCGCCGGTGAGGGTGGCGAAATCGATCAGCACCGCCGGATCGTCCTCCACCGCGCGGGCC
Source organism: uncultured Sphingomonadaceae bacterium (assembly GCA_964247265.1). Classification (GTDB taxonomy): domain Bacteria; phylum Pseudomonadota; class Alphaproteobacteria; order Sphingomonadales; family Sphingomonadaceae; genus Alterirhizorhabdus. The sequence goes on from CAXTTS010000036.1 coordinate 18,025, forward strand.
AGCGCGTCGGCCAGGATCAGGCGGCCTTCCGCATCGGTGTTGCCGATCTCCACCGTCAGCCCCTTGCGGCTGGCGAGTACGTCGCCGGGGCGAAACGCATCGGCGGAGATGGCGTTCTCCACCGCCGGGATCAGAAGGTGCAGCCGCACGGGCAGGCGCGTTTGCATGACGAGTTGCGCCAAGGCGAGGGCGTGGGCGGCGCCGCCCATATCCTTCTTCATCAGCAGCATGCCGGAGGCTGGCTTGATATCCAGCCCGCCTGAATCGAAGCACACCCCCTTGCCGACGATCGTGACGGCGGGATGCGAGGGATCGCCCCAGCTGAGTTCGATCAGGCGGGGCGAGCGCGCGCGGGTGGCGGCGCGGCCGACGGCGGCGATCATCGGATAGCCTTCCGCCAGCGCGTCGCCCTGCACCACGGCGAAGCTGGCGCCGCACCCATTGGCGGCCCGTTCGGCGGCGGCGGCGAGTTCGGCCGGACCCATGTCGGACGCGGGCGTATCGACCAGATCGCGCACCAGCGCCACCGCCTCGGCCAGCCGGACCGTCTCGTCGATATGCGCGACATCCGATGTCAGCAGCACACGCTGGGGGACGGGATCGGCCTCCCGCCGGTAGCGATCGAAGCGGTGGTGGGCGAGCAGCCAGCCGAGCGCGGCGGCACCCGCATCGTCGCCGCCCAGCCGGAACAGCCCCTCCGGCAGCCGGCCGACCGTGCCGGCCAGATCCCACGGGCCTGCTTCGGCCGGCACGCCGACCGCTACGGACCATTCCTCCGGCTTGGCGCCCGGCAGCAGCGCGAAATCGCCCGGCTTGCCGCGAAAGCGGGTCGCCGAAACGGTGGCACGGGCGCGCTCCGGCTGGCCGGCGAGCCATTCATCGAGCCCGTCCGCGCGCACCGTCTGGATCAGGTGGGCGAGCTGGCCGCGATCGGGCTGGAGCAGCGAGGTGAAGTCGGTCATGGAGCGCCTTATGCTGTCGTTTCCGCGTGGATGGCGGACCGGATCAACGCGTTGGCGCGCGAAACGGCCCGTCTACCAGAGAATGCCCTTGACCGGCTCGGCCGGCGCGGGGGCGGCATCGCCGATCGCCTCCAGCAGATCGATCTCGATCGTGCGGCACATGGCGCTGAGCGGCACGTCGTGCACGCTGTTGGCGAACGGATCGACGAGATCGTCACCGATCTGCAGGATGGCGAGGAACATCAGCCCGGCGACGGTCGATCCGATCGGCGTCGCCCAGCCCAGCGTCTCGACCAGCCCGATCGGCAGCAGCACGCAGAAGACGCGCGCGAACAGCGCCGGGAAGAAGCGGTACTGGTAGGGCAAAGGCGTGTTCTTCAGCCGCTCCATCCCGCCCTGCGCGTTGGCGATGTCGATCAGCACGCCCTCAAGACGGGATTGCTGGATCGTATCGATATGCCCCGCGCATTGCGCCTCCGAGATGCGGCGCGCGGTGCCGTCGAGCAGCCCGTTGGCAGGATTGCGGCGCGACAGCCCTTCGTCCGCCTCCTCGGCCGAGAGGAAGCGGCGCACGTCGGGGGCCGGATCCTGCCGGCGGAGCTGGCAGCGCAAGGCGTGGGCGAAGGCGATCTGGCGCAGCGAAATGGTGCGCTGGAGGTCGCGCTGCTCGTTCGGCAGGAAGGCGTTCGTGGCGCGCGCGAGACTGCGCGAGGCATTGATGAGGCTGCCCCACAGCACGCGCCCCTCCCACCATCGCTGATAGACCGAGTTCACCCGGAAGCCGAGGAACAGCGCCACCGCCGAGCCGAACAGGGTGAGCGGCAGCG
>CAXTTS010000037.1:0-19626 GCA_964247265.1 uncultured Sphingomonadaceae bacterium
CAAAGTTGGACGCCTATCCCACCCCACGGGGGTCAACATTGCAGGCCGATTCACACCGATGCGAACCCGGAGGACGGTCCGATGAAGGATCTCATGCACAGCTTCATGGCGATTAAGCGCCATGGCCGGCCGGAGGAGGTCGCCGGCATGGTAGCTTGGCTGGCAGGGCCGGAGGCGGGCTTCGTCACAGGTGCCATGCACACCATCGACGGCGCGTTCGGATCGTGAGGTCGCGATGACCGCCGGAGGTATCATCGGCGCGGGGCGGGATGGGACGATCGACGTGGAGTTTACCACGACCGGTATGAGTGACGCCGCCATTGCCTTACTGCAACCGCATGGAGGACGTTGAGGCGCGGCTTAGGCTCATCACTCCATCGCGGCAGGATATCCGCCCCTCAGGTCAGACGGGTTGGACGGCGAGGTCGTTTTCCTGCCGCCGCGCATGGTGCTGGAGCAGATCGCCTTCAGTTCGCTCGTCGCGCATCCTGATTATTGATCGGTCTCTTGCCAACTGACCAATCAGAAAAGGTCGTGGCGTTTCTCAAAGCCTGAAGGTGCAGGCGTATAGGCGGCCGGGTTGCGAAACAGGGGAGATACGGGAAGCGTCAGCGCTGGTATCGGTCCGGCGGAGGTGGTCACGGTTTTACTAAGAAGCTGTCTCGCGACCACCTGCGGGTCGCTCAGCGCCTCTTGCAATGTCGCGACCAGCGAACAGCACATGTCCTTGCCAACTATCAGTTCCGCCCAGATGGCTGCCGGACGTTCCGCCACCCTCCGCTGGATCTCGGCTCTGACATCCTCGGGGCGCGCGGAGTCGCTACGATAAGCCAAAGGCAAGTCGATCATGTCACAGAAACTCGCCCAGAATCTGTCCTCCATCGCCGCGACCGCGAGGTATCGAGCGTCTTTCGTTCGATAGAGCTGATAGCGAGGCGAGCCGCCCGTCACCAAATCATTGCCTCTGGAGGGCCAGATATTCATGGTCAGCGCCGGGATGAGAAGATCGTAGCTAAACGGCATCAAACCATCGGCGATCGCAACGTCGAGGTAGGCACCCTCGCCGGTTTGTAGGCGCCGTATATACGCCAGGAGGATATTCAGGACCGCGGGATACACGCCTCCAGCAATATCCGCCGCGATGAGATGCGGCAGGCTCGGTGCCCGATCAATCCCACATACCCTGTCGAGGTGCCCACTTTCCGCGAGGAAGTTCAGGTCGTGACTTGCCTTTCCGGCCTTCGGTCCGGTCTGGCCCCACCCTGTCAGAGAGCAATAGATGACGTTTGGCTTGACGTCTTTCACCGTTGCGTAATCAAGGCCAAGTCGTTTCATCGCGCCGGGTCTGAACTGCTCGATGACTATGTCCGCACGCTTCAGCAATGGAATGATGCGCTGGCGATCCAATCCGTCCTTGAGATCGATAAAGATCGAGGTCTTGCCACGGTTCAACGCGTGGAAATGCACGCTGCTTCCATCGATCTTTGGTTCGTATGCCCGCAACGGATCCCCGCCAGGCGGGCGCTCGATCTTGATGACGTCGGCTCCGGCTTCCGCCAGGAGCAGACTGGTCAGCGGTCCCGGAACCAGCGTGCCGAATTCCAGGACGGTGGCGCCGCTAAGCGGTAACAGATCCGGCGCTCTTGCCGAAAGGACAGTTTCGCTTGTCACGAGTAGCGACACCGTGGTGAAAAGGCCCGCATCACAACAACCTTCACTGGTGAACGCGGGCGTTGTGATGCGACCGTCAACTCCGCCGACCTTGATGTTGTCGGGCCGATTGGCCGCCAAGCTTGGTAGTCACTGCGGCGGCAGCCGAGACGATCTCTTCGATATATCGGTCAATCCCCGTAACCGCATCCGGTTTCGGGAAGTCGTACAGCGTAAGCGCGAGTTCAACAGCACCGGTCATGTCGTACACAGGCGCTGAGATCAGGCGAATATCGCGCTTTAGCTCGGCCGTAAGCTCGTGCGGATCATAGGCCAGCGCGGCAAGCAGATCCTCGATGTCTGCGTGATGTTGCCCGTTCTCGGCGGCCGCAAGAAGTCGCTCCGACAGCGCACGCTGCGCATCGTTGCGCAAGCCAACCGAATAACCCCGGCGACGGACCGCCTCGAGCGAAGGACCATTGCCGACGACGTTACCGCGTGCGGCCCAGCCTACCCGATCCTGGTCCGAAAGCCACGCTCCGAAGACGGCACCAGCCGGCGGCGCAAACGGCAGACGCTGGCCGACGAGCGTCGCCGTTCCCCCGCGTCGTGGCTGCCCCGCGCTTGCCGCAATCACCAACTCGTCTCCGACCCGGACCGTCGCGATGCAGAGGCCGCCGATACGCTTGGCGAGATGCTCCATCTCGGCCCGCGCGCAATCGACGCTGCGTAGCTGTGCGAGCGTTACTCCTTGCGCCTGGTCGGCCACCATCGATGCCGGCTCAAATCGGCCATAGCCGCCCCGGAAGAACAGCAACGGCAGGCTCCCGACGCCCAGATCGAGTTCCAATACACGGCCAGTGACCATTTCGTGGTCGCCAGCATCCGCTATCGCATAACGGTCGCAATCGATCCATGCGACCGCGCCGTCGAGGATTGGGTTGCCGTGCACAGATAGACTATGGCCGACGCCCGCAAACTTGTCGGGATCCTTCGATGCAAGCTTCCGGCACAGCCCCTCCTGGTCGGCGCTCAAGATATTCACGCAGAAGCTCATGCATTCCCGCAGGCGTGCCCAGCTACTCGACTTGCGATCGGGAAAGAAGGCAACCAGCGGTGGATCGAGCGAAACCGAACTGAACGAGCCCACGACCATCGCGATCGTCTCGCCGTCGGGAGATCGTCCGGTCACGACGCAGACTCCGGTCGGATATTGACCGAGAACCTGCCGATACCAGCCAGGCTCGATCGCCGGTTCTGGCCGCCCGGCTCCCTCTATCTTGGCTGTCATGTCCCGCTGCCCATCGTATCGGCCAGCGTGAACCCGACCTTGAGCGTGACCTGGAAATGCTTGATCTCGCCCTCCTCGACATGGCCCCGGGTTTCCACCACCTGAAACCAGCTGATAAGGTTGAGGGTACTGCTCGCCCGCTCGACGGCTTTCCGGATCGCGTCGTCGCTACTCTTCTCCGACGAACCGACGACTTCGATCACGCGATAGACATGGTCATTCATGTTCTTCTCCTATCGTCCGGTCCATACCGGCTTGCGACGTTCGGTGCGGGCGAGCGCACCTTCGCGCCGGTCGGCGCTTGCGGCATATCGCTCGATCTCCTCGAAACGGGTCGCCAGCGCGACCTCGAGCGGATGATCGAGGCGGCCTAGCGCGGCCGCCTTGGCCGCCTGATTGGCAAGCGGCGAGGACGCGTTGATCCTGTCGGCCCACCGCCGTGCCGCGGCGGAGAGGCCGGCAAAGGGGACGACTTCGTTGACAAGCCCGAAGCGCTCAGCTGCATCCGCCTTCATCCGGTCGCCGGTCAGGATCATCGCCATCGCCACGTGATGCGGCAGTTGACGGATCGCCCGGTGGACCACGCCGCATTCGCCGATGATGCCGACCTTGGTCTCGGGCAGGCCGAACTCCGTGGTATCCGCGGCGACGATGACATCTGCGCACATTGCGAGCTCGAAGCCGCCGCCGATACAATATCCTTGCACCGCAGCGATCAGCGGCTTCTTCAGCGTAGCTAGCGGCCCGCCGATACCGGTGAGCCCCCCACCGAACGCCATTCTGCGCGCGCCGTTACGCTCGGTCGCCACATCCGCACCGATGCAGAAGGCGCGCTCGCCCGATGCCTCAAGGATCGCGCACCAGATCTCCGGATCCTCGTTGATAGAGGTCCAGGCATCGGCGAGCGAAGCATCCATCTCCTCGGTAACGGCGTTCATCGCGTCGGGCCGGTCGAGGCGCACATGCGCGACCCGACCTTCGCGGCTGAATGCGACGTCGCCCAAGGCTCAGGCCGCCCCGTTCGGCTGCGGCCATTCGAGCTGAACGTTGTCCACAGCCGCGATGATGCCTGAACGGAAGGTCGGGTGCGATCGGTCCGCGAGACGGAAGTCGGGAATGCGCTTCAACCACTCCTGCAGGGTGATGATCGCCTCCATCCGCGCCAGATGCATGCCCGCGCAGCGGTGCGGACCGCCGCCAAAGGTCATGTGCGATACCTTCTTGCGGCGGATATCGAGCGTCATCGCGTCGACATTCTGCGTCTCGTCGAGGCCGTGCAGCGCGGTGGGGATGAGGATCATGTCGCCATGCTTCAACGCGACGCCGCGATAGTCCTGATCGCCATGCACCATCCGCGCCTCGGCGATCACCGGGAAGCGACGGAACATCTCCTCGACGCTGCGCTGAAGCACCAGCGGGTCGCTGCGCAGGTCAGCGACGATTTCCGGGTGCTTTGCGAGGTGCAGCATCATGAAGCTGAGGAAGTTCACGACGGTATCCAGCCCGCCGAGCAGCAGCAGCGAGATCAGCCCGATCGCACGTTCGCGGCTGATCGGCTCGCCGTTGATGTCGTTGTTGACCATGACGGTAATAAGATCGAGCCCCGAACCGCCGAGCCGCGCTTCGATGATCGGCTCAACATAATTGTCGAAGCCTGCCTGCGCTGCCTCCAGAGCGGCGCTCATCTCCTCCGGCGTTGCTCCCGGAGGGCGTGTCATGTCCTCGGCCAGGCGGCTGAGCATCGGTGCGTCCGCCATGGGCAGGTCGCACAATGCCATGAAGACCTTGACCGGGAAGAGGCGCGAATATTCGGCCGAGAATTCGCAATGCCCGCGTTCGGCCATGCCTTCGATCAGCTCGACCGCGATGCGGCGGACATCATCCTCGACGCGACGCATTTGAGCCAGGTTCAGGCCCTTGTCGAGCGTCTTGCGGTAGGGTGTATGCTCGGGCGGATCCATCCGGGTGGGCACCATGAGGTATTTCTCGCCAGCTTCCTTGGGCAGGAAGATCACCTCGCTCGAGAAGCGCGTCGGGTCTGTGTACATCTCCTCGACAAGCGCGCCGCGAGTGGCGATCCAATGCCCGCCGGTGAACGGCGTCCAGACGAGCTCGGGCATGTCGGGACGCTGCAACGCGCGCCATGCTTCGTGGTAGCCTTTCTCGATCCCGTCGGGCGCATACATGTCGATCTCGCGGACGAGATGGTCGGGTACGTGCGCCGGCTGCGGCGTGCGGTGACGGGCGATCTGCGGGTCTGCTTCTGCCATGATCCAGTCCTTTTCTTTAGAGCGTCGGGTCGATGACGGCCTTGACCACCTCGCCCTTCTTGACCGCGTCGAGCGCCTTGCCGGCATCGCCGATGGCGAAGCGATGGCTGATGAGGCTGGCGAGCGGGAAGCGATCCTGCAAGCGAGCCGCAAGGTGCATCGCGCCGTAATAGTTTTGCGGCTTGGGGAAGCTGGCTCCACCCACCGTGAGGTTCTTCGTGGTCAGGTCGCGCGGACTGATCGGCTGGGTGCCGATCGCGCCCCACAAGCCCAGGATGATGTAGCGGCCATGATTGCCCGTGAGGTCGACCCCTTCCGGAAAGGCCGGGAGGAAGCCTGCCGCCTCAACCACCACGTTCGGGCCATTATGGCCGCACAGATCGTAGATCCGGCGGCGGCGCTCGTCGGGTGCCTCCTTCAGGGAGATGGTCGTGGTCGCGCCCAGTAGTCGGGCGGTCTCCAGCCTGTTGTCGTAGCCGTCGATCACGATGATCTCGCGTGCGCCCGCCACCGCCGCCACCAGCACCGCCGAGAGGCCTACGGGTCCGGCGCCCTGTACGACCACGGCTTCATTCACCCGCACCGGGCCGCAGCGATCGAAGCCGCGCAGCACGGTCGGCAACGCGCAGCCGAGCGCCGCGATCGCGGCGGGATCGGCACGATCGGGCAGCCGGAAGAATGCGAGGCCGTTGGGCAACCACGCGTAATCGGCATAGCTGCCCCAGTTGGGCTTTTCCGCATGCTCGAAGAACTGCGAATTTTCGCAGGGGGTTTCTTCCAGCACCGTGCAGGAATGGCAGCGATGGCAAAGGGCGATCGGCGCCCAGTAGACGAGATCGCCGACTTTGACCGGAACGCCGGCATAATCGGTCGCGACGCCGGGGCCCAGCTTCTCGATCTGTCCGACACCTTCGTGGCCGAGGATGATCGGGAACGGCATCACGCCGGCCTCGCCGGTCATGATATGAACGTCGCTGCCGCACACACCGCCGACCACCACCCGGACGAGCGCGCCGCCGGGCTCTGGGTCGGCGATGGGAACATCCCAGGTTTCGAGGTGGTTGGGGGCGACAAGGACCGTCGCTCTGCCGGTGGCCATAGTCATGCTCTCCTGATGATGTTTTCGGCCTGCAACGTCTCGAACGCACGCGTTGGACGCACGCCGGCGGCAGGTTTTGCGATCGCCGCGATCGTTATACGGGTGCAGGCTTGTCCGCGGGCATGGCGAAGCCGTCCATGAAAAGTCGGCACGCCTGCCGGGCGACCTCCGCAATCTCCAGATGTCCCGGCCGATACCATTCGGCGACCGAATCCAGCATGTTGATGAGGAACTTGCGGGTGACGGTCGGATCCAGGTCGGTCCGTGCCGTGCCGTTTTGCCGGGCCGCCAGGATGAGATCCCGCCAGTAATTGTCGAAGCCGGCATAGGCTGCCAGCACTCGCCGCTTCATGTCTTCCGGCAGATCCTGGAATACCCGCGACACGGCGGAGGAATATTCGTCGCCGGTCAGCAGGAAGGTCAGGTGCGCGATGATGGCCGCCTCCAGCCGTTCGCGCGGGGATGCACCTGCGCCGAGCACTTCGACCTTGGTCAGAATAAAGCGCGTGTTGCGGTGGCACCCTTCGACCAGCACCTCTTCGACCAGCTGATCCTTGGAGGCGAAATGGTGGTAGAGGCTTGGCGCCAGCATGCCCGCACGCTTCGCCACCTCCGACAATTTGGTGCCCTGCAAGCCGCGCGTGCGAAGCAACTGGGCCGTTGCATCCATGATGCGCGCCCGCGACGTGACCTGTTCCATGGCGTTCGCATCGCGCATAATGGTGGTAAAGGAAAGACCGCTCACACGGTCCGACCGATAGCGTGCGATCTTGCAAGGAGGCGCCGCGATCAGCCGGCGAACAGGACATTGGGCATCCCCCTCACGCCGGGCTCCAATATCTCGAACAGGCTGCCGGCAAGCGGCTGCCGGGCCTTGTCCTCCTCGCTGAGAGCGTTTGCGGCGGAAGTCAGGAACAGCCGCTCCATATTCCTGCCGCCAAAACCCGGCCGCAGACCTTGCCGCACGGGAAGGCGACGCTCGTCGAGCAAGTCACCGACCGGTGAATAGCGCCGCAGCATCCAGCTTTCGTAGAAGGCGATCCAGATACAGCCTTCGACATCGACGGCCATGCCGTCTGGAAAGCCCTCATCCTCGCCGTACAACCGCCAGTCGCGCCGGTTGGAGATCGAGCCGTCGTCCGCGAGATCATAGGCCCAGGTCACCCGCGGCAGCGAGTCGTTGAAATACAGTGTCTTCCCGTCCGGGCTGAATGCCGGCCCGTTGGCGGTAACGACGTTGCGTTCCATCGTCGCGATCGTGCCGTCGGGATCGATGCGGTAGAGTTCGCCCGTGCTGCGCTTGTCGAAATCGCGGACGCTCTCCTCCTTATTCTCCGCCGTCGTGCTGTCCTCGAATTGCGTGTTGTCGCAGCTGCCCGTCCAATAGCGACCCTTGTGATCGACGACGCCGTCGTTAAGCCGCGCAACGTTGGCGTTAGAGCGCGGATCGGCGAAGATCTCGAAGGTGCCGGCGCGCGGATCGAGACGGGCCAGACCATCGCGCGTCGAGGCGATGAAACCACCCGCGGCACGTAGGCCAAGTGCCGATACCCACATCGGCGGCACCCAGCGGCCGGCATCTCCGGTATCCAGATGATACCAATTGACCGCCGGATCGGCAACATCCACCCAATATAGGCAGTGATCCCGGTCGTCATAAACCGGACTTTCGCCAAGGGTTGATCGTGGAGCCTTGATACAGCGCCAGCCTTCGCCTTCGAATTGCATCCCGGTCTCCTATTATAATTTTACGCGCCCATCGCCGAACGGTCCGTCGCGCTGACGCACGGCTTCCTTGAGGCCCTGTTCCAATACCGTCTGGTTGAACACCGTCCGGCTTTCGGCAAGATGACCGCGCGCGTCCATCTCGGCTGCCATGCGCTGCAATGTGCGGGCACCCATGAGTTCCAGCCCCATGTTGACGATGCGCTTGTTGGCGCTGAGCAGATCCGGATCGATCAGCGCCAGCCGGTCGGCCAGCGCCTCCACTTCGGCGGTCAGCGCATCGGCCGGCACTGCCTTGAGCACCAGCCCGATGGTCATCGCATCGCGACCGCCGATCAGGTCGCCGGTCAACAGCAACCGCTTCGCCCACTGCGGTCCGACCATGTAGAGCCACATGTTACTGGGTAACGACCCTTGCGACCGGGCGGGCGGGAAGCCGAAGCTGGCGTCATCCGCGCAGATAATCATGTCGCACAGCAAGGCGAGATCCGTTCCGCCGGCAAGGCAGCGGCCCTGCACCTGCGCGATCACCGGCTTGTGCATGTCGAACAGAACCATGCGGAGCCGTTGCAAACGCTCTTGATGCCACGCATCGTCATCGAACTTGGCCCGGCCTCGACGATGCTCGACCTGAAGCGGCACCGGCCTGTCGTAACGCTGGAGATCGTAGCCGGAGGAGAAATCCGGCCCGGCCGCCGCCAGGATCACGCAATGAACGCGATTGTCTTCGTCCGCCTCCCACAGTGCGTCCTGAAGCTCGGTAAGCAGCTCCTCATTCAGCGCGTTCCGCTTGTCGGGCCGGTTCAGCGTGATGCGCGCGCGGCCGTTCACCAGTTCGTAGCGGATGAAGGCGAAGCGGTCCGGCTCGTCGCTCACGCCGGGATCCCCTGCATACCGTAGCGATGCACCCTTCCGCTCGCGGTCATCCGCCGGCGATATCGAACCACGCGTGAAGCGATGTAGCTACGGATGAGTTCGTTTCGCACCGCCGATCGCATCATCCGCTGGACTTGTTCCTGCATCGGAAACCTCCTTGAACGAAACGTCGCAGAACACGTCTTGACTGGATCGCCGGGGGGAGCGCCAGCTTGCGGAAGCAACGCGCCCCCGACGCGCATACCCATCTACGATCACCAGCTGATCGCCTTCCTCGCAGAAGGTGCAGGCGCTCGCCAGATGGGTATCCGCTGCGCCGCCCGTCACGATCACCCTCTCGCCCGCGCGCCCCAGATCCATTGCGGAACGCGCGTTCAGGCGACCGAGCGCATCGGTTCGGTCACACGCGGCCCGCTCGTATCGATATCCTTGAGGCGGGGCAGCACCTTGCGAGCAAACAGTTCGTAATTGGCGCGACCCACCTCGTTCGGCATCTCGCCATACTGGAAATAGGTGATGAAGCTGCCGACATCGAATTCCTCGACCATCGCCGTCAGTTTTTCGGCCACCTCGTCGGGTGTACCCCATACTTGCAGATCCGCCAGGAACCCGTTGAACTTGTGCAGGCCGTGTCTCGCAATGTTCTTCGCCAGGCCGCCATAATATTCATAGCCGTCGATCTTCGCGAACTCGGCATTGTCGAATTGGTAGAAGTCTGATGTCGAGCGGGTATAGGCCTGGATATGCTTTTCGCGCATCTCCTGGGCGACGGCCCTGTCCTCATGCACTGCGACGAACACGGCGAACACCGGCTTCGGCGCGGCCACGCCGTTCTGCGCGAGGAACAGCTGGCGATAGCCCTCGAGATCCTCGGCCACCTTGTCCCACGGCTTCTGCGCGATCACCATCAGGCCGACGTCCAGCTTGGCCATCAGGTTGACCGACTCTGGTGATATCGCCGAGGCAAAGACGCGGCCGCGAAAGCTCTCATAGGGGCGCGGACGCAACTCGACGCGTGGTTGCTTCAGATATTTGCCGTCATACTCCATCACGCCGGTTTCCAGCGCCGTGAGTACGGCCTCGGCATATTCGGTGAAGCGCGCGCGGGATTCTCCCATCGGGACGCGAAATCCGGCGAATTCGGATGCGCCGAGACCGCGTCCGATGCCGAGTACGGCCCGACCTTCGGAGAAATAATCGAGCAGGATGAAGCTTTCGGCCGTCCGCACCGGATCCTGCCACGGCAGGACGGTCACCGTCGTGCCCAGCTTGATCCGCTTTGTCTGTCCAGCCACGAACGCCAGGAACTGGGGCACGTTCGGCGTCATGTTGTAGTTCGTGAAGTGGTGCTCCGGCGTCCACACCGAGTCGAACCCAAGCGACTCCGTGTCCACCGCCATCTTCAACTGATGGCGATACACGTCCTTGTCCGACTGCTGATCGCGCAAATTTTGGAAAGTAAGGCCCAGGCCGACATCCATCGCCAAAATCCCTTGTTCGTATCGTTGATCCAACCTAATGACGGTTAGGCCAGCAATGCAAGCGATTTTTCCGTCTACTTGCCTACCGGGTTTTGATTAGCATCCGGTAGCGTGGTCAGGCATAGAAGTTCCATAACCACAATTAGGGTGGAGTCGGAGAGAGATGACGAAAGCGGGCATCGCGAGCGATGTGGAAGAACGCCGCGCGGCGATAGAGCGCCGCCATCCGTCCTGGGCGTCGATCACGCTCGACACGTATTTCGTAGGGGCAGCCCGCACGTTCGCCGATCGTCCGCTTGTCGTCGTCGACGGCCTGACGATGACTTATGCGGATATCGACGAAGAGGCGGGTAGGATAGCGTATATGCTGGCTGGCCGCGGCGTGCTGCCCGGTGACCGCGTTGCGATGCTGATGGGCAATTACCCGATCACTGTCGCGTTGCTGTTCGGCATCTGGCGGAGCGGCGCGGTCGCGGTGCCGCTCAACACGCTCTACCGGGCGGATGAGCTTGCCTTCGTGCTGGCTCAGTCGGCGCCTAGGCTGCTTGTCGCCATGACGGGCTTCGCCAGCCGCAACTTCGCTGCCGAGCTGGAGACGATCGCACCCGCCGGGCTGGACATCCTGCTGTTCGATGCATCCTCGGCCAGCGATTCCGCCCTGCGCCGCGCCGTGGCTGCGGCTCCAGTCTGCGCGCTGCCCGATCGCGCCGGCGCGGCCCACACGCCGGCGGTAATCATGTACACTTCGGGCACCACCGGCAGCCCGAAGGGCGTGGTTCAGACCCATGATAATCTGCTGCGCGCCGCTTATGCCGGCGCCTACCATCAGGCGTTCGAGGAAGGGCGACGCGCGATCTTCTCGCTGCCCTTGTACCACGCCTTCGGCCTTGTCGTCGGGCTGCTGTCCGGCCTCGTCGTCGGCGGCTCGATCGTGCCACTTCTCCGTTTCGATCCGCGCGCGATGCTCGCCGGCATCGCCCGGCATCGCGCAACCTATCTGATGGGCGTTCCGACAATGACGGTCGCGATGCTCGAAGTGGCCGAGGGCGAGGCGTTCGACCTGAGCTCGCTCAGCGCAATCCACAGCGCGGCGGCACCCACCCCCAGTTGGGTTTGGCAGCGTATCCAGGCGGTGTTCGGGTGCGGCGAGATCTTCACCAGCTACGGCCAGACGGAAGTGACCGCCACGATCATCTGCACCCAGCCGGGCGACCCGATCGACGTGGTCGCGACGACCCAGGGGGTGATCGTGAAGGCAGGCGTTGCCGGCATGGCGGAGCATGGCGGCGACATAGCGGAATTCCGCATCGTCGATCCGGTAACGGGCGCGGACAGCCCGCCCGGCACCCCGGGCGAGATCTGGACGCGAGGCCCGATGAACAGCCTCGGTTATTTCGAACGGCCGCAAGAGACCGCCGCTCTGTTCGCTGAAGGCGGCTGGCTGAAGACCGGAGACCGCGGCTATTTTCGCGATGACGGCAATCTGCTGCTCACCGGCCGCACCAAGGAGTTGTTCAAGAGCCGCGGCGAACTGGTTTCTCCCAAGGAGATCGAGGAGGTCATCACCACGCACCCGGCGGTTAGAGAGGCTTATGTGATCGGCATGCCCGACGATCGCTACGGCGAATGCGGTTGCGCCTGGCTCGTCACCGCCGGCACTGTCGCGCCTACCGTGAGCGAGGTGATGGAGCACCTGTCCGCGCGTCTGCCACGGTACAAGTTGCCGCGCGACATCTGGTTCATCGACGCGGCCGATCTGCCGAAGACCGGCACCGGCAAGGTGCAGAAGATGTTGCTCAAGGAACGTGCCGAGGCGCTGCTGGCGACGGGCACCACGGCATGAGCGACGAAATCTCCTCGATCGAGTCGATCCTCGACGATGCGCGAGACGGACTGCCCTACATCCTCGTCGATGCCGATGACCGCGAGAATGAAGGCGATGTCATCATCCCCGCGCAATTCGCCACCCCCAGCCAGATCAATTTCATGGCGCGCCACGCGCGCGGCCTGATCTGCCTGGCGCTCGATCGCGCGCGTGCTGAAAAGCTTGAACTGCCGCCGATGACGGCCAACAACCAGTCCGGCCACGGCACGGCGTTTACCGTCTCGATCGAGGCGCGCGAAGGTGTCACGACCGGCATATCGGCGCAGGATCGCGCGCACACGATCGCTGTCGCCATAGATCCGTCCAAAGGCCGTCGCGACATCGTTTCGCCGGGCCATGTCTTCCCGCTGGTGGCGCGCGAGGGGGGCGTGCTGGTGCGTGCCGGGCATACCGAGGCAGCGGTCGATATTTCGCGGCTGGCGGGCCTGAATCCGGCAGGCGTGATCTGCGAGGTGATGAACGACGACGGCTCGATGGCGCGCCTGCCTGAGCTGATCCGCTTCGGGCGGGACCACGGGCTGAAGATCGGAACGATCGCCGATCTGATCGCCTTTCGCCGCCGTTCCGAACGGATCGTCACGCGTGTCGCATCAGCACCGTTCGAGACGGTGTACGGCGACGACTTCACCATTTGCGTGTACCGCAACAGCATCGACGGCGGCGAGCATATCGCCCTGGTACGCGGCAATATCCATCCCGGCGCGCCGACGCTCGTCCGCGTTCATCAGGTGGATTTGACCGCCGATCTGCTCGGCTGGTCGATGGCGCGGCGTGACTATGTCCCACGCGCCCTCGCCGCGATTGCATCGCACGATGGTCCCGCTGTCGCGGTGTTCGTGCAGGATCCGGATCCGACATCCATCTCGGCGCGCATCAACGGCGGCCGGAAGGCGTATCACGATACCCACGCGATCCGCGATTATGGCGTCGGTGCACAGATATTGCGCGACCTGGGCGTACGGGAAATGATCTTGCTGACCTCGAGCAACGACAAGCTCACCGCCCTCGAAGGCTTTGGTCTGAGCGTGGCCGCCCGGCAGCCGATCGCCGACTGAACAACGATCAACCAATTTGGGAGAAATCATGTGGGAAGACTGACAGGCAAGATCGCCATCATCACCGGCGCGGCGCGCGGCATGGGCGAGTCGCATGCGCGAACCTTCGTTCGCGAAGGCGCGCGGGTGGTGCTGACCGATCTACGCGCCGATGCCGGCCGCGCGCTGCAGCAGGAATTGGGCGACGCGGCGATCTTCGTCGAGCATGACGCGACCGACCCGGCGCAGTGGCAGACGGTGGTCGAGCAGGCAGAGGCGGCGTTCGGTCCTGTCGATGTGCTTGTCAACAATGCCGGCATCCTTGGTGCGATGGCGCGCACCGCCGATCTCAGCGAGGCTGATTATCTCGCGGTCTGTGCCGTCAACCAGCACTCAGTCTTCTATGGGATGCGGGCGGTGCTGCCCTCGATGCTGAGGGCAGGGCATGGCTCGATCGTCAACATCTCGTCGATCGCCGGCCTTGCTGCGAACTATGGCTTTCCCAGCCTGGCCTACGTCGCAAGCAAGTTCGCGGTGCGCGGCATGACCAAGGCCACCGCGATCGAATATGGCCCGCACAACATCAGGGTGAATTCAGTCCACCCCGGCTTCATCCAGACTCCGATGATGGTCGAGGCGACGAACGAAGAGGGCGGGGACGCTTTATCGTTGATCCCGCTTGGCCGTATCGCCGACCCGCAGGAAGTGTCGAACCTGGTGCTGTTCCTTGCCTCGGACGAGGCGTCGTACATCACCGGCGCCGAACATCTCGTCGATGCCGGCATGCTCGCGCAATAGGCTCAGTCGCCGGCGTCCTTCAGTTCCACGCCGTTGCCTTCAGGATCGGCAAGGTAGATCGAAGCGCCGAACCCTCCGGCGCCATAACGGGTGGCGACCTCACCCACCTCGACGCCGCCGCCGATCAACCATGCGAGGATTCGATCCCGATCGAAGCCGTCCACCGCCAGGCAGACATGGTCGACATTGCGGCCATCCGTCTCGCCGATCCGGCGTGGAACGATATCGATGAGTGCGTTGCCGGCGCGCAGCTGGATCAGATCGCCCGCGACGCGCTCAGGGGTGCAGCCGAGCATATCGACGTAGAAACGCGCCAGCGCCGCCGGATCGCGGGCCCGCAGCACGACATGATCGATGCCTCGCAGCACCAGCGGCGGCGAGGCTGGCGAAGCGCTCACGGCAGGCGTAACGGTGCGCAGGCGCAGGAGACGATTTGCTCCATCGTATCCTCCAACGCTTCGGCAAACGTCTCCTCGCCGGGCGCGGGATCGTCGAACGCTCGGTGGCGTAGCAGGATGGCGAGGAACATGAAGCTCGCCGTGACGAGCCGGCGCTGCGCCACGTCCTCCGAGAGGTAGGCGAGCCTTGCCCGCAGGAGCGAGAAGGTCCGGGCCAGATGTGGATGCGGGGAGGCGCCGAAATCGCCGAAGCGATGCGAACGGCTCCGCATCAAATATTGGCCGAGAAAGCCGGCATAGGAATGATGCCCCTCCCCATCGGGCAAGTCGAATTGGGGCAGGTAGACGATGGCCATCAGCGTGCGGGCGTCAGCCAGCCGGCCTCGCGCCTCCGCCTCCGCCAGCATCTGCGCCCGGATCGGCTCCATCTGCTCCATGCGATAGTCAAAGATCGCCTCCACCAAACCTTCGCGCGAGCCGAAATGATACTGCACTGCGAAGTGGTTGCCCTGACCTGCCTTGGCTGCGATTTCCCGCATCGACACGCCGTTGATGCCGCCCTCGGCGAACAGCGCCTCGGCCACCAGGATCATTCTGGTCTTGCCATCCATAGGGGTCGGCTCGTCCTTTCCGTCGATACTCTCCATCGGCACCTCTCTCAAACGGGTGTTTTACCCACCTAGCGAATCTACCCTTTTGGTGACTGTGTGTCGAGGTGGGCGGAGGAACGCGCGACCCTGCTGTTTACGCGCCTTCTCAAGTTGCAGCCTCGATACTTCCACGGTTCTGGTCCCCAACATGGGCCTAGATTGAGTTCAACAGCCAAAAAGTTTGCGCCGACAATCTCGAACGATTGACTTACGTCTGCCACACGAGCAATCTTCGTTCCAACGCGTGCGGACGACCGGCAATGGGCCGGCGACGCAAGACAACCGCCTACAAGGAGAGCGACGATGGCGATGGAAACCGGACTGATCTTCCACCCATATATGCGGCCCGGACGCACCGCCCGACAGACATTCCAATGGGGCGTGCAGAATTCGATCGCATGCGACAAGGCCGGCTTCACCTCGATGATGATCTCCGAGCACGCGTCGCAGATCTGGGAGAACATTCCCAATCCCGAGCTCATCATCGCAGCCGCCGCGCTTGAGACGAAGCAGATCAGGTTCGCCCCGATGGCGCACATTCTGCCGCACCACAATCCGGCCAAGCTCGCGATGACGATAGGCTGGCTGTCGCAGATCCTGGAGGGACGATACTTCCTCGGCATCGGTGCCGGCGCCTATCCCGCCGCATCGTATATTCACGGCATCCGCGGTGAGGACCAGAATACCGTCCACCTCAACGACATGGTGCGCGAGTCCCTCTCCATCATGGAAAAGATCTGGAAGCGCGAGCCGTTCTTCTACGAAGGCAAATACTGGGATGCGGGCTACCCTGAGGAAGAGGAGGCCCTGACCGAAGAGGACGAACAGCACAAGCTGGCCGACTTTTCGCCTTGGGGTGGTCAGATGCCGGAAATCGCCGTGACCGGGTTCAGCGCGAACTCGCCATCGATGCGCCTTGCGGGCGAGCGCAATTTCAAGCCGGTGTCGATCTTTTCCGGTCTCGATGCTCTGAAGCGGCACTGGGAACTCTATTCCGAAGCCAACATCAAGGCCGGGTTTACGCCGGATCGCCAGCGTCACGCGGTTTCTCAGACCGTGTTCGTCGGCGAAACCGATGCCGAGGCCAAGAAGGAAGTGATGGAAGGCCCGATCGGCTATTGCTTCAACAAATATCTCATCCCGATCTGGCGGCGCTTCGGCATGATGGACGGCTTCGCCAAGGATGCCGGCATCGATCCGCTTGCCGCTGACTTCGAATTCCTCGTAGACAAAGTGTTCGTCGTTGGCTCGCCAGATACGGTTGTCGAGAAGATCAACACATTGTTCGACAAGTGCGGCGGTTGGGGCACGCTGCAGATCGAAAGCCATGATTATTACGACAATCCGGCGCCTTGGTTCAACTCGCTTGAACTCGCGGCCAAGGAGGTCGCGCCACGCATCTCACTCCCCGGCGGCCGCGCGTTGAACCAGGCCGCGCAGGCGGAAGCGGCCTGAACAATCCGTGAGGCGGGCCAAGTCCGCCCCGCGCCGACCTCCAATATACCGGCTTAATGATATGGTCGGCAGTGAATGCATGGCAGGCTAAGTGCTTAAGGCAGTTTAACAGATACGGCTCTGTGTCATAGTAGACTGGCCTAGAAGTTGCTCTTATTAGGCACTTACTGCTCTAGAGAATAGTACGATGTGGGCCGGATCACGTGGCGGAGGGTGATGATGGAAATAACCATCAGCCATTCGAGTGTGATCAGTCCACGACGAATGAAAACACTAGTGAAAATGCGGCAAGATAGTCGCTGAATTGGGAGAGAATGACATGAACAGGGACAGCTTCGCCTTCAGGAATCATGCCTGGAGTACCTGCCATACTCTAGGGATCGCGAGGCAGGCGGCCGCCGTGCACATCCCGATCATGATGACGGCGGCGATGGCGATCACCGCCGGCTTGTCCGCTCCCGCCTTCGCGCAGACCGATCCGGGCACGCCTGCCGCGCCGGCGCTCGCTCCGGCCGGAGCGACTAACGCATCGGCCGACGCAGCGGCTCCGCAGGCTGTCGGCGATATCGTCGTCACGGCACAGCGGCGCGAGGAATCGCTGTCGCGGGTTCCTCTGTCCGTCGCGGCGCTGAGTTCCGAGACGTTGCAGACGCGCGTGGTCACGCAGGAGCAGGATCTCGGTTCGATCGTGCCCGGCCTGGTCGTGAAGAACGGCCAGAACCAGAACCAGCTCAGCTTCACTCTACGCGGGCAGACGCTCGATCCCTTCTCCGGCGCCAGCCCGGCTGTTCTGACCTACCTGAACGAAGTTCCCTTCACCGGCGGTAACTCCGCCACCGCCTTCTTCGATTTCTCGTCGGTACAGGTGCTCAAAGGTCCGCAGGGCACTCTCTTCGGCCGCAATGCCACCGGCGGCGCCGTTCTCTACGCCTCGACCAAGCCCGGTGAGGATTTCGGTGGCTATGCCACTGTTCGCGGTGGCGAGCGTGATCTCGTCCAGGTTCAGGGAGCGGTCGATATTCCGGTCGTGCCCGGAAAGATCCTCGTCCGCGTCGCGGGAGACTATCAGAATCAGAACGGCTATGTGCGAAACGTCCTGACCGGCAACACGCTGGGCGACATCGATACCAAGTCCGGTCGCGTCACCATCGTCGTTCGTCCGACCGAGGGTATCGAAAATACCACGGTGCTTGCCTACAGCAACTTCGGCGGCACCGAAAATAACGGCCAGCTTTACTCCTATTATCCATTTGGATCCACCAACCGGTCGGCTCAGACCGGCATCAACTATAATCTGACGACGACGCTCGATACTTTATATGGGCTCGGCCTGTTTCCGGGCGTCGGCAATGGTGCACCGGGGCCGGGCACTTTCCCGGGCGGCGTGGCTGGATATCTCGCCTTTCAGAAGAAGAACCCGTACAAGGTCTATCTCTCCTACGATCTGCCGCATAAGGCGCACAGCTACTTCGCCTCGAACACCACTACGATCGACCTTACCGATGACCTGACGTTCAAGAACATCTTCGGCTACCAGAAGACGTTCGCGCGCACGCCGGGCATCCTCAGCGGTTCGCCTTTCGCCTCGCTCGATCTCTACAACACGACCGGCGCCTTTGCCGGCCCACCGGGGGGCGAGGTGTTCCGCAACAAGAGCATCTCCGAGGAAGCGCAGATCCAGGGCAAGACGGCTGACGGGAAACTCGATTTCATCCTCGGCGGCTTCTACAACTATGCGACCAAGGAAGAAGCGATCCCGGTTATCGTCGGCGGCGAACTCGCCACGCCGGCGGGTCAGGTGCTTTACCATACACGCGGCACCGATCGGTCGCGGGCGGTTTACGGCCAGGCCACCTACGACCTCTCCGACGCCGTGGTCGAAGGACTGAAGATTACCGGTGGCGCGCGCTATACCTGGGAGACGGTCGGCATGACCGCCTATCCGGACCACGCGTTCATTGCCGGCTTCCCTCGCCAGAAGCGGACGTTGCGCGCGCCGAGCTGGAATGCGAGCATCCAGTGGCAACTCAACCAGAGCAACCAGATCTATTTCACCCAGCGTGGCAGCTTCCGTGCCGGAAACTTCAATGGCGCGGTGGTGCCGTATAATGACGCGAACTTCTTCAAGAATGAATATACCCACGATTTCGAGCTAGGGTATAAGTTCAGCGGCCTGGTTGCGGGGCGTAGAACCCACTTCAACATCGCCGCTTACGAGCAGATCGTGAAGAATGCTCAGCATTCGCTCTATGCTGTCGTGGCGGGGGCGCCGTCTGCGTTTACCGTCAATGTGCCGAGGGCCAAGATCAAGGGTGTCGAGGTCGATGGCGATATCGCGCCGGCGGAATGGCTGAGGCTCGGCTTCTCCGGTGCCTATACCGACGCGAAATACACGAAGAACCTGGTCGATCTGTCGGTGCAGACGGCTACCCCAGGCTTCGTCGTGCCGTTCGACTCGTATCCGGACGCGCCGAAATGGTCTGGCTCCCTGTTCTTTGACGTCACCTTGCCCGTGCCGTCGAACGTCGGGGATGTTCACTTCCGGATGGATGGCTTCTCTCAAAGCTCATCCTATTTCTCGAACAACAACTTCTCGCTTACGCCAGGCACCAAGATAAAGGGCTATACGACGGTGGCCGCTCGGGTGAGCTGGAACGAGGTCCTCGGAAGCCCGGTCTCACTCGGCGTCTTTGCCAAGAACTTGTTCAGGGAGAAATACTATCAGGCCGGCTACGTCGAGGGCGCATCCGGCGGCTTCAACACCGTCATTCCCGGTGCGCCTCAGACCTTCGGCGCCGAGGCTACGGTGAAGTTCTGACACATACCGCCAGCCGGCGTCCACGGGCGCCGTCTGGCGGTAGAACACCGTCTTGGACGTTAGCGGCATATACTGGGAACGATAGGTCGATCTACTGCTTGCGGTGGACACATGGCGAGGATGTTGCCGATGTCCGCGGCCAGCGACAGCTTGCGCGCTTTCCCACGCCGCGGATTGCCGGATTGCTCCGGTTTGA
>CAXTTS010000038.1:0-17572 GCA_964247265.1 uncultured Sphingomonadaceae bacterium
CCGACAAGAAGGATGTCGCGATCGATCCTTCGCGCGACGCCCTCCTCACCGACTTCGGCAAGGAGACGCTGAACGACCGCTACCTGCTGCCCGGCGAATCCTATCAGGATCTGTTCGCCCGCGTCGCGGCGGCCTATGCCGACGATGCGGCGCACGCCCAGCGGCTCTACGACTATATCTCGAAGCTCTGGTTCATGCCGTCCACCCCGGTGCTCTCCAATGGCGGCACGGGGCGCGGGCTGCCGATCAGCTGCTACCTCAACTCGGTGCCCGACAGCCTGGAAGGGATCGTCGACACCTGGAACGAGAATGTCTGGCTCGCCTCGCGCGGCGGCGGCATCGGCACCTATTGGGGCAATGTGCGCGGCATCGGCGAGCCGGTGGGGCTGAACGGCAAGACCAGCGGCATCATCCCGTTCGTCCGCGTCATGGATTCGCTGACCCTCGCGATCAGCCAGGGATCTCTCCGCCGCGGCTCCGCCGCCTGCTATCTCGACGTGTCGCATCCGGAGATCGAGGAGTTCCTCGAAATCCGCAAGCCTTCCGGCGACTTCAACCGCAAGGCGCTGAACCTGCATCACGGCGTGCTGCTGACGGACGCCTTCATGGAATGCGTGCGCGCCGGCGGCGAGTGGACGCTCGTCAGCCCGAAGGATGGCAGCCCGCGCAGCACGGTCGATGCCCGTTCGCTGTTTCAGAAGCTCGTCGAGACGCGGCTGGCGACGGGCGAGCCGTATATCGTGTTCGCCGATACCGTGAACCGCGCCATGCCCAAGTTCCAGCGCGACGTGGGCCTGAAGGTCTCCACCTCCAATCTCTGCTCCGAGATCACCCTGCCGACCGGCAAGGACCAGCACGGCATGGATCGTACCGCCGTCTGCTGCCTGTCCTCGCTGAACCTGGAGACGTGGGACGAATGGCATGGCGACCGGCGCTTCATCGAGGATGTGATGCGCTTCCTCGACAATGTGCTGACCGACTATATCGACCGCGCCGAACCCGGCATGGAGCGGGCCAAATACAGCGCGGGGCGCGAGCGTTCGGTCGGGCTCGGCGTGATGGGCTTCCACAGCTTCCTCCAGGCGCGCAACATCCCGTTCGAAGGCGCGATGGCGAAATCGTGGAACCTGCGGATCTTCAAGCATATCTCGGCGCAGGCCAACGACGCCTCGATGATGCTCGCGCATGAGCGCGGCGCCTGCCCCGACGCGGCCGACATGGGCGTGATGGAGCGGTTCAGCTGCAAGATGGCGATCGCCCCCACCGCCTCGATCAGCATCATCTGCGGCGGCACCAGCGCCTGCATCGAGCCGATCCCGGCCAATATCTACACCCACAAGACGCTGTCGGGCAGCTTCTCGATCCGCAATCCCTATCTGGAGCGGCTGCTGCGCGAGAAGTCGAAGAACTCCGATGCGGTGTGGAACTCGATCCTCGAACAGGGCGGCTCCGTCCAGCATCTCGATTTCCTCAGCGCGGACGAGAAGGACACGTACAAGACCAGCTTCGAGATCGACCAGCGCTGGCTGATCGAGCTGGCCGCCGATCGCACGCCCTATATCGATCAGGCCACCTCGCTGAACCTGTTCATTCCGGCCGACGTGGAGAAGTGGGATCTGCTGATGCTCCATTTCCGCGCGTGGGAGCTGGGGGTGAAGAGCCTCTATTATCTCCGCTCCAAGAGCATCCAGCGCGCGGGCTTCGCCGGCGGGGTGGAGGCGGACAACACGATCGACCTGCGCCAGATCGAGGTGGAAGTTAAGGATTATGACGAGTGCCTCGCCTGCCAGTGAGGCAAGCCAAGGCTTGACCCTGCCGTCGGCACGACCACCTGCTATAGCGGCGGGATAAGCCGCTGGCCGTGCCACGCGCCGGTGGCCACCCGCTTGTTCCTCGGTTAACGCATCGCCATGCCCACCCCTCACGAAGCGCTTCACACTACCTTCGGCTTCACCGATTTCCGCGGCCGCCAGGCCGAGGTGATCGAGCGGGTGATGGCGGGCGCGCATACGCTGGCGGTGATGCCGACCGGTGCCGGCAAGTCGCTGACCTACCAGATACCGGCGCTGTGCCGGCCCGGCACCGGTCTGGTCATCTCGCCGCTCATCGCGCTGATGCACGATCAGGTGCGCTCGGCTACCGCCGTCGGCATCCGCGCCGCCGCCCTGACTTCGGCCGACGACAATCGCGACGAGACGCTCGCCCGCTTCCGCGCCGGTGAGCTGGACCTGCTCTATGCCGCGCCGGAGCGCGCCTCCACCGAAGGGTTTCGCCGGCTGATCGACCGGGTCGCCCTTTCGCTGATCGCGATCGACGAGGCGCATTGCGTATCCGAATGGGGGCATGATTTCCGCCCCGACTACCGCCTGCTGCGCGGGCTGGTGGAGGCGCATCCGGAGATCCCCCGGCTCGCGCTCACCGCGACGGCGGATCGCCATACGCGTGCCGATATCCTGGCGCAGCTGGGCATCCCCGAAGACGGCCTGATCCTGGCCGGGTTCGACCGGCCCAACATCCGCTACGCCATCTCGCCGCGCGACGGGCTGCCGCAGCAACTGAAAGCGCTGGTGCGGGACAATCCCGGCCCCGGCATCGTCTACGCCACCAGCCGCGACGCCACCGAGCGGCTCGCCGCTACGCTGGCCGAGGCGGGGCGGCCGACGCGGGCCTATCATGCCGGGCTCGATCCCGCGGTGCGGGCGCGCAACCAGCAGGCGTTCGTCGCCTCCGAGGACATGGTGATGTGCGCGACGATCGCGTTCGGCATGGGCATCGACAAGCCCGACGTCCGCTTCGTGGCGCATGCCGGGCTGCCGAAATCGATCGAGGCTTATTATCAGGAGACCGGCCGCGCCGGACGCGACGGCGATCCGGCGGTGGCGCATCTGTTCTGGGGCGCCGAGGATTTCAGCCGCGCGCGCCGCCGCATCGCCGAGGAGGTGGGCGCGGACCGGCAGGAGGGCGAGCGGCAGCGGCTCAACGGGCTCGGCGCCTTGGTCGAGGCGGCGACGTGCCGCAGGGCGATCCTGCTGCGTCACTTCGGCGAGACGCCGCCGGAGCGGTGCGGCAATTGCGACAATTGCCTGGCGCCGCCCGCCTCGCTGGATGCGACCGAGACGGCGCGCAAGCTGCTCTCCGCCGCCTTCCGCACCGAGATGCGGTTCGGCATCACCCATCTCGCCGAGGTGCTGGCGGGCAAGATCACCGACAAGATCCGCTCCTTCGGGCATGACAAGCTTTCCGTGTTCGGTATCGCCGACGAGGGCGACATGCGGCTCATCAAGCCGGTCGCCCGCGCTTTGCTGGCCCGTGATGCGCTGCGGGCGGACGAGTTTGGCGGGCTGTCGTTCGGGCCGGCGGCGCGCGCCATCCTGAAGGGCGAGTCGGCGGTGGCGATCGTCAAGCCGCCCGCCCGCAGCGCCACCAAACGGCGGAGCGGCGAGGACGACGGGCCGGCCGATCCCTTGTTCGAGGCGCTGCGCGCCACCCGGCGGGAAATCGCCAAGGAGGCCGGGGTGCCGCCTTATGTGGTGTTCCACGATGCCACCCTGCGCGAAATGGCCGCCTTTCGCCCGACCTCGCGCCAGGCGCTGGGCCAGATCGGCGGGGTCGGGGCGCGCAAGCTGGACGCCTATGGCGATGCCTTTCTGGCGGCGATCCGCAGCCACGGCTAAGGGCTGCTCCCGAAGGAGAAGCCCCATGTTCCGCAAACTTGACGACAGCATCTCGGTCGCCGGCCAGATCGCCCCCGGCGACATCGCCGAGGCGGCCGCCCTCGGCTTTACCGCAATCATCAACAACCGGCCGGACGACGAGCAGCCGGGGCAGCCATCCGGCGCGGAGATGGCGGCCGCCGCCGAGGCCGCCGGGCTGCGTTACACAGCGATCCCGATCACCCATGCCGGTTTCCGTCAGGATCAGGTGACGGCGATGGCGGCCGCTTTGGCGCAGGCCGACGGGCCGGTGCTGGCTTTCTGCCGATCGGGCACGCGTTCCACCTTCATCTGGGCGCTCGCGCGGCTGGAGGGCGGCGACGACCCGGCGGCGTTGCAGGCGAAGGCCGAAGCGGCGGGTTACGACATATCGCCGATCCTGCGCTGAAACGGTCCACCGCGTCTCCAACATAAAAGAGGGCCGGCGAGTTGCCCCGCCGGCCCAGTCGTTCGCAGGAGGAACCCCTTGGGGAGGGCGGCGGGATCAGCCCCGCCGCCCTCCGAACTGTTTAATAGTGGTAGGCCCGCTCGCCATGCTCGGCGATGTCGAGGCCCTCATGCTCGACTTCGGCGGTCGGACGCAGGCCGATCGTCTTGTCGATCACGGCGTAGAGGATGGCGGAGATGCCGCCCGACCAGACCAAGGTGAAGATCACCGCCTTCGCCTGGATCCAGAGCTGTGTGCCGTAACCCGGGAAGGAGAAGATCGCGGTGCCGGGCTTCGAGAAGTAATCGGCGATACCCTGGCCGCCAAGCGCCGGATCGACGAGGATGCCAGTGGCGAGCGCGCCGACGATGCCGCCGACGCAATGGACGCCGAACACATCGAGCGAGTCGTCATAGCCAAACCGCGACTTCACCTTGGTGACGAAGAGGAAGCAGATCGGCGAGACGATCAAGCCGAGGATCACCGACCCCATCGTGCCGGCGAAGCCCGAGGCAGGGGTGACGGCAACGAGACCGGCGACGACACCCGAGGCGGCACCCAGCAGCGACGGCTTGCCCTTCACGACCTGCTCGACGAGCAGCCAGGAGAGGCCGGCGGCAGCGGTGGCGATGAAGGTGTTCATGAAGGCGACCGCGGTGACGCCGTTCGATTCCAAGTTGGAGCCGGCGTTGAAGCCGAACCAGCCGACCCACAGCAGCGAAGCGCCGATCATCGTCATCGTCAGCGAGTGCGGCGGCATCGGCTCCTTCGGGTAGCCGATGCGCTTGCCGATCGCCAGCGCGCCCACCAAACCGGCGATACCGGCATTGATGTGGACGACGGTGCCGCCGGCGAAATCGAGCGCGCCCCACTGGAAGAGCATCCCCGAATGCGCGCTGACCTCATCGATCGCGGCCTGGCCCTTGAGCGCGGCGGCGGCGAAGGCATCGGGGCCATCCCAATACCAGACCATGTGCGCCATCGGGAAATACACGATCGTCACCCACAAGGCGATGAACAGCATCAGCGCCGAGAACTTCACGCGCTCGGCGAAGGCACCGACGATCAGCGCCGGGGTGATGCAGGCGAAGGTCATCTGGAACGCAACGTAGACCAGCTCCGGAATGTAGACGCCGTTGGAGAAGGTGGCCGCCTGCGCATTCGCATCGACGCCCTTCAGGAACAGCTTGCCGAAGCCGCCGACAAGCTTGCTGCCGCCGGTGAACGCCTCGGTATAGCCCCAGCAGACCCAGATCACGGCGACCATGCAGACGATCATCAGCACCTGCGTCAGCACCGACAGCATGTTCTTCGTGCGGACCAGGCCACCGTAGAACAGCGCTAGGCCGGGCACCGACATCATCAGCACGAGCAGCGTGGAAACCAGCATCCAGGCGGTATCGCCCTTGTTGACGGTGGCAGCCGGGATCGGCGAGGCCGCGGCGGCCGCGGGTATCGGCACGGCAGCGGCTGCCGCTGCCGGCGCATTCTGTGCGAGCGCGGGATGCGCGAGCAGCGTGGCGACGCCAACGGCACCCAGCCCAACCGCGATCTTGGAAGATAGCTTCATGTGTCCCCCTTGTTGTTTGGAGCGGCTCAGAGCGCGACGTCGTCGGTTTCGCCGGTGCGGATGCGCACGGCTTGCGCGATATCGAGAACGAAGATCTTGCCGTCGCCGATCGCGCCGGTGTTGGCCGACTGCTGGATCGCCTCGACGACGCGCCCGGCGAGATCGGTGGTGCAGGCGACCTCGACCTTGATCTTCGGCACCATGTTGGTGCTGTATTCCGCGCCGCGATAGATTTCGGTCTGGCCCTTCTGCCGCCCGAAGCCCTTGACCTCGGTGACGGTCATGCCCTGCACGCCCAGGCCGGACAGCGCCTCGCGCACCTCGTCCAGCTTGAACGGCTTGATGATGGCTATGACGAGTTTCATTCCGCCTCCCTGCTTGCTGGCAAATTTCATTCGCAAGAGGCGTGCCAGATGAAACTCAGGCATTGTGAGCCGGTTCGCGGGGGACGCCGAACCAGCATCGGTGGAATCAGCGCAGGTTTTAAGCAGGTATGACGACGTGCCTATTATTTAGGCGGAAGATGAACGAAGCGTAGGGCTGTTCCAACGAAAGCCATGAAAGCCATGCTATGAGGGGGTGAAAATCGTCACGCGGAACGGGCGATGTGCAGTACGCCGCCCGCGACAAGGCGGCGCAATCGCAATGATCGAGCAGGTGCGGCATCGGGCGACAATGCCATGCCGCCTCGCCGTAGGACAGGCTCAGCCGGTGCCGCCGACCGTCAGCCCCTCGATCAGCAGGGTCGGCTGGCCGACCCCGGCAGGGACGGACTGGCCGCCCTTGCCGCAGATGCCGACGCCTTCGTCCAGCGCCATGTCGTTGCCGATCGCGCCGACGCGGGTGAGCGCCGAGGGGCCGTCGCCGATCAGCGTGGCGCCCTTGATCGGGGCGCCGAGCCGGCCATTCTCGATGCGGTACGCCTCGGTGCAGGAGAAGACGAACTTGCCGCTGGTGATATCCACCTGGCCGCCGCCGAAATGCTTGGCGAAGATGCCGTTCTTCACGCGCGAGAGGATCTCGGCCGGATCGTCGTTGCCGCCGAGCATGAAGGTGTTGGTCATGCGCGGCATCGGCGCATGGGCGAAGCTTTCGCGGCGGCCGTTGCCGGTGGGCGCGACGCCCATCAGGCGCGCGTTCAGGCGATCCTGGATGTAGCCCTTGAGGATGCCGTCCTCGATCAGCACGTTGCGCTGGGTGGGCGTGCCCTCGTCGTCGATCGAGAGCGAGCCGCGCCGGTCGGCGATCGACCCGTCGTCCACCACGGTGACGCCGGGGGCGGCGACCCGCTCGCCGATGCGGCCGGAGAATGCGCTGGTGCCCTTGCGGTTGAAATCGCCTTCCAGCCCGTGGCCGATCGCCTCGTGCAGCAGCACGCCGGGCCAGCCGGGGCCGCACACCACCGTCATCTCGCCGGCGGGCGCGGCGACCGCTTCGAGATTGACCAGCGCCTGATTCAGCGCCTCGTCGATCGCGCGGTTCCAGTTGGCCGGATCGAACAAGCGATCGTACATGTAGCGGCCGCCCATGCCGAAATAGCCGCTTTCGCGCTTGCCCTCATGCTCCACCACGATCGAGACGTTGAGGCGGACGAGCGGCCGCACGTCGAACGCGACGAAGCCGTCGGGGCGGACGATCTCCACTACGCTCCACGAACCGGCGATGCCGGCCGAGACCTGGCACACCCGGGGATCGCGGGCGCGGGCGGCGGCGTCGATCATCTGGCACAGCTCCACCTTCTTCGCGAAGGGAATGGCGGAGAGCGGATCGTCGCCGGTGTAGAGCGCGCGGTTGGTGCCGCGCGGGGCGGGCTGGCGGCTGTCCCTGGCGGGATCGAGCAGCGTCATCGTCTCCGCCGCGCGGCGGATCGCGCCTTCGGATATGTCGTTGGCGTGGGCGAAGGCGGTGGTCTCACCCGAGACGCCGCGCAGGCCGAAACCGGCCTGGGTGTTGAAATCGGCGGTCTTCAGCCGGCCGTCGTCGAAGCCGAAGCTCTCCGACATCATATATTGCAGATAGAGCTCGCCATCGTCGCAGCCCTTCAGCGCCTCGGCGGTGAGGCGCAGCGCGCCATCGGGATCGAGCGCATTCTCACGATAGAGGAAGCGGCGGGGATCGGAGAAGCTGGTCATCCGCTAGATATAGAGCGTGGCGCGGGATGATCTAGGGGGCGACGCCTGCCATGTCGCTTCGTGACGGAGGACAGTAGGGACGGCGGTTCATCACCGCCAAGTCAGCGCCTCAATGCGCCTCGTCCGCCGGGCCGCCGATCAGGATGAAGCGGCGATCGCAATAGCCGCAATCGACGAAGCCGCTCTCGTCGATCTCCAGCCACACGCGCGGGTGGCCCAGGGCGCCGCCGCCGGGAATATCGCTCGCGCCGTCGCAGGCGACTCGGGTGTTCGGGGTGCGGGTGATCTCGGGGGCGCGCTGCATCGCCCATGCCTAGCGCAGGGCGGGGGGCGGCTTCAAGCGGCGGAATGACGCGGATCGAGCCGCGATGCGGCACCCGGGCGGCGCTTGGGCCTTTGCACGCGGCGGTGCGCGGGTCTAAGCGTCGCGCCCATGAACGAAGCAGCGATCCGCATCACCGATCTCGCCAAAGTCTATGCCGGCGGCAAGCAGGCGCTGGGGGGCGTCAGCTTCGACGTGCCGCGCGGGCAGATCTTCGGCCTGCTGGGGCCGAACGGCGCGGGCAAATCGACCCTCATCAACATCCTTGCCGGGATGGTGAACAAGACCGGGGGCGGCGCCAGCATCTGGGGCTTCGACATCGACAAGGATCATCGCAACGCCAAGGCATCGATCGGGATCGTGCCGCAGGAGATCGTGTTTGATCCCTTCTTCACGCCCTTCGAGACGCTGGAGAACCAGGCGGGCTTCTACGGCGTGCCCAAGGCGCAACGGCGGACGATGGAGCTGCTGCGCGCGGTGCATCTGGAGGACAAGGCGCATGCCTACGCCCGGTCGCTGTCAGGCGGGATGAAGCGGCGGCTGCTGGTGGCCAAGGCGATGGTCCATTCGCCGCCGGTGCTGGTGCTGGACGAGCCGACCGCCGGCGTGGACGTGGAGCTGCGCCAGCAGCTGTGGGCCTATGTCCGCGAGCTGAACCAGCAGGGCGTAACGGTGGTGCTGACGACGCATTATCTGGAGGAGGCGGAGGAGCTGTGCGATCGCATCGCGATCATCAACCACGGCAAGCTGATCGCCAACGAACCCACCCGCACCCTCGTCGGCCGCGCCAACGAGAAGGCGGTGGAGGTGACGGTGGACCGCGATCTGGCGGAGGCGCCCGTCGCCCCCTGTTTCGAGAAGATCGAGCTGAAGGGGGAACGCACCGTCGTCATCACCTACAGCAAGGACAAGGTGAATGCGGGCGAGGTGCTGGCCGCGTTGCAGCAGGAAGGGCTCGGCATCGTCGACGTCTCCACCCGCGAGGCGGATCTGGAGGACGTGTTCCTGAGCCTCATCCGCGCGGGCGTGACGCCGGCGCATGGCTGACCACGCCTATGACGTGGTGGTGGTCGGCTCCGGCGCGGCGGGGCTGACGGCGGCGCTGAACCTGGCGCAACGCTTTCGCGTGGTGGTGCTGGCGAAGGGCGGCCTTTCCGAGGGATCGACCGCCTGGGCGCAGGGCGGCATCGCGGCGGTGCTGGAGCCGGGCGACACGTTCGAAAGCCATGTCGAGGATACGATGGTGGCGGGCGCGGGGCTGAACGACCGCGCCACCGTGGAGTTCGTGGTGGAACATGCGCCCGCCGCGATCGAGCGGCTGGCGGAACTGGGCGTGCCGTTCAACCCCGGCGGATCGGAACGCTGGCACCTGACGCGCGAGGGCGGCCACAGCCACCGCCGCATCGTCCATGTCGACGACGCGACCGGCTGGGCGGTGCAGCAGGCGCTGGAAAAGGCGGCGGCGGCCAACCCGAACATCACGCTGGTGCCCGACATGGCGGTGGTGGACCTCGTCACCGGGCGGCATGGCGAGCGTTACTCCGGCGACGGCCATGTGTGGGGCGTCTATGCGCTGAACCGGGCGAGCGGGCGGGTGGAATTGTTCACCGGCCGGGCGACGATATTGGCGACCGGCGGCGCGGGCCGCGCCTACCTCTATTCCACCGCGCCGCGCGGGGCGACCGGCGACGGCATCGCGATGGCCTGGCGGGCGGGTGCGCGCATATCGAACATGGAATTCATGCAGTTCCACCCGACCTGCCTCTACAACCTGGAGGTCAAGAACTTCCTCATCACCGAGGCGGTGCGCGGCGAAGGCGGGCGGCTGCTGCTGCCGGGCAGCGGCCACCGCTTCATGCCCGATTTCGACGAGCGCGCCGAACTCGCCCCGCGCGACGTGGTGGCGCGCGCGATCGATCACGAGATCAAGCGGCTGGGGCTGGACTACGTCCATCTCGACATCAGCCACATGCCGCCCGACTTCGTGATCCACCATTTCCCGACGATCCATGCCAAGCTGCTCGGGCTGGGCATCGACATCACGACCCAGCCGATCCCGGTGGTGCCGGCGCAGCATTATACGTGCGGCGGCATCCTGGTGGACCGCAAGGGCCGCACCGACCTGCCCGGGCTGTATGCCGCGGGCGAATGCACCCAGAGCGGGCTGCACGGGGCGAACCGCCTCGCCTCCAACTCGCTGCTGGAATGCTTCGTCTATGGCGAGGCGGCGGCCGGGCATATCAGCCGCCACTGGGACGAACTGCCCGCGCCCCCACCGATCCGCCCGTGGGACGAAAGCCGCGTCTCCGATTCGGACGAGGAGGTTGTGGTGCAGCACAACTGGCGCGAGATCCGCCGCTTCATGTGGGATTTCGTCGGCATCGTCCGCACCACCAAGCGGCTGGAGCGGGCGCAGCACCGCATCGCCCTGCTGCGCCGGGAGACGGAGGATTATTACGGCAATTTCCGCGTGACCGCCGACCTGATCGAACTGCGCAACCTGGTGGAGGTGGCCGGGCTGATCGTGCGCTCCGCGCTAGCCCGCAAGGAGAGCCGGGGGCTGCACTATACGCTGGATTATCCCGAAACGCTGGCGGTGGCGAAGGATACTATCCTGACGCCGTGAGGCGCGGTTGCACCAGCCGATCGGCCGATTGATCCGGGTGCATCCTTCCGGTCGCGTTCGGCGCGCGGCGCTGCTATTCGCGCGCAATGGCATCCAACCATCTCTATCTGGTCGACGGCTCCGGCTATATCTTCCGCGCCTATCACCGCCTGCCGCCGCTGACCAACCGGCACGGCATGCCCGCCGGCGCGGTCTACGGCTTCACCACCATGCTGTGGCGGCTGGTGGACGATCTGCACAAGGCGGACGGGCCCACGCATCTGGCAGTGATCCTCGATGCCTCGTCCAAGACGTTCCGCAACGACATGTACGATCAGTACAAGGCGCACCGCCCGCCGCCGCCCGCCGATCTCGTGCCGCAATTTCCGCTGATCCGCGATGCGACGCGCGCGTTCAGCGTGCCGTGCATCGAGGAGGAGGGGCTGGAGGCGGACGACATCATCGCCTGCTACGCCAAGGCCGCGCTCGCCGCCGGATGGCAGGTGACGATCGTTTCCAGCGACAAGGACCTGATGCAGCTGATCGAGGATGGCCGGCTGGACATGCTCGACACGATGAACAACCGGCGGCTGGGCAGCGCCTATGTGATCGAGAAGTTCGGCGTGCCGCCCGACAAGCTGGGCGACGTGCTGGCGCTGATGGGCGACAGCGTGGACAATGTGCCGGGCGTGCCGGGCATCGGCCCGAAGACGGCATCACAGCTGATCCAGGAACATGGCGATCTGGAAAGCGTGCTGGCCGCCGCCGAGACGGTGAAGAAGCCCAAGCTGCGCCAATCGCTGATCGACCATGCCGACAATGCCCGGCTGAGCCGCGAACTGGTGCGGCTGGTGTGCGACCGGCCGCTGCCGGAGCCGCTGGAGGATCTGGCGCTGAAGGGCATTCCGCCCGAGCCGCTGCGCGCGTTCCTGGAGGAGCAGGGTTTCCGCACGCTGCTGCTGAAGGTGGGCGGCGGGCACGACGTCTCCGCTGCCCCCGCCGCCCCGCCGACCACGCCCGACGAGGAGCCGGCCTTCGTCCACAAGGATTATGAGACGGTCGTCACCGCCGACGCGCTCGATCGCTGGATCGCCGAGGCGGTGGCCAAGGGCGTGGTGGCGATCGACACGCAGACCGACGTGGCGGACGTGATGCGCGCCGAACTCGTCGGCATCGCGCTCGCCACCGGGCCGGGCCGCGCCTGCTACGTGCCGCTCGGCCATTCGGGCGAGGATCTGCTGACCGATCCGCCGCAGCAGGTGGCGCGCAACGTGGCGCTGGCGAAGCTGAAGCCGCTGCTGGAGCATCCGGGCGTGCTGAAGGTGGGGCAGGACATCAAATATGACGTGGTGCTGCTCGGCCGGGGCGGCACTGCGGTGGCGCCGATCGACGACACGATGGTCATCAGCTACGATCTCGATGCCGGGCTGAACGCGCATGTGACCAACGATCTGTGCGCGCGCCACCTCGGCCATCAGGCGATCGATTTCAAGACGGTGTGCGGCACCGGCAAGAGCCTCATCAGCTTCGACAAGGTGCCGATCGGCCGCGCCACCGAATATGCCGGCGAGAGCGTGGACATCGGCTACCGCCTGTGGCGCCGGCTGAAGCCGCGGCTGGCGCGAGAGCAGGCGACGCGGGTGTACGAGCTGGTCGACCGGCCGCTGATCCCGGTGGTGGCCGGAATGGAGGCGGCCGGCATCCGTGTCGATCGCGAGGAGCTGGCGCGGCTGTCCGCCGAGTTCGGCCGCGAGATCGCGCGGCTGGAGGGGGAGGTGCACGAGCTGGCCGGCGGCCCCTTCACCATCGGCAGCCCCAAGCAATTGGGCGAGGTGCTGTTCGAGCGGCTGGGCCTGAAGGGCGGCCGCAAGGGCAAGACCGGCGTCTATTCCACCGACATGACCGAGCTGGAGCGGCTGGACCTGGAGGGCGCGCCGATCGCCGCCAAGGTGCTGGAATGGCGCCAGGTGACGAAGCTGAAATCCACCTACACCGATGCGTTGCAGGCGCAGATCAACCCGGATACCGGCCGCGTCCACACCACCTTCAGCCTGGCGATCGCGCAGACCGGGCGGCTTTCCTCGACCGATCCGAACCTGCAGAACATCCCGATCCGCACCCAGCTGGGCCGGCGCATCCGCGAGGCATTTGTCGCGGAGCCAGGCAAGCTGCTGCTGGCGGCGGATTATTCGCAGATCGAGCTGCGGCTGGCGGCGCACATGGCCGACGTGCCGGCGCTGCGCGATGCCTTTGCGCGCGGCGACGACATCCATTCACTCACCGCGCAGGAACTGTTCGGCACGGTGGATCGCGACACCCGCGGCAAGGCCAAGACGATCAACTTCGCGATCCTGTACGGCATTTCGTCCTGGGGCCTCGCCGGCCGGCTGGGGGTGGACCGGATCGAGGCGCAGGCGATGATCGATCGCTATTTCGACCGCTTCCCCGGCATCAAGACCTACATCGCCGAGACGCTGACGGCGGTGCGCGACAAGGGCTATGTCACCACCCTGTTCGGCCGCAAGACGCACCTGCCGGGGATCAAGTCGTCGCGCCAGAACGAGCGCCAGTCGGCCGAGCGGCAGGCGATCAACGCGCCGATCCAGGGGACGAGCGCCGACATCATCAAGCGCGCGATGGTGCGGATGAACCCCGCCCTCGCCGCCGCCGGCCTTTCCGACGTGCGGATGCTGTTGCAGGTGCATGACGAACTGGTGTTCGAACTCGCGCCCGATCAGGTGTCGGCGGCGACCGAGGTGATCCGCGGCGTGATGGCGGGCGCGGCCGAGCCATCGGTGGCGCTGAGCGTGCCGCTGGGCGTGGAGGTGGGCACCGGCCACAGCTGGGGCGCCGCGCATTGACGAAACCCTGCGCGGCCGGGGCGGCGCCTGAAAGCGATATAGCCGATCTGGCGAAGGGCGGGCGGACGAACTTCCTCGGTTTCCTGCTGCGGCTGGCGGCGCGCATCCCGTTCCTGTTCATCGCCGGGCGGATTTATGGCGCGGAAGCGCTGGGCCGCTTCGCCTATGCGGTGATCGTGGTGGAATTCGCCGCGCAGCTGGCGACGCTCGGCCTGCGGCGGGGGCTGGCGGACCAGCTGACGAAAACCCAGCGGCCGCACGCGCATGTGGTGGCCGACGCGCTGATCGTGGGCACCGTCGCCTCGGCGATAGTGGCGGGGATATTGGCGCTGTTCCCGGCGATGATGTTTCCGAACAGCGCGATCAACGGGCTGGAATGGCTGCTGCCGCTGGCGGTGTTCGCGCTCGTCTGGTCCGACATATCGTTGGCGGCGCTGGCCTATCGGCATGACATCGGCGCGATGGTGAAGGCGCGGTCGATCATCGAGCCCTGGACGATCAGCATCGCCGCGCTGGCGCTCAGCTGGTATTCGCTGCGCGACGGGCTGATCCTCTCCTACGTCGCATCGATGGTGGCGGCGCTGATCGCCTCGGTATGGCCGCTGCTGCGCAGCTACGGCATCCCGCGCGGCTGGCGCGAGCGGCCGGCGCGGCTGCTGAAGATGGTGCGCCGCAACCTGCCGTTGGCGGCGGCCGATGCGATCGAATGGGGATCGCGGCGGCTGGATATCGCGATCCTGGGCCTGCTGTTTCCGCCGGCGATCGTCGGCATCTATTATGTCGCGCAACAGGTCGCCTCGCTGCCGCAGAAACTGAAGACCAGCTTCGACACGATTCTCGGCCCGGTCATCACGCAGAAGCTGGGCGAGGGCGATCGACCGGCGGTGGCGCGGCAGGTGCGGCAGGTGGGCTTCTGGATCATCGCGGCGCAGGCCGGCGTCGCCTTGTGCCTGGGCATACCGGGCGAGGCGGTGATGGGGCTGGTCGGCCCGAATTTCGTCGGCGGCACCGGCGCGCTCGCCTTCCTGCTCGCGGCCGAGGTGGTGGCGGCCACCGCCGTCGTGTCGGAAGCGGCGCTGATCTATGTCGCGCGCAAGCGCAACCTCGCCATCTCGCTGGCGATGATCGCGGTGCAGGTGGGGCTGAGCTTCGCCATCGTCCACGTCATGCGCCGCTTCGGCCTGCCGTTGCTGGTGCAGGCGGCGGGGCCGGCGCTGGCGATGACGCTCGCGCTGGGCTTCGCCTCGGTCGCCAAGGCGCGGCTGCTGTCGCGGCTGCTCGGCGCGCCGGTATCGGGCTGGCGCTGGGCGATCGTGTGGGCGACGGCGCCGGCCGTGGCGGTGGGCGGGCTGATGACGCTGCTGCCCGAGTGGGTGGAGCTGATCCTCGGCATCCCGGCGATCCTGGCGGTCTATGGCGCGGTGATCTGGTATCGCGGCTTCGGCGCGGAGGATCGCGAGCTGTTCCGCATGAAGGCGCCGGCCGAGCCGAGGCTGGCGGAGGAGATCTGAACCGGCGGCCGACCCGCATCCGCTGTTGTGGCGGAGGCGGTTTGCGGCGATAGGAGGGTCGCGCCATGCAAGCCGACGCCCCCCTATCGCCATTCCCCTGGTTCGATTGCGTCATCATCCTCGCGCTGGTGGCGCTGAACGGCGTGTTCGCGATGTCCGAGCTGGCGATCGTCTCATCGCGCCGGCCCCGGCTGGAGGCGATGGCGCGCGCCGGCAAGCGCGGCGCCCGTGCCGCGATCGAACTCAGCACCGATCCCAACCGCTTCCTCTCCACCGTGCAGATCGGCATCACGCTGATCGGCATCCTCGCCGGCGCCTATTCGGGCGCGAGCCTGGGCGGGCCGGTGAGCGAGCGGCTGGCGCGGCTAGGCGTGCCGGCGGGTGCGGCGGGCGAGATCGGCTTCGGCGCGGTGATCGCGGTGACGACCTATATCTCGCTCATCATCGGCGAGCTGGTGCCCAAGCAGTTCGCGCTGCGTCGGCCGGAGGCGATCGCCGCCGTGATGGCGCTGCCGATGCGCTGGATCGCCAAGGCGACGGCGCCACTCGGCTGGCTGCTGGACGGATCGAGCGCGCTGATCTTCCGCCTGCTGCGGCTGGACCGCGATTCGGAGCAGCATGTGACGGCGGAGGAGCTGCACCTGATCGTCGCCGAGGCATCGAGCGCGGGTGTGATCGAGGAAAGCGAGCGGGCGATCATCTCCGGCGTGGTGCGGCTGGCCGACCGGCCGGTGCGCGAGGTGATGACGCCGCGCACCGACATAGAGTGGATCGATTGCGGCGCCGATGCCGACGAGATCCGCGCCCAGCTTGCCGCCATGCCGCACAGCCGGATGCCGGTGGCGAACGGATCGGTCGACGATATCGTCGGCGTGGTGCAGGCGCGAGACGTGGTGGCGGCGCTGATCGGCGGGCAGGCGATCGATTTGCGGGCGCTGATGCGCGGCGCGCCGGTGGTGCCGGACCAGATGGATGCGATGGACGCGTTGCAGACGCTGCGCGACGCCGAGGTGCCGGTGGCGCTGGTGCATGACGAATATGGCCATTTCGAAGGCATCGTCACGCCCGCCGACCTGCTCGCCGCGATCGCGGGCGAGTTCGCCTCCGATCAGGACGAGGGCACCGATCCGCCGCTGGTGGAGCGCGAGGGCGGCGGCTGGCTGATTTCCGGATCGCTGCCGGCCGACGTGATGGCCGAGCGGCTGGGCCTGATCCTGTCGGAAGATCGCGATTATGCGACAGTGGCCGGGTTCGCGCTGTCGGTGCTGCGCCATCTGCCGACGGTGGGCGAGCATTTCGACAGTGGCGCGTGGCGTTTCGAGATCGTCGACATGGACGGCCGCAAGATCGACAAGCTGCTGGCGACGGAGCGCGCGCGCTAAGGCCGTTTTCGAACGGCCTGGATCACGTCGCCCCGGGATTGATCCGGGGCGACGCATGATAACCGATCGGGAACCGCTCTGGTGATGCGCCCGGCGTCTGGTTCAGCCGCCGAGCTTGCCGAACCGCGCCTCGAAGCCGGCCTTGTCGCCCTTGGCCAGATGCTGCGCCTGTTCGACCCACTGGTCCTTCAGGATGCGGCCCTTGAACGCGCCCATGCCGCTATCCACCGCCCCCACCTGGGCATCGTCCAGCCCGGCCAGCTGATCGAAGCGGCGGATGCCGAGCGCGTTCAGCTGGGCCTGCGCCTTGGGGCCGAGGCCCTTGATCTGGGTGAGCGGATCGGCCGGGCCGGTCGCCTCGGGCAAGGCGGGGTGGGAATCGACGCCGAGGAACTGATCGGCGACATCCTCGATCGCGGCCGCCGCCCCGTCGCTGACGCCGTGGCCTTCGCCCGCCGCCGGGAGCGTGGCGTTGTCGCCGCCGCGCCGGCGCCAGAGAAACAGGAACGCCGCGGCCACCACCAGGGTGATGAAGACGATCAGGAGGATTTCGGTCTGGCTCACTTTTGTCTCTCTGTAGCTTGTCAGGCTTCTCTAGATCGCCGGACGGAGGCCGCAAGGCTTTGCATCATTCTCCGCCTTCGCGGGCGACCTCGCGCCAGCCGATGTCGCGGCGGCAGAAGCCGGTGGGAAAGTGGATCAGGTCCACCGCGCGGTAGGCGGCGGCCTGCGCGTCCGCCACCGAAGCGCCGGTAGCGGTGACGTTCAGCACGCGCCCGCCACTGGCGACGAGCGCGTCGTCGCGCAGCGCGGTGCCGGCATGGAAGACGATCGCGCCCGCCGCCTCGGCCGCGTCGATCCCGCCGATCGCGCCGCCTTTCTCCGGCACGCCGGGGTAGCCGCGCGCGGCCATCACCACGGTGAGCGCGGCGCGATCCGCCAGCACCGGCGCGGGCACCTGCGCCAGCCGCCCTTCCGCCACCGCCAGCAGCAAGGCGAGCAGATCGCCTTCCAGCCGCATCATCAGCACCTGGCATTCGGGATCGCCG
>CAXTTS010000038.1:17582-19534 GCA_964247265.1 uncultured Sphingomonadaceae bacterium
GCCGAAGCGCGCGTTGTATTCGATCAGCTGTGGGCCGTCCGCCGTCAGCATCAGGCCGGCATAGAGCACCCCAGCATAAGGCGTGCCGGCCGCCGCCATCGCGCGCACGGTGGGGACGACGATCTCCGCCATCGCCTGCGCCTCCAGCGCGGGGGTGAGCACGGCGGCCGGGCTGTAGGCGCCCATGCCGCCGGTGTTCGGCCCCGTATCGCCATCGCCGACCCGCTTGTGATCCTGCGCCGAGCCGAACGGCACGACGGTGGTGCCGTCGGTGAGCGCGAAGAAGCTCGCTTCCTCGCCGGTGAGGAATTGTTCGATCACCACCTCGGCCCCCGCCCCGCCGAAGCCGCCGGCGAACATGTCGGCCACCGCCGCCTCCGCCTGTTCGCGAGTTTCGGCGATCACCACGCCCTTGCCGGCGGCCAGCCCATCCGCCTTGATGACGACGGGCAGGCCGAAGCCCGGCAGCGCCGCCGTGGCCGCCGCCGCATCGCCGAAGCGGGCGTAGCCGGCGGTGGGGATGCCCGCTTTCGCGCACAGATCCTTGGTGAAGCCCTTCGATCCCTCCAGCCGCGCCGCCGCCGCCGTCGGGCCGAAGACGAGGATGCCGTTGGCGATCAGCAGATCGGCCAGGCCATCGACCAGCGGCTGTTCCGGCCCGACGACGACGAGGCCGACCTCCATGTCGCGGGCGAAGGCGAAGACCGATTGCAGATGCGCGTGATCCAGCGCGACGCATTCCGCATGCCGCGCGATCCCCGGATTGCCGGGCGCGGCGTAGAGCCGGCTGAGCCTTGGCGATTGCGCCAGCTTCCACGCGAGCGCATGTTCGCGACCGCCCGATCCCAGCAGCAGGACATTCATGCGTTCAAGCCCTTCCAGTGACGCGCGGCTGTTAGCCGAGGAGACCCCCGGCGACAACGCGCCGGCGCTGTCCGTCTCCGAACTGTCGGGCGCGCTGAAGCGCAGCGTGGAGGATGCATTCGGCCATGTGCGGGTGCGCGGCGAGATTTCGGGCTATAAGCGGGTCGCCTCCGGCCACAGCTACCTGACGCTGAAGGACGATCGCGCCTGCATCGACGGGGTGATCTGGAAGAACAGCCCCGGCGCGGTGGCCTTTCGCCCCGAGGACGGGATCGAGGTGATCGCGACCGGGCGGCTGACGACCTATCCCGGCCGATCCAAATATCAGATCGTGATCGAGCGGATGGAGCTGGCCGGCGCCGGCGCGCTGATGGCGCTGCTCGACCAGCGGCGGCGGGCGCTGGCGGCGGAGGGGCTGTTCGCCGCTGAGCGGAAGCGGCCGCTGCCGTTCCTGCCGCGCGTGATCGGCGTGGTGACATCGCCGACCGGGGCGGTGATCCGCGACATATTGCACCGGCTGGCGGATCGCTGCCCGACGCGGGTGATCCTGTGGCCGGTGATCGTGCAGGGCGAAGGCGCCGCCGCGCAGGTGGCGGCGGCGGTGCGCGGTTTCGGCGAGATGGCGGCGAACGGGGCGATCCCGCGCCCGGATCTGGTGATCGTGGCCCGCGGCGGCGGATCGATCGAGGATCTGTGGGCCTTCAACGAGGAAGCCGTCGTCCGCGCGGTGGCGGAATGCCCGATCCCGATCATCTCGGCCGTGGGGCACGAGACCGACACGACGCTGTGCGACTTCGCCGCCGACATGCGCGCGCCGACGCCGACCGCCGCCGCCGAGATCGCGGTGCCGGTGCGGGCCGACCTGATCGCCACCCTGCGCGAACTGGGCGCGCGGACGCAACGCTGCGCCAACCGCTATCACGATCATGCGCGCGAGCGGCTGGCGGCGACGGCCTGGCGGCTGCCCGCGCCCGAGCGGCTGCTGGGCCAGCAGCGCCAGCGGTTCGACGATCTGGCGGAGCGGCTGCCGCGCGCGCTTTCCCGCCGGCTGGCGCTGGCGCGGGGGGAATTGGCGCAGGCATCGGGCG
>CAXTTS010000039.1:0-19476 GCA_964247265.1 uncultured Sphingomonadaceae bacterium
CGAAGAAGGCGCGCAGATCGTCCATGCCATATTTCAGCATCGCCAGCCGATCGATACCGCAGCCGAAGGCAAAGCCCTGCCACTCGGCCGGATCGAGCCCGCAGGCGGCGATCACCCGGGGGTGGACCATGCCGCTGCCGAGGATCTCCATCCATCCGTCCGGCTGCGCGCCGCCGATCACGCGGCGGCCACCCGCCAGCGTGTAGCCGACATCGACCTCGGCCGAAGGCTCGGTGAAGGGGAAGTAGCTGGGGCGCAGGCGGAGGACGATATCGTCGCGCTCGAAATACGCCTTCACGAAGGTTTCGA
This sequence comes from uncultured Sphingomonadaceae bacterium, assembly GCA_964247265.1. Classification (GTDB taxonomy): domain Bacteria; phylum Pseudomonadota; class Alphaproteobacteria; order Sphingomonadales; family Sphingomonadaceae; genus Alterirhizorhabdus. Next base: position 310 of record CAXTTS010000039.1, read on the forward strand.
GCGTCCACTTGAGGTGGCCCATGTGGATGCCGCGATCGATCACCAGCCCCTCGACCTGATGGAACATCGGTGTGTGGGTGGCGTCGCTGTCGGAGCGGTAGGTGCGGCCGGGCGCGATGATGCGGATCGGCGGCGGCTGGTCCAGCATCGTGCGGATCTGCACCGGCGAGGTGTGGGTGCGCAGCAGCATCCTCCTGCCGTCGCGATCCTTGTCGGCGGGGAAATAGAAGGTGTCGTGCATCGCGCGCGCCGGGTGGCTCTCGGGAATGTTGAGCGCGGTGAAATTGTGCCAGTCGTCCTCGATCTCCGGCCCGGTGGCGACGGCGAAGGCGAGATCGGCGAAGATCTCCGCCAGTTCGTCCATCACCTGGCTGACCGGATGGATCGAGCCTTGCGGCGCGGGCGCGACGGGCAGCGTCATGTCCATCGTCTCGGATGCGAGGCGCGCGTCGAGCGCGGCGGCCTCCAGCGCGGCCTTGCGCGCGGCGATCGCATCGGCGACCTCGGCCCGCAGCGACTGGATCGCCGGCGCCTGCCGCTGGCGCTCCTCCGGCGACATGCCGCCCAGCGTCTTCATCAAAGCGGCGATGCCGCTCTGCTTGCCGAGCGCCCTCACGCGCACGGCCTCAATCGCGTCGAGGCTGTCAGCGGCGGCGGCCTGCGCGAGCAGGGAGCTTTTCAGGCCTTGGAGATCGCTCATCGAAACCTGTCTTCGTTGTTCGTGCGGCGGCCATAAGGCGGCCAACCCGAAACGCAAAGAGGGCGCGGATGGCTGGTGCCGTCCGCGCCCTCGGAGCTTTGGTCAGGCCGTTGCCGGTCAGGCTGCTACGCGCGCGCCCTCGGGCAGGGCTGCCTTCGCCTGCGCGATGATGGTGCTGAACGCCTCACCCTCGTGCATCGCGATATCGGCCAGCACCTTGCGGTCCAGTTCCACGCCGGCCAGCTTCAGGCCGTGCATGAACACGCCGTAGGTCAGTCCCTCGGCACGAACGGCGGCGTTGATGCGCTGGATCCAGAGCGCGCGGAAGCTGCGCTTCTTGACCTTGCGATCGCGGTAGGCGTACTGCCCCGCCTTCTCCACCGCCTGCTTGGCGATGCGGATCGTGTTCTTGCGACGGCCATAATAGCCCTTCGCCAGTTCGAGTACCCGCTTGTGGCGGGCCTTGGTGGTTACACCACGTTTGACGCGTGCCATTCTCTATATCCTCTTACAGGCCGTACGGCGCCCAGAGCTTGATGCGGGCCGTATCGGCCACGGCAAGCACGCTGGTTCCGCGGTTCTGGCGGATATATTTGGAATTGTGGCTGATGAGCCGGTGGCGCTTGCCGGCGAAGCCATGCTTCACCTTGCCGGAAGCAGTCAGCTTGAACCGCTTCTTGACCCCCGACTTCGTCTTGAGCTTGGGCATTTTCGTCTCCTGATATGCGACGTTAGACAATAGCCACGGCAGCCCATATCGGCCGGACCATCGATCAAATCGCGGGAGCGCGGGCCTATAAGCGGGATGGCGCGCTTTGGCAACCGGACTCGCGGAGGCAGGCTCGGGCGCGACGGCTCAGGATGCGGGCTCCGGCCTATCGTCATGCTTGCGCAGCGCACGCACGTTGGCCGCGGTTTCGGTGCGAGCCTGTTCCGGCGTTTCGGCCTCGCCGGGCGGCGGCGTCTTGTCGTCCCCATCGAGGTTCGGGCGTTGCTCGGTCATCGCTTCCTCCTGTGCCGAAGAATACAAACCGCGTGCGATGACGCCCGTTCCGATCGTTTCGGGAACCGGTAGCAATCGCCGGGGTTTGAGCCCGCATGGCCGAACCCTCGCTTGTCGCCGACCGACCCCCGCAGCCCGCTGCGATCAGGCACCGCGATCCCGGGCGGACGGCGCTCGCCTCCGTCATTTCGGTGCTGGCGGTGCTGATCGGGCTGTTGTTCCTGGTATGGCTGGTGCTGTTCATCACCAAGGGCCGGTTCCTGAAGCCGACGTTCGAGAAATATGCGAGCAGCGCGGCCGAACGGCGGGTGCGGGTGGCGGGCGACTTCCAATTCTATTTCGACCCGATCGACATCAAGTTCGTGGCGGACGGGCTGACCGTATCGAACCCGGCCTGGGCACCGCGCCCGAACTTCTTCGAATCGAAGCATATCGAGACGCGGGTGAAGACCTTCCCGCTGATCTTCGGCAAGCGCCGGGCCGATTTCCTGGTGCTGGACGGCGGCAATGTCGATGCCGAGTGGGACAAGCAGCGGCGCAACACATGGACGTTCGGCGATCCGAATCAGAAGGGCGCGCCCTTCCAGTGGCCGGTAATCGATCGGGCGATCGTGACGGGCACGACGGCGCGTTATGTCGATCCGGCGCTGCTGCTGACGACCGACATCAAGGTGGACACGATCCGCGCGGGCGGCACCACGATCACAGACAATCGGGTGAACTTCGCCGGCGACGGCACGCTGCGCGGCAAACGCTTCACGATGAATGGCGGCATCCTTTCGCCCAACAGCACGGTGACGTTCGGGCGGACCAAGCTGGTGCTGCACGCGCAGTCCGGCCCGACCCTGCTGGACCTGAACGGCGTGCTGCCGGCCGCGACGCAGATCGAGGGATCGGACCTGAACCTCACGGTACGCGGGCCGAACCTGCGCTATCTCTTCGATTTCCTCGGCGTGGCGGTGCCCGACACGCGGCGCTACCGCTTTAATTCGAAACTGACCAAGGCGGGCGCCGAGTGGCGCTTCACCCGGCTGAACGGCTTTTTCGGGGCGAGCGACCTTGCCGGCGACATGACGATCTCGCTGCCGAACGACCGGTTGAAGATCGCAGCGACGCTGAACTCCCGATCGGTCGATATCGTCGATCTCGGGCCGTTCATCGGCTATGAGCCGAACGCGCTTGCCACCAAGGGCGCCACCGCCGCCGTGCAGCAGACCGGCGGCGCACCGCGCATCATCCCCGATGCGCCGCTCCGCGCCGACGCGATCAAGCTGTTCGACGCGCATGTCGATTACAAGGTGCGTCAGGTGAAGCAGCCCTTCATCCCGGTGTCGAACATCGCGCTCACCTTCGATCTCGACCACAGCCTGATGAAGCTTTCGCCGCTGACGCTGGACGTGGCGGACAGCGGCCATGTCTCTTCGGACATTTCGGTCAACGCACGGGTGCCGGCCGTCATAACCGATTATGATATCCGCATGTCTCCCACGCCGCTGAGCAAGCTGTTCAAGGGCACTGGCGTATTCAATTCGGGCACGACCGGATCGATCAAGGGCCGCGTACAGATGCGCGGCGTAGGCGACACGCTGCACGAGTCGCTGGCGAGTTCGAACGGGCGCATCGCGATCATCCTGCCGAAGGGCACCTTCTGGACCCAATATGTCCAGCTGGCCGAGTTCGACGTGGGCCTGTTCCTTCAGAAGCTGCTGCAGGACCAGTTGAAGAAGCCGATCGAGGTGAATTGCGGGCTGATCGCCTTCACCGTGCGCAACGGCGTGGCCGCGACCGATCCGGTGCTGATCGACACCGACAAGAATGTGATGACGATGAAGGGCGGCTTCAGCTTTAAGGACGAGTCGATGAACCTCGCCTTCCGCGCGGACGGCAAGAAGTTCAGCCTGTTCTCCGGCCAGTCGCCGGTCGACATCAACGGGCATTTCGCCGCCCCCGGCTACCGCATCATCACGCCCCAACTGCTCTCGCGCGGTGGCGCGGCGGTGGCGCTTGGCGTGGTCGCGAGCCCGGTGGCGGCGATGCTGGCGTTCGTCGATCCCGGCGATGCGAAGGGCGCGTCGTGCGGCCCGGTGCTCTCCGGTGCGCGCGCGGATGCGCAGCGGACGACCAAGGGCGAACCGCGCAAGGATGTCGGCGCGGGCAAGCCAGCTGAACCGAAGAAGAAGAAGTTCCTCGGCATCTTCTAAGCTTTCGCCGCTGCGTCGACATCTATGTCGGATCGGACCGGATAGTTTGCCTATCGACGCCACATCGGCAGTTGATCGTCGTCGTCGGTTAAGCTGTCGGTGAGACTTGGTGCGCGATGTGGACAGCCGCGGCTCCTGGGGAAGGAAGCCGATGGCGGGGATGGCATATGGGCGAAGCGGATCTGGCTTATTATCGGCGGCGCTACGCACAGGAGGTGCGCATGGCGGCTGCGGCCGGCACCGCGGCGGCGGCTGCGGCCCACCACGCTTTGGCTGTCTCCTATGCCGAGACGCTGCGCCGGTGGGAGCATCGCCGGCGCCGCGAAACGCCCGCTCCGGCGGTGTCGGCCTTGCGTCGCGCGGTCGGGTGACGGCGGCCGCGACCGACCTGAAGACGAGCGGAATAGTCCGGCGAACATAACGCCTTGCCGGAACGCGAGGCCGATTAACTGATCCTCTGACGGAACCGATCGGCGGGGCTGGCTTTGATGCCGCGTGGCACCGCCGCCCTCCCGAAGGATCATCATGGACAGCCTCACCCTGCGGAGCGACGCCGCCGTCGCACGGATCGACATCACGCTGTCGATCAACGGTCGCGAGCGCCGGCTGGCGGTCGAACCCTGGGCGACGCTGCTCGACCTGCTGCGCGAGCAGGAAGGGCTGACCGGCACCAAGAAGGGCTGCGACCACGGCCAGTGCGGCGCCTGCACCGTCCTGATCGACGGCAAGCGGATCAACAGCTGCCTGACGCTCGCGGTGTCGCGCGACGGGGCGGCGATCCAGACGGTGGAGGGGCTGGCCGATTTCGACGTGCTGCATCCGCTGCAACAGGCGTTCATCGATCATGACGCATTCCAGTGCGGCTATTGCACGCCGGGCCAGCTCTGCTCCGCGCAGGGCCTCATCAACGAGGGCAGGGCGAAAAGTCGCGACGACGTGCGCGAGATGATGAGCGGCAACATCTGCCGTTGTGGCGCCTACACCAACATCGCCGATGCGGTGATGGACGTGCTGGAGCGGGAGGGCGCGAAATGAACCGCTTCGACTATGCGCGCCCAACGGATGTGGCGACGGCGGTGCGCGAGGGGCGCCCGGACGATGTACGCTATTTGGCCGGCGGCACCAACCTGATCGACCTGATGAAGGAGGATGTCGAGCGGCCCGGCCGGCTGGTCGATATCAACCGCCTGCCGCTGCACGACATCACCGAGATCGACGGCGGCGGCCTTCGGCTGGGCGCGCTGGCGACCAATGCGGATACTGCGTGGGACGCGCGGGTGGAGGAACGTTACCCGCTGCTCTCCTCCGCTATCCTGGCCGGCGCGAGCCCGCAGCTGCGCAACGCGGCGACCAACGGCGGCAACCTCAACCAGCGCACGCGCTGCTATTATTTTTACGATACGGCGACGCCCTGCAACAAGCGCGCGCCCGGTTCCGGTTGCGGCGCGATCGGCGGGGTGAACCGCATCCACGCGATTTTAGGTGCCAGCGCCGCCTGCATCGCGACGCACCCGTCCGACATGTGCGTGGCGCTCGCGGCGCTGGATGCGACGGTGGAGGTGACGGGGCCGGACGGCGAGCGGACGATCCCCTTCGCCGATTATCACCGGCTGCCCGGCGCCGAGCCGTGGCGCGACAACAACCTGAAGCCCGGCGAGCTGGTGACGGCGATCGACCTGCCCGATGAGCGGTTCACCGAACATTATACCTATCTGAAGCTGCGCGACCGGCTCTCTTATGCGTTCGCGCTGGTCTCGGTGGCGGTGGCGATGCGGCTGGAGGATGGGCGGATCGCCGAGGCGCGGGTGGCGCTGGGTGGGGTCGCGCACAAGCCGTGGCGGGTGCCGCAGGCCGAGAGCCTGCTGCATGGTGAGGCGCCGTCGCAAAACGCCTTCCTCGCCGCCGCCCACGCGATCACCGAAGGTGCGGTGGGGCAGGGCGACAACAGTTTCAAGATCGATCTCGCCCGCAAGGCGATCGTGCGCGCGCTGGCGCAGGCGGCGGCGGGCACCCCGCAGTCGCAGATCGACAAGCGCGTCGCCTGAGGAGAGACGGACATGGCAACAGCAGCAGCAACGCCGGGTCGCACCGGCATCGGATCCTCCCTCAGCCGCGTCGAGGGAGTTGCCAAGGTGACGGGGCAGGCCCGCTACGCCGCCGAGTATAAGCCCGAGGGCATGCTCTACGGCGTCGTCGTGTCGAGCACGATCGCCAAGGGCAGGATCACCGCGCTGGACGACACCGCCGCCCGCGCGGTGCCCGGCGTGGTGGAGGTGATGAGCCACAAGAACCGGCCCGGCGAGGCGTGGCTGGACAGTTCGCACCGCGATCAGGTGGCGCCGCCGGGATCGCCGCTACGCCCGCTGTACGACGAGAAGATCCTGTTCAGCGGGCAGCCGGTGGCACTGGTGCTGGCCGAGACGTTCGAGGCGGCGCGCCATGCGTCGGCGCTGGTGAAGATCAGCTATGCGGAGGAGGCGCACAACACCGACTTCGCCGTGGCGCTGACCGAGCGGTACATGCCGGCCAAGAAGCGTGACAGCTATCATCCTCCGAAGAACCGCGGAGACGCCGAAAGCGCGTTCGCCGATGCGCCGTTGAAGGTGGAGGCGGACTATCACCTGCCGACCGAGCATCACAACCCGATGGAGATGCACGCGACGACGGTGGAGTGGCACGACGATGGCAGCCTGACCGTCTACGACAAGACGCAAGGGTCGCAGAACGTACAGGCCTATCTCTGCTCCGTCTTCGGCCTGTCGAAAAAGAAGCTTCGGGTGCTGAACCCTTATGTCGGCGGCGGCTTCGGCTCGGGGCTGCGCCCGCAATATAATGTGCACCTGGCGGTGCAGGCGGCGCTGATGCTGAAGCGTTCGGTGCGGGTGGCGCTGACGCGGCAGCAGATGTTCAGCCACGTCCATCGCCCGGAGGCGGCGCATGCGATCCGGCTCGGCGCCGAGCAAAACGGGCAACTCACCGCGATGCTGCAGGACGCGACGACCTCCACCTCGCGCTACGAGGATTATATGGAGGATGTCGTCATCTGGGGGATGATGAACTACGCCTGCCCCAACGCGCACGGCGACTACAAGATCGCGCAGGTGGACACCGCGACCGCCGGCGACATGCGCGCGCCCGGCGCGGCGACGGGCATGACGTTGTTCGAGATGGCGATCGACGAGATGGCGGTGGCGTCCAAGGTCGATCCGCTCGCCTTCCGCCTGCTCAACTATTCCGACGTGGATGCCATGAACGGCACGCCCTTCACCAGCAAGGCGCTGCGCGAGGCCTTTGCCGAGGGCGCCGCCGCCTTCGGCTGGGAAAAGCGCGTCGCCCAACCGCGATCGATGAAGGACGGGCGCGAGCTGGTCGGCTGGGGCGTCGCCACCGGCATGTGGGATGCGAGCTTCTCCAAGACCTCGGCCAGCGCCAAATTGTCAGCCAACGGCCATCTGGAGGTGGCGAGTGCGGCCTCCGACATCGGCACCGGCACCTATACGGTGATGACGCAGCTGGCCTGTGACACGCTGGGCCTGCCGCCGGAGCAGGTGACGGCCCGGCTGGGCGATTCGGAACTGCCGGCGTCGCCGGTGGAGGGCGGATCGTGGATGGCCGCATCCGTCGGCGCGGCGGTGCAGCTGGCCTGCCGCGCGGTCGGCGAGAAATTGCTGAAGGCCGCCGGCAAGGTGGAAGGCGCGCCGCTGGGATCGGCGAAGATCGACGACGTGGCCTTCGCGGATGGCAGCATCGTGCTGAAGGCTGACCCGTCCGTCGGCGTCACGTTCGGCGAGGCGATGCGCGCGGCCGATCTCGACGTGATCGAGGTGGAGGAAACCGCCAGCGCCGGCATCGGCGGCATGATCAGCCAGATGCGGAAATCGCGCAACACGCACAGCGCGGTGTTCGCCGAGGTGAAGGTGGACGAGGAACTGGGCGTCGTGCGCGTCACCCGCATCGTCAACGCGGTCGCTGCCGGGCGGATCATCAACCCCAAGACGGCGCGTAGCCAGATCCTGGGCGGCGTGGTGATGGGGATCGGCATGGCGCTGCACGAGGAAACGTTCATGGACACGAAGCTCGGCCGCTTCATGAACCATAATCTCGCCGAATATCATGTGCCGGCCCATGCCGACATCCACGACATCGAGGTGATCTTCGTCGACGAGCCCGATCCGGAGGTGACGCCGCTGGGCGTGAAGGGCTTGGGCGAGATCGGCATCGTCGGCACCGCCGCCGCCGTGGCCAACGCGATCTATCATGCGACCGGCAAGCGCATCCGTTCGTTGCCCATCACGATCGACAAACTGCTCGACTGAAAAGGCGCGACCATGATGAAGCCCAAGCTGAAGCCGCTCGCCGAGCAGGTGATCCTGATTACCGGCGCCAGTTCCGGCATCGGGCTGGTCACCGCGAGGCTGGCGGCCGAACGTGGCGCGAAGGTGATGTTGGTGGCTCGCAGCGGCGACGCGCTGGCGGAGGCGCAGGCCGCAATCGCTGCGGCAGGCGGAACCGCCGACTATGCCGTCGCCGATGTCGGCGTGATCGAGGAGGTGCGGGCGGCGGCGGCCAAGGCGGTGCTGGCGTTCGGCCGGATCGATACGTGGATCAACGATGCCGGCGTGACGATCTATGCCAAGCTGATCGACACACCGGCCGACGAGCACGAACAGCTGTTCCGCACCAACTATTTCGGCATGGTGCATGGCGCGCTCACCGCGGTCGAGCATCTGCGCGCGGCCGGTGGCGCGCTGATTACCATCGGGTCGATCGGATCGGACCTGCCGACGCCGGTGATGGGCGCCTACGCCGCGTCCAAACATGCCGCCAAGGCCTATATCGAGACGCTGCGAATCGAGCTGGCAGCGGACGAGGTGCCGATCGCAGTGACGCTCATCAAGCCGTCGGGCATCGATACGCCGATCGCTCAGCACGCCGCCAACCACATGCCGGGCGAAACGCGGATCCCGCCGCCCGTCTATGATCCCGCCGTGGTGGCGCGGGCGATCCTTGACGCGGCCGAGCATGTCCGCCGCGACGTGACAGTGGGCGGCATGGGCCGCGCGCAGGTGCTGGTAGGCACGCATTTTCCGGCGTTGCTCGATCGGATCGGCGGGCTGATGTTCCGCACGCTTTCCGATACGTCACGCCCGAAGACCCAGGACGATGCGCTGTTCTCGCCTTCGACCGCGGGCGACGAGCGATCTGGCGTGCAGAGCGGGCGCGGGGTGAGCTTCTATACCGGAGCCGTCCGTCATCCCTGGGCGACGCGGCTGGCGGTGCTGGGCGCGATCGGTGCCCTAGGCGGCCTGATCGCCGCGAACCGGCGTCAGGCCTGAGCTAGACCCCCGTTCCTAGACTGCGACATCGCCTTGGATCGGCGGGTGCGGGTGGTAATCCTCCACCACGAAATCCTCGATCCGGTAATCGTCGATGCTCGCGGCATGGCGGACGAGGCGCATCGTCGGGAAGCCGCGCGGCGCGCGGGCGATCTGCGCGCGGGCCTGATCGAAGTGATTCGCATACAGGTGGACGTCGCCGCCGACCCACACCAGCTCGCCGGGGGTAAGGCCGGCCTGTTGCGCCAACATCAGCAGCAGCGCCGATGCGCCGACGAAGTTGAACGCCGCCCCCAGAAACAGATCGCAGGACCGCTGGTAGAGCAGGCAGTCGAGCCGGCCACCCGCCGTGACATGATATTGGTAGACCATGTGGCAGGGCGGCAGCGCCATCGCGCCGAGATCGGCCACGTTCCAGCCGTGGAACAGCAGGCGGCGGCTGGCCGGGCTTTCGCGCAGGCCCGTGACGAGGGCAGCGATCTGGTCATGCTCCTGCCCGTCCGGCCCCAGCCAGCGGCGCCACTGCTTGCCATAGATCGGGCCGAGATCGCCCCAGCGCGCGGCGAAGCCGGCATCGTCGAGGATGCGCTGCTCGAACGCCGGCTGATCGATCGTCTCGCCGGTCTCGGCGCGATAACGGGCGAGCGGCCAGTCGCTCCAGATGCGGACATTCTGTTCCAGCAGCGGCCGGATGCTGGTGTCGCCGGTGAGGAACCACAGCATCTCCTTCACCGCCGTCTTCCAATAGACCCGCTTGGTGGTGAGGATCGGCGCAAGGCCCTGCGCAAGATCGAAGCGCAGCAGCGCGCCGAACAAGGCAGCGGTGCCGACGCCGGTGCGATCCAGGCGCCGGTCGCCGCGATTCAGCACGGACTCGACGAGATCGAGATATTGGTATTCGGGATCGCGCATGTCGTTCGCCGCAGGAGGTGTCGCCGGTGGAGACGGCGACAGCTAGCGTTCCTTGCCCTCGCGGACAACCGGATGGTCTGCCGGGCAGACCACTGATCGGAAATGGATCAAGCGCGCCGGTCGCCAAGCGAATCGGACCAGCTTCGCCTTTCCCACATCTAAATCAGTGCGCCACCGTCCAGTTCGACAAGGGGACGGGTATGGCGCCAGCGATTGGCAGGACGAAGACCCGCATCGACAGTGCGGCCGCGGCCATCAGCTTCTTCGCACCCGGCTTCCGGAATATGGTGAGGGAATCGCTGCGAGTGGCGCATCTCGATGCGGAGCGGAACCTGATCGGGCTGCGGCTGCATTATTCCAATATGTGCGACGAGGTCCGCTTCCCGCTGCGCACCGTGATCCATGACGCGCTGGGATTGCAGACCGCCGGGCTGATCCTGGCGCATAATCATCCGAGCGGTAATCCCTCGCCCAGCCGGACGGATCTGGCGGCCACCCGCTCGCTCGTCGCGCTGGCGCGTCCGCTCGGCATCCGCGTGCTCGATCATCTGATCTTCGCTGGCGCCGAGACATGCAGCCTGGCGGCGATGGGGCTGCTCTAGACCGTCATTTTCCGCCCCGGATCGGCTCCATCAGCGTGCAGGGCGAGATGTCGGTGGGCGCGGGGCGTTGTCCCGCCGCCTCGTACAGCGCGAGATAGGCATCGGCGTGAGGCAGGACGGTGCGGCCGACCCGCGCATAGCCCACCGCCTTCATCTCGCAATCGAGCAGATCGGGCGGGGTGCCGTGCTGCGATGTCGGCCGGTCCGCATCCACCACGACCACGCGCCCGCCCGCCCGCAGCGCCGGGCGCATCCGCCAGAGAAACTCGTAGGGTGCGGCGATCTCGTGATACATGTGGACCAGCAGGATACGGTCGAAACTGGCCTCCGGCAGCTTGGGATCGGCCGGCTCGCCGAGCTTGACGCTGACATTATCGAGATGCTCGCGCGTCACCCGCTCGGCCAAGGCGTCGCGCACCTCCGGCACGATGTCCTGCGCCAGCACGCGCCCCGCCTTGCCGACGCGCTGGGCGAGGCGGACGGTGTAATAGCCCTCTCCGGCGCCGATGTCCGCCACCGTCATGCCCTTGGCGATGCCGGCCTTGTCCATCACCGTGCCCGCCTCGCGGATGCGGTCGCGATCCTCCTCGGTCGAGAAGCGGCTCGATACGATCGGCGCCACCGGCCGGTGCGCGGTGGGGAACAGGCGCGAGGCGACCTCGGCATCCGCCTTCGGCTGGGCCGAGCCGCAGCTCGCCAGCGAGGCGAGCAGCAGGATGGCGATGGAGCCAGCGCCGCGTCGCATCAGTCGACGTCCTCCACCACCACCTTTTCGCCGGTGACGCGCTGGGAAAGGGCGGCGGCCATGAACGGATCGAGCGCGCCATCGAGCACGTCGGAAGGTGCCGTGGAGGTGACGCCGGTGCGCAGATCCTTCACCAGCTGATAGGGCTGGAGCACGTAGCTGCGGATCTGGTGGCCCCAGCCGATATCGGTCTTGCCGGCCGCGACGACGTTGGCCTCCGCCTCGCGAATCGCAAGTTCACGTTCGTAGAGACGGGCGCGCAGCTGGTTATAGGCCTCCGCCTTGTTCTTGTGCTGCGATCGCTGGTTCTGGCACTGCACCACGATGCCGGTGGGGATGTGGGTGATCCGCACCGCCGAATCGGTGGTGTTGATATGCTGACCGCCGGCGCCCGATGCGCGGTAGGTGTCGATCCGCAGGTCGCTTTCGTTATACTCGACCTCGATATTGTCGTCGATGACCGGATAGACCCAGACGGAAGCGAAGCTGGTGTGGCGCCGCGCCGCCGAATCATAGGGGCTGATGCGGACGAGGCGGTGGACGCCGCTTTCCGTCTTGGCATAACCATAGGCATTCTCGCCCTTCACCAGCAGCGTGGCGGACTTGATGCCTGCCTGCTCGCCGGAGTGGTGATCGACCAGCTCCACCTTCAGCCCGCGCCGCTCGGCCCAGCGCGTGTACATGCGGCTGAGCATGCCGGCCCAATCCTGGCTCTCGGTGCCGCCGGCGCCGGCATTGACCTCGATATAGGTGTCGTTGGCGTCGGCCTCGCCCGCCAACAGCGCCTTGATCTTGTCGGTATCGGCGCGCTCGGCCAGCGCGGCCAAAGCGGCGACGCCATCGTCCACCAGCGCGGTATCGCCCTCCGCCTCGGCCATCTCCATCAGCTCGACCGTATCGTCGAGCTCGGTCTGGATCGCCTTGGTCGCGCCGATCGCCTCGTCCAGCCGGCGACGCTCGCGCATCACCTCCTGCGCGGCCTTGGGATCGTTCCACAGGCTGCTATCTTCAACCTTGGCGTTCAGTTCGTCGAGGCGGCGCAGCGCGCGATCCCAGTCGAGGAACCGGCGGAGCAGCGCGAGCGCATCCTTGATCTTGTCGGCGTGGGCTTGCGCTTCGGCGCGCATTATCCTGCTCCTGAATGTTCGGGCGGCCACGAGCGGGCCGGCTGAGATGTCTGTCGCGATATGGGGTGCGCCGGCTGGCTAGTAAATCCCGCCCTGCCGTTGCAGGAAGTCGCTGTCGCGATCGGCCTCGGCCCGCCGGGCGGTGCCATTGTCGGCATGTTTGACGATCTCCTCGCGGCGGATCGATCGGCGCGGCTCGCTTTCCGGCTTGAACGCCTCCCAGATCACCGCCGCCTTGGGATCGGCCGACGGCCAGGCGCCGAACACGCGGCGGCCGGACTTGCGATCGATCCGCACCATGCGGATGCCGGCGGGCGCGCGGAACGGAACGATCGGCATATCCTTCATCGCGACCTGCGCGAATTGCTTGAATATCGGCGCCGCCACCGTGCCGCCCTGCGCATAGCCGCCGAGCGGGCGCGGCTGATCGTAGCCGAGATAGACGCCCGCGACGAGATCGGCCGAGCCGCCGACGAACCACACGTTGGTGGGGCCGGTGGAGGTGCCCGTCTTGCCGAACAATGGCCGGCCGAGATCGCGCAGCGTGGTGGCGGTGCCGCGCTGGACGACGCCTTCCATGATGTGGACCGTCTGGTAGGCGCTCATCGCGTCGATCGCCTGGCGGGAGCGCGCGCGCGGGCGGGGCATCGCGCCGCCCGTATAATCCTTCGCGTTGCAGCCTTCGCAGGGGCGGGTGTCGGCCTTCCAGATCACCTTGCCGCGGCGATCCTGGATATAGTCGATCAGGCTCGGCTTCAGCGTGCGCCCCTGATTGGCGAGCATTGCATAGCCGTTGGTGAGCCGCAGCACCGTCGTTTCGCCCGCGCCGAGCGATATGGCGAGGACGGCGGGATAATCGCCGATGCCCATGTCGTGCGCGGTCTTCACGATCTTTGGCATGCCGGTCATGCTGGCGGTGCGGACCGTCATCAGGTTGCGCGATTGCTCGACGCCCCAGCGCATCGTCTGCGGCCCGGCGTTGCCGCCGGAGAAGTTGCGGAAGCATTTCCGCCCCAGCCGGACCGACTGGTACACGCAGAACGGCCCGTCGACGATGATCGAGGCGGGCGTCATGCCATTCTCCAGCGCGGTCGCATAGACGAACGGCTTGAAGCTGGAGCCGGGCTGGCGCAGCGCCTGGGTGGCGCGGTTGAACGAATTGCCCTTGGCATCGAAGCCGCCCTGCATGGCGAGCACCTGGCCCGTGTGCGGGTTCTCGACCACCATGCCGCCCGACACGCCGGGGATGTTGCGCAGCGACCACCCGCCGCCTTCGCGCTTCACCGCGATCACGTCGCCGGCCGCGAGGAAATCGAACGCCTGCCCGCCGACGCCGCGCTTCGGCATCGTCGCGGCATATTTCGGCAGGGTGCCGGTGGTGCCGTCGGCAAAGCCGACCGCCGCCTCGCCGCCGGTGCGGGACAGGATCACCGCCGCGCGCCAATCCTCATAGCCGACGCCGATCGTGTTGAGTTGGCTCGCCCAGTTGCCCGCGACATCGATGCGGCGGATCGGTCCGCTCCACCCCTTGCCGCGATCGTAGCGGACGAGCCCGTCGCGCAAAGCCGTTTCGGCCGCCTTCTGAAGCGCCGGGTCGAACGAGGAGCGGACCCACAGTCCGCCCGAATAAACGCTGTAGGGGCCATCCTTGGCCGCCTCGCCATATTTCTCGATCAGTTCGCGGCGCACCTCCTCCATGAAGTAGCCGCCGGCATCCTGCCGCTCCGGCGCCTGCCGGCCGACGATGCCGAGCGGCTGCGCCTGCGCCTCGGCGGCCTGCGCGGCTGTGATGAAGCCGTTCTTCGCCATCTGGCCGAGCACCCAGTTGCGCCGCTCGGTCGCGCGACCGGCGTGCCGTTCCGGGCTGTAATTGGCGGGCGCCTTGGGCAGGATGGCGAGATAGGCCATGTCCGGCAAGGTGAGCTGATCGACATCCTTGGCGAAATAGGCGCGCGCAGCGGACTGCACGCCATAGGCGTTCCGGCCGAGGAAGATCTGGTTGAGATACAGTTCGAGGATCTGCTGCTTGCTCAGCGCATTCTCGATCCGGCGGGCGAGGATCGCCTCGCGGATCTTGCGCGAAACCGAATATTCGTCGCCGACGAGCAGGTTCTTGGCGACTTGCTGGGTGATCGTCGAGCCGCCCCGCGCGCGCCGGCCGGAGCCGATCTTGGTCACGTAATCGAACACCGCGCCAGCCAGTCCCGGATAATCGATGCCGCTATGCTCGAAGAAGCTCTTGTCCTCGGCGGACAGATAGGCGTGGACCAGCAGCGGCGGATATTCGGCAAAGCCCAGCTCCACCCGCCGTTCGCGCGCGAAGCTGTGGACCGGCATGCCGTCGATCCCGCGCACGTTGGTAGGCAAGGGCGGTTCGTAGGTGAGCAGCGTATCGGCCGAGGGCAGGCCGCGCGCGAAGACGAACCACATCGTCGTCGCGCCGATCAGGCCGATCAGCAGCAGCGCCGCCACGATCCGTACCAGCCGCCGCGCGAACAGCCGCCGGAGGAGACCGCGCGCGCCGCCGACCTCCCGCCGCAGACGGATGTGCATCTTCTCGGCGGCCGGTTCATCCATGACCGGCGGGCTCTAGCATCTTCGCGGGCGTTTGCCAGCAAGCCTTTGATGCAGGCGAGGGCGCTATTGCCCGGCCATGCGGCGCGCGAAATGGGTCTCCACCGCGCGGCGAACGCCGATCGCGATGTCGCGCTGATAGTCGCGGGAGAACAGCTTCTTCTCGTCCTCCTCGTTGGAGATATAGCCGGTTTCCAGCAGCACGGACGGAACGTCGGGCGCCTTCAGCACCACGAGCCCGGCGAAACGGTGGAATTCCGTGCGGAACGGCACGGTCGGCGACAGCTCGCGCTGGAGCAGCGCCGCGAACGAGGCGGAGACGTTCATCGTCTCGCGCTGCGCCAGATCGAGCAGGATCGACGAGACCTCGCTGGTCTCGCCGCCCAGATTCACGCCGTTGAGGATGTCCGCCCGGTTCTCTCGCGCGGCCAGTTGCGCTGCGACGCGATCGGAGGCGACCTCCGACAGGGTGTAGATCGTCGCGCCGTGCGCCGCCGGATTGGGCGCGCTGTCGGCATGGACCGAGATGAACAGGTCGGCCTTCAGCCGCCGCGCGATCTCGCGCCGCTCGCCAAGGATCAGGAAGCGATCGTCGTCGCGGGTGAGGGCGACCCGGACCCGGCCGGAGGATCGCAGTTCGTCGCGAATGGCACGGGCGATCTGGAGCGTGACCTCCTTCTCGCGGTGGCGGCCGTCGACCCCGGGGGCGCCGGGATCGTGCCCGCCGTGGCCGGCGTCGATCACGACGAGCGGCCGGTTGCTGCCGCGCGCGCCGATGATCCTCGGCGAGGCGCCGGCATATTGTGCCGATGCCAGCTCGGCCGGCGTGCCGGCGGGTCGTCCAGACCGGGCGGCGCCGCGGGCGGCAGCCCCGGCGTCGTCGAAGCGGACGGAAACCTGGCTGCCGCGAACGTCCAGCCCGGCGATGCCGGCCGGGGCCGACTGGCCCGGCAGCAAGGCGGCAACGGCAAGCAAGGCAGCGAACATCCGCCCACAATGTCGCCGGGCACCTTGGCCGGTCCAGCGGAAATCGATGTGAACGCCCAAGATCGCCTCGTCCCCTGCCGCCCGCCGGACCACTCCCGCCGTGGCCATAGGATGAACGATCGAGGTTAACCCATGCTTGCCGGGCCGGGAGCTTTGTGTTGCCCCTCGTCTGTGCAGGTGCTAGCGGTGAAAGTCCGGGCGGATCATGTCTCTGACAGGAACGGCAGCCACCCGGACATGGCGCCGGCGCACAAGCTTTCCCGCTTGGCCGGCCTTCTGGGTTGACGTTGCATGAGCCATTTGTTCCCCACACCCAAAAGCCCCCCTTCGGGTGGCGGCGCATGGGTGCGGGGCTGTGTTCCTGGCGCGGATCGCGCCGGGGATGGCCATGCGGCAGAGGCGAGACTTTCCATCCCAACCGAAACGATGGCGCCGCGCAAGCGTGCGATCCGGCGCCCGTTTCCCTTTTGCGCGCCCCGCCGCTTGCCAGCGGCAGGTGGACGCGCCTGGAGATATCTGAATGACCACGCGCATGCTGATCGACGCGCGCCACCGGGAAGAAACCCGCGTAGCCGTCGTAAAAGGTAACCGGATCGAGGAGTTCGACTTCGAATCCGCCGAGCGGAAACAGCTCAAGGGCAATATCTATCTGGCCAAGGTGACGCGCGTCGAGCCGTCGCTGCAGGCGGCGTTCGTTGATTATGGCGGCAACCGCCACGGCTTCCTCGCTTTTTCCGAGATCCACCCGGATTACTACCAGATCCCCAAGGAGGATCGCGAGGCGCTGCTGCGCGAAGAAGCCGAGCATGCCGCCGAGGAAGAGGCGCTGCGCGGGCACGACGACGACGAGCAGGACGGCGACGACCATGATGCCGCTGGCTATGATGACGAGCAGGACGAGCCTCGTGATCAGTCCGACGATCGTCTGGACGACGACCACCAGACCGACGATCGCCACGACGGAGAGCCGGACGGCGGCGAGGAAGCCGGCGAGGCGCCGCGCGCGCGCCGTTCCAGTGTCGGCGGTGGCGACGACAACGCCGTGGAGGCGCTGCGCAACAAGCGCATGAACCTGCGCCGCCGCTACAAGATCCAGGACGTGATCCGCCGCCGCCAGGTGCTGCTGGTGCAGGTGGTGAAGGAGGAGCGCGGCAATAAGGGCGCGGCGCTGACGACCTACCTGTCGCTGGCCGGCCGCTATTGCGTGCTGATGCCCAACACGTCGCATGGCGGCGGGATCAGCCGCAAGATCTCCAACGCCTCGGATCGCAAGCGGCTGAAGTCGATCATGGCGGAGCTGAACCTGCCGAAGACGATGGGCTGCATCGTCCGCACGGCCGGCCTCCAGCGCACCAAGAGCGAGATCAAGCGCGATTTCGATTATCTCGCGCGGCTGTGGGATACGATCCGCGAGAACACGCTGGGCGCCTCCGCCCCGGCCGAGATCTATGGCGACAGCGATCTCATCAAGCGGGCGATCCGCGACATCTATAATCGCGAGATCGACGAGATACTGGTGGAGGGGGCCGACGGCTTCCATGCGGCGCGCAGCTTCATGAAGCTGCTGATGCCCGGCCACTCCAAGAAGATCACGCCCTATTCGGACGTGGTGCCGCTGTTCCAGCGTTTCGGCGTGGAGGAGCAGCTTTCGGCGATGTACCAGCCTTTGGTGCAGCTGAAATCGGGCGGCTACCTCGTCATCAACCCGACCGAGGCGCTGGTGTCGATCGACATCAACTCCGGCCGGTCGACGCGCGAGCATAATATCGAGCAGACCGCGCTGATGACCAATTTGGAGGCAGCGCACGAGATCGCCCGCCAGCTGCGGCTGCGCGACATGGCCGGTCTGGTCGTGATCGACTTCATCGACATGGAGAACAACTCGAACAACCGTAAGGTCGAGAAGGCGATGAAGGAGGCGCTGCGCAATGATCGCGCGCGCATCCAGGTCGGCCGGATCTCGTCCTTCGGCCTGTTCGAGATGAGCCGCCAGCGCATCCGCACCGGCGTGCTGGAGGCGTCGACCCGCCCGTGCCCGCATTGCGATGCGACCGGTCTGGTCCGCACCGCATCCTCGGCCGGCGTGTCGGCGCTGCGGATGCTGGAGGACGAGGCCGCGCGCGGTCGCGGCAGCCGGCTGTGCCTGCGCGCCAGCACCGAGGCGGCCTTCTACGTGCTCAACCGCAAGCGCGCCGAACTGGCCGAGATCGAGGATCGCTACGGCGTGCTGATCGAGATCCTGCCCGACGGCAATATGGAAGGCGCCCGCCTGTCGGTGGAGAGCGGTGGCCCGCCGCCGGCCTATCCGCCGCGCCTGCCGGCCCCGATCGAGATCGATGCCGACGACGAGGACGATTTCGTCGAGGAGGAAGAGGAAGAGACGTTCGAGGCGGACGCCGAGGACGAGCCCGAGCGCGCCGAACGCCCTGAGCGTGGCGAACGGCCGGATCGCGCCGAGGAAGGCGAGGGCGGTGGTCGCCGCCGCCGTCGCCGCCGCCGCCGTGGCGGTCGCCGCGAGGAGGGCGATGAGGTCGCCACCGGCGATGTCGTGCCCGGCGAGGACGAGGAGAGCGAAGCCGAGGCGGCCGAGGATGCGGTGGCGATCGAGGAGGGCGACATCGCTCCCGCCGAGGCCGAAGCCGAGGACGCCGAAGCCGCAGCGGAAGCGGGTGGCGACGACGACGGCAAGCGCCGTCGCGGTCGTCGCGGTCGCCGGGGTGGACGTCGCCGGAGCGGCGAGGAGGCTGCCGTCGAGGAGCCGTCCGACGCGATCGACGCGAGTGCGGCGAGCGATGACGCCGTCGAAGCGGTCGCCGAGCAGGTGACGCTGGAGGAGGCCGCGCCTGCTCCCGAAACGCCGGAGACCACGACGGACGAGCCCCTTCCGACAAGCGAGGCCTCGCCCGAGGTGGTCGCCGCCGTCGAGGCGCAGGGAGCACCCAAGGCACGCCGCCGCCCGCGCGCCCGCAAGGATGCGGTG
>CAXTTS010000040.1:0-19294 GCA_964247265.1 uncultured Sphingomonadaceae bacterium
GAATCATAATCCGCGTGTCGGGGGTTCAAGTCCCTCCTCCGCTACCATTCCCCGGACGTTGAACCCGAGACGGAGCGTGGCGCCGACCGGCTTTCCGCCAGCGCCTAACAGCCCGATCGAGATCGTGTTTGCTGGAAACGCGTGGACCCACTCCCTACGTCGGTGGCGTTGCAGGAGAGTGATTATGGCCGGAACAGCATTGGTGGTGGGCGCGAGCGGGATCGTCGGAAGCGCCACGGCTGGCCTGCTCTCGGCGCGCGGGTGGACGGTGTACGGTCTGGCGCGTCGCCCGTCGGCACAAGCGGGTATCGAACCCGTCGCCGCCGACCTTCAGGATGCCCGGGCGACCGCAGCCGCGCTTGCCGGCCTTTCGCCTGACGCCGTCTTTATCACGACGTGGCTGCGGCAGGATAGCGAAGCCGAGAATATTCGGGTGAATGCGGGGATGGTGCGCAACCTGCTCGATGGCCTGCGCACCGGCGGCGGGGCGCGTCATGTCGCCCTCGTGACGGGTCTGAAGCATTATCTCGGGCCGTTTGAGGCTTATGGCAAGGGCGTGCTGCCGCAGACCCCGTTCCGCGAGGAGCAGGGCCGGCTCGACATCGAGAACTTCTATTACGCGCAGGAGGACGAGGTGTTCGCCGCCGCCGCGCGCGACGGCTTCACCTGGAGCGTGCATCGGCCGCATACCGTGATCGGCAAGGCGGTGGGCAATGCGATGAACATGGGCACCACCCTGGCGGTGTACGCGACACTGTGCCGCGAGACGGGGCGGCCGTTCACCTTTCCCGGATCGGCCGCGCAGTGGCACGGCCTGACCGACATGACCGACGCGCGGATGCTCGCCAGCCAGTTGCTGTGGGCGGCCACCACGCCGGCAGCGGCGAACCAGGCGTTCAACATCGTCAACGGCGACGTCTTCCGCTGGAGCTGGATGTGGGGCCGGATCGCCGACTGGTTCGGCATCGCGGCGGCGCCCTTCGACGGGGTCGTGCGGCCGCTGGAGCAGCAGATGACGGACGATGCCCCGCTGTGGCGGGACATTGCGGCGCGCGAGGAACTGGCGGAGCCGGATCTCGCGCGGCTCGCCTCGCCGTGGCACACCGATGCGGATCTCGGCCGGCCGATCGAGGTCGTGACCGACATGTCGAAAAGCCGGCGGTTTGGATTTACCGATTATCAGGCGACCGACGACGCCTTCTTCGATCTGTTCGCCCGGCTGCGCGCCGACCGACTGATCCCGTGAACGCGGCCTAGCGGGTGCACAGTGCGTTGGCTCACCGGGCGTTCAGCTTCGGGCGTCGATCAGCGGCGGCTTGTGAATTGCGAGGTATCGATGCGGATGAAGTATTTGGTGGCCGGGCTCCTCGCGCTGGTGCCGGTGTTCGGGGTCGTTCCGTCCGCGCTGGCGGCGGCGCCCAAGGCGAAGGCCAGTACGCACCCGGCCCTGGCGGAAGGCGATGTCACCCGGGCGCAGTTGCAGGCGCAGGTGCGGGGCGTATTCAAGCTGGCCGATACGAACAAGGACGGCTTCATGAGCAAGGCGGAGTTCCGCGTGCGCATGGGCGCGGTGCTGAACCGCACGCCGCCGGGCACGGCGGGCGCCCCGACGCGCGAGCAGGCGCAGCGGATGCTGAATGCCGCCGATGCCGCCTTCAAGGCGGTCGACAAGAATGGCGACGGCAAGCTGAGCCTCAGCGAGGCGAGCCAGCGCCCGCTCGCGGCATTCGACATGATGGACACCGACCATAACGGCATCCTGACGATGGCCGAGAAGGCGGCGCATGCCGCGGCCGAACCGCTCGTGGCGCCCGCAAAGGCCAAGCCGGGCCGCTGAGGCAAGCCGGATAGCGAAAGGCCGCCCGGATCGCTCCGGACGGCCTTTCCTGTTCGCGGTCGAGCGCGGGCCTCAGCCCTGCGCTTCGTCCTGATCGTCGCGCGCGAAGGCGGTCTCGCCCGGCTCCGCGTTCGGATCGAACTCCTCGGTGAAGCCCGATTCCTCGCGCTCGAACATCGAGGCGGCGACATCGACGCCCTGCGCCTGCAGATCGGCTTCCTCCGGCGAGCGGGCGACGTTGACCTTGATGGCCACCGACACCTCCGGGTGGAGCTGAACCTTCACATTGTGCAGGCCGATATTCTTGATCGGGCGATCGAGCACGATCTGGTTCTTCAGCAGCTTGGTGCCATCGCCCTCCAGCGCCTCGACGAGATCGCGGGTCGAGACCGAACCGTAGAGCGCGCCGACATTGGATGCCTGACGGATGAGCGTGATGCTCTTGCCGTCGATATCCTTGGACGCGGCCTCGGCCTCGCCCTTGCGGTTGGCGTTCTCGGCCTCGATCGTGGCGCGGTTCGCCTCGAAGACCTTCTTGTTCGCCGCGTTGGCGCGCAGCGCCTTCTTGCGCGGCAGCAGGTAGTTACGCGCGAAACCGTTCTTCACGGTAACGACGTCGCCGATGGCGCCGAGCTTCTCGACGCGTTCGAGCAGGATCACGTCCATGATCTGCGCTCCTTACTTAACGATGTACGGAAGCAGCCCGATATGACGGGCGCGCTTGATCGCCTGGGCGAGTTCGCGCTGCTTCTTGGCCGAAACGGCGGTGATGCGGCTGGGGACGATCTTGCCCCGCTCGGACACGAAGCCCTGCAGCAGGCGGACGTCCTTATAGTCGATCCGGGGCGCGTCCTTCGCGGAGAAGGGGCAGCTCTTGCGACGGCGGAAGAATGGGCGTGCCATGTGTCTCTAGCTCCTTCAGGCCGCGCGGTCGTCGCGGGGACGATCCTCGCGCGGGCCACGATCCTCGCGCGGACCACGATCGCGGTCGCCACCACGGCCGCCGCCGCCAGGTCCACCACGGCGATCGCCACGATCACGCTCGCTGCGCTCGTTGCGGCGCATCATCGCGGACGGGCCGGCCTCATGCTCGTCGACGCGGACGGTCATGTAGCGGATGATGTCCTCGTTGATGCCGGTCTGGCGCTCCAGCTCCGCGACGACACCAGCCGGCGCGTCGATCTCGAGCATGACGTAATGCGCCTTGCGATTCTTCTGGATACGGTAAGCGAGGCCGCGCAGGCCCCACGTCTCGTTCTTGACGACGCGACCGCCGCCTTCGTTGACGATGTTGGTGGCGGTTTCCGCCAGCGCATCGACCTGGGCCTGTGCCAGATCCTGACGCGCGAGAAACACATGCTCGTACAGAGCCATGCTCACGTCCTTCATGTTGGCCGATCGCTGACGCCGCTACCCTAGCGAACGCCCCTCCGACTTTCTTCGAAGGCGGGGCCATGACGGAAACGCGGACGAAAGGCAAGGCTTGTGGCCTGCCTTCCGCTGACGCCGCTTTCTTCCCTCAGCGAAGTCGAGGGGCCGCGGGCGGATGGGATACACGACCGTCGAGGCACCGCTTCGCTCTGCCGCCCCTCGACTTCGCTTGGGGGAAGAATCAAGGAACTACCGGACCAGCACCGCCTCGTTGCGCCACGGCGTGACCGGGCCGGACGTGCCCCGGAACGCCGCTGGCAGTTCCTCCGTCATGTCCATCACCGCGCCGAGCCGGCCGAAGCCGACGCAGAAGGCGACCCAGCAGGCCAACTCGACAATCTGCCCTTCGGCGAAATGGCGGCGCAGACCGGCGAACATCGCATCGCCGATCGCCGGGTGATCGGTGGCGAACCTGTCCGCAAAAGCGAGCGCCGCCTTTTCCGCCGACGTGAGGTCCGGCGCCTCCATCGGCTTTTCCAGCGAGCAGACGAGATCCTCGTCCACGCCATCTTCCACCGCGTCGCGATAGCGGATCGCCATGCAGCTGCGGCATTGATTGTGGAAGGCGATGCGCAGGCGGACGAGTTCGATCAGCCGCTCGGGCAGGCTGCGGTCGGCCTTGATGCCACCGCCAAGCGCGATCAGCCCCTTGGCGATGGCAGGGCGGTGGGCGAACATCCGCATCATGCCTTGTTCCAGGGCGGTCGCCTCGTCCGCACGGAACATCGCGCGCAGCTCGGGATCCCAGTCCACGGCCTCGATCTTGCTGATGCGGCTCATCGATCCCTCCACTTGTCCGTGGAGGGATCGCATGTCGCGGCAGGTCCGTCTGCTAGGCAATCGGCGAGGGTCAGGGTCGCGGCGCGAGCAGGCGGTCGAGCGGCGCCTCCCCCTTGGCCACCTTTTCCAACCGGGGATATTTCAGTCCGCCCTTGTACGGGATCGAGACCGTTTCATAGCGATCGCCCTTCTTCACCAGCAGGGCGATCGGCTGACCGGAGGTCGCGGCGGCGCGCACCGCTTCCTTCAGGTCGTCGGCATCGTAGGCCCGGCCGTTCACCGCGACGATGCTGGCGCCGTTGGTGATCCCGGCGACGAAGGCGGGGCTGTCCCAGATCACCTGGCTGACCTGACCGGAGGTCGCCCCATCGCGGCTGACGACCAGACCAAGCGAATAGTTCAGATCGAGTATCTTGCGCGCGGTCTCCTCGGACTTCCAGTAATCGGTCGGCTCGGCGGTATAGACCAGGCGGTAGCCGCTGCGCGCGATCCAGGCGAGCGGAGCCTGTGGTGCGACATCGTAGACGCGGGTCTTCAGGAAGGCGGCCCAGTCATAGGGCGCAACCGCGTTCAGCGTCTGCACCACGGTATCAAGATCGTAGGTGGAGACACCCCAGTCGCGATCGCCCGGGCCGAAGAAGGCGCGGGCGAAGTCGTCGAGCGATTTGCGACCGGCGGTGAATTCGCGGATTCTCGCATCGGCATCGAGCCAGATCAGCAGCCCCTCATTATAATAATCCTCGGACCGCTGCCAGCTGAGCCACGGCTGCGGGCGGCGGGCGGACATGATCGGATCGTTGGTCGTGTCGATCAGCGGACGCCATTGGCGGCCGGCGCGCTTCTCGTGCAGGGCGGCGATCATCGCATAGGCGCTGAGCGTATCCTCCTTCGAGACGATGCCGGAACGGGCGGCGAGGACATAGCCCCAGAACTGGGTCTGCCCCTCATAGACCCACAGCATCGAATTGCGCATCGGCATGGAGAAATCGGGGGTGAACAGGTCTGCGCCGCGACGATATTTGCCGTCCCAGCTATGGGTATATTCGTGCGGCAGCAGATTGTGGCGGCCGGCGGCGGCATCCCATTTGGTGAAATAGCCGGGAACGACGCCGTTCTCGCTCGACCGGTGATGCTCCAGCCCGATGCCGCCGAGCCGGTCGCTGATCGCCAGCAGGAAATCGTAATGGTCGTAATGCTGCGAGCCGAACAGCTTCACCGCCTGCGCGACCAGCGCGCGATGGCGAGCGATCTGATCGGGCGTGGCGGCGAGTTCGCCGGGCGTATCCGCCACGATGTTGAGGCGCACGCCGGGGGCGAGCTGTTCCCGGCGGAAATAGCGGCCGGCGAACATCGGCGAATCGACGAGATCGTCGAAATTGATCGGTTTGAACCGCACGGTGCCGGTGGCGGTGGGATCGATCGGCTCCAGCGCGGTGCCGTAGCGCCAGCCGGCGGGCAGAATCGCGGTGGCATCGACCGGGATCTGCCGGGTGAAATAGCCGGCAGGGTAGAAAGCGACGAGGTTCCACTGCAGGTTCAGCATATCCGGCGTCATCACCACGCGGCCCTGCGCGGTGGCGGTGGGGGAGAGATACTGGAACTCGGCGGTGAGTTCGGTGGCGCCAGCGGGTATGTCGAGGTGGATGGCGAAGACGTTCACCGGATCGCGCTGCCAGCGGACGGGCGTGCCGTTGGCGGTGAAGCTGAAGCCGGCGACATCGTCGATCGGGCCGCGCGGGGCGTGATTGCCGGGCAGCCACTCGGGATAGAGCAAGGTGAGGCGACGGCCGCTGGCGACCGGGATCACCTCCTTCACGCGGAAGATGCCGCGTGCCGTGTCGGTGGCGTCCACCGTCAGGCGGATCGTGCCGGGATAGGGAATGTCCCGCGGCGGCGGCACGTCGTTCGGCAAAGGGGTGGGCTGGGGGGCGGAATTTGCCACCGGCTGGGCGAAAACAGGCGAGGCGACGCCGGCCAGTGCGGCGCCGGCGGCGAGCAGGGCCGCGATGGGAGCTAAACGCATGAAATCTCCGTGAAACGAGCGGGTTGTATCCTGACTCGCGCGGACGGGAGGCTGCGTCAATCCATCGTTCGGGCGACAGCGGCCTTGCCATCGCCCCGCCGCCTTCCTAACCCGCTGATCCCCTTTTCCCTCCGCAGCGGAGTATCCCGAAGATGCGCGCATTCCTCTTTCCCGGTCAGGGCAGCCAGTCGGTCGGCATGGGCCGCGCGCTGGCCGAGGCGAGTGCCGTGGCGCGGGAGGTGTTCCAGGAGGTGGACGATGCGCTGGGCCAGCATCTGTTCCGCCTGATGGGCGAGGGACCCGATGCCGAACTGATGCTGACCGAGAATGCCCAGCCGGCGATCATGGCCAACGCCATCGCCACGCTGCGCGTGCTGGAGCGCGAGGGCGGGGTGCGGCTGTCGGAGAAAGCCGATTTCGTCGCCGGGCATAGCCTGGGCGAATATAGCGCGCTGTGCGCCGCGCAGGCGCTGGATCTGACGACCACGGCGCGGCTGCTGAAGACGCGCGGGCGGGCGATGCAGGCGGCGGTGCCGGTGGGGGTGGGCGCGATGGCTGCGCTGCTGGGTGCGGATGTGGCCAAGGCGCAGGCGCTGGCGGACGCGGCGGCCGAGGGGCAGATCTGCACCGTGGCGAACGACAATGATCCGACACAGGTGGTGATTTCCGGCCACCGCGAGGCGATCGAGCGGGCGATCGCACTGGTGAAGGAGCATGGCATCAAGCGCGGCGTGCTGCTGCCCGTATCGGCCCCGTTCCACTGCCCGCTGATGCAGCCGGCGGCGGATGCGATGGCCGAGGCATTGGCCGGCGCCGACCTGCGGCCGCCGCTGGTGCCGCTCTATGCCAACGTCACCGCCGCGCCGGTGGCCGACCCCGACACCGTTCGCGCGCTGCTGGTGGAGCAGGTGACGGGCACGGTGCGCTGGCGCGAGAGCGTGGCGGCGATGTTCGCCGCCGGCGTAACTGACTTCGTGGAGTTTGGCGGCAAGGTGCTCGGCCCGATGGTGAAGCGCATCGCGCCCGACGCAACGGTGACGAGCGTGGTGACGATGGACGACGTAGAGGCGCTGGCGAAGGCGCTGTGATCTGCCGGGCGCTGCGCCCTACTGGCCGGATTTGCCGCCGCCCGCGCCCGGCGGCACCTCATTCGCTGTTTTCGCGCCGAAGTAGAAGCCGACGACCGAACTGAACAGCGTCACGAGTGGCCCGAACACCAGGTTCATCAGGCGCATGAGTCGATCGTCGTCGGCGAGCGCATCGCTGGCGATGGCGTTATCGGCGGCGGGAGACGGGACGGGCCCGGTCGAGTTGATGATGAAGAGCGAATAAAATGCCGCGATCACGACGCCTGAGAGCAGAATCAGCAGAAGATAGCTGATCCATTTGCGAGTGGAGACATCGGTCAGCGAAACTGTGGGCAGGTACGTGGAAACCGGCTTGCGACCGAACTCCGGCCTCTCGGCGTCCAGATCGCTAACATTGTCCACCATGCTGCCCCCCGGAACATATCAGATCAGGAGAAATTCACGTCGAACGTGCCCGTGTTGCGTTTAAGCTGAACGGTGGCCCCCTTGTCAACTTCCTTAGAAAGGAACTCCTGCGTTCCCAGCGCTATTCTAACCATGTCGCCGGTCGAGACGCCTCGTTTCTTCGCCGCATCGCGCAGGAAATCGAGCGTGACCTTGGGGATCTGCAACGTCGCCGTTTCCATCTCAACCGGCGTTCCATTGTCGGCAGCCGCGTCATTTGTCATTTCACAGCCTCGTCATATACCACGCGGGAATATAGGCCATTGCGGCGTTATCGCAAAGACCCGACAAATGGAGAGAAGATGTTCGATCTGACAGGCATGACGGCGCTGGTGACGGGTGCGTCCGGCGGGATCGGTTCCGCCATCGCGCGTGGGCTGGCGGGGCGGGGGGCGCGGCTGGCGCTGTCCGGCTCCAACGCGGACAAGCTGGCGGCGTTCGCGGCGGAACTGGGCGGCGATCATGCGACGCTCGCCTGCGATCTCGCCGATGCCGCCGCGGTGGACGGGCTGGTGCCGCGCGCGGTGGAGGCGCTGGGCAAGATCGACATTCTCGTCAACAATGCCGGCGTGACGCGCGACAACCTCGCCATGCGGATGAAGGACGAGGAGTGGGAAATGGTGATCCGGGTGAACCTGGAAGCCGCCTTCCGCCTGATCCGCGCCGCCGCCAAGCCGATGATGAAGGCGCGCTTCGGCCGCGTGATCTCGATCACCTCGGTGGTGGGCGTCACCGGCAATCCGGGGCAGGCGAACTATGCCGCATCGAAGGCGGGACTGATCGGCATGTCGAAGGCGCTGGCGCAGGAACTGGCGAGCCGCAACATCACGGTGAATTGCGTCGCGCCGGGCTTCATCGCCTCGGCCATGACCGACTCGCTGCCGCAGGCGCAGAAGGACGCGCTGACCACGCGCATCCCGGCGGCGAAGCTGGGCGAGGGGGCGGATATCGCCGCCGCCGTGGTGTATCTGGCAAGCCGCGAAGCATCCTATGTGACCGGGCAGACGCTGCATGTGAATGGCGGCATGGCGATGATCTGAGCGGCGACGGCCTGGACGATCATGCCTCCGCCGCGCCACCGAACGGGCGATCGAGCACCACCGCCCGCCGGATCGCCAGCGCGAACACGGCGGCAGCCGCGATCAGCGCGACAGGTATGCCCGTCAGCCCGGTGAGCGCGCGGGCGAACAGCGGCACGGCCCAGGCGAAGGCGAGCAGGCTCGCCTCCCAGCGCAGGAAGCCGCGCGCGCGGGCGTCGGCGACAAGGTAGGCGATCGCCACGCCGAGGATCACGAAATCATAATCCAGCACATAGGGTGTGGAGAGCAGGGCTGCCGCCATGACCGCGGCGTTGCGCACCGGCGGCGCCGCGCGCGTGGCGAGGACGGCGCCGAGCAAAGCCGCGATCGTGACGAGCGTCTGCGCCGCATAGGCCGCCGGGATCGCGCCGCCCCACATCCGCACTAACGAGAAGGCGCTGGCGATCTTCTCCCACCCGGTCGATCCCTGTTCGATCACGACGCTGCGGGTGAGCGGCAGCGAATCGATGAACGCCCGCCATACCGGCCAACCCCAGATGGCGAGCGTGGCGGCGCACAGGATCGTGGCCGAAACCGCCGTGCCGGCGATGGCCCGCCAGTGCCGGCCGGCGACCAGCACCAGTGGCAGCAGCACGGCGAGTTGCGGCTTGTAGATGAGGCAGCCGATCAGCAGCCCGGCCGCGAACGGCCGGCGATCGAGCAGCAGCAGCCCGCCGCCGAGCAGCGCCGCCGAGAGAAAGCCGTTATGCCCGTGGCCG
The DNA here is from genome assembly GCA_964247265.1 of uncultured Sphingomonadaceae bacterium. GTDB lineage: Bacteria > Pseudomonadota > Alphaproteobacteria > Sphingomonadales > Sphingomonadaceae > Alterirhizorhabdus. The sequence continues at coordinate 9,402 of CAXTTS010000040.1, forward strand.
AGGCACACCAGCACCACCGGCGCGGCGAGCGCGACCAAGGTGGCGCGCCGTCCCGGCACGATCCGCCGCACCAGCAGCAGCATCGGCACCAGCGTGGCTGCCTGCCAGACGATCAGCGCCGGTACATAGGGCATGAAGGCGAGCAGGGCAGCGACGAGCAGGAAAGGCGGCGGATAATGCCAGCCGTAGAAGGGCACGGCCCGATCGTGATGCGTGGCGATCTGCACCGCACGGTGCGCCGGCCAGTTCCAGGCAAGCGGCGCGCGGCCATGATCGGCCATCCACCCCGCCGTCCACACGTTGGAGAAATCGGTGCCGAGCGGACGGCCCGCCGCATCCAGCGTGCCGTGCGCGCCGATGAACAGCACGGTCAGCGACAGGATCGTGGCGGCGAGCGTCATCGTGGCGATCGCGGTGATGCGGCGCTCGGTCAGCCAGGCTCCGGTGGCGATCGCTTCCATGAACCGTTGGTTAGGGATCAGGTGCGGCGATCCGGTTAACGTGCTGCGGCGCGCAACGCGATGTGCTTGCCAGCGCCGGGCGGCCTCGTTAGGGCGGCGTCAAACACGGCCTGAAGGAAGGTGAACACCATGAGCGAGACCGCCGAGCGCGTTAAGAAGATCGTCGTCGAGCATCTGGGCGTCGAGGCCGAGAAGGTGACCGAGGATGCCAGCTTCATCGACGATCTGGGCGCCGACAGCCTCGACATCGTCGAGCTGGTGATGGCCTTCGAAGAAGAATTCGGCGTCGAGATCCCCGACGATGCGGCCGAGAAGATCGCCACCGTGAAGGATGCGATCAGCTATATCGAAGCCAATAAGGGCTGATCGACGAGCGGCCGGGCCGCGACCGAGAGCCGAAGCGTTGGACGGCTCCCCGGCCTGGGGCATTTTGGGCCGGGGGGCCGTTTTACTGTTGAACGACCGACCTTGAACGACAGGAGAGAGCCATGCGTCGCGTGGTCATAACCGGATTGGGCCTCGTCACGCCGCTGGGCGCGGATGTCGAGACGGTGTGGGCGAACATCTTGGCATCGAAATCGGGCGCCGGGCCGATCACGCGCTTCGACGCGAGCGACCAGAAATGCCGCATCGCCTGCGAGGTCAAGCCGGCCGATCACGAATATGGCTTCGACGCGAACAAGCGCGTGGACCATAAGGTGCAGCGCCAGGTCGATCCGTTTATCGTCTACGGCATTGATGCGGCGGGGCAGGCGCTGGAAGATGCCGGCCTGACCGAGATGAGCGAGGAGGAGCGGTTCCGCGCGGGCTGTTCGATCGGGGCGGGCATCGGCGGCCTGCCGGGGATCGAGAGCGAATCGCTGGTGCTGGACCGCAAGGGTCCGAGCCGGGTGTCGCCGCATTTCGTGCATGGCCGGCTCATCAACCTGATCTCGGGCCAGGTCTCGATCAAATATGGCCTGATGGGGCCGAACCACGCCGTCGTCACCGCCTGTTCCACCGGCGCGCATTCGATCGGCGATGCCGCGCGGATGATCGCGATGGACGATGCCGACGTGATGCTGGCGGGCGGGGCGGAGGGCGCGATCTGCCCGCTGGGGATCGCCGGCTTCGCGCAGGCCAAGGCATTGTCCACCCGCAACGACGAGCCGGAAAAGGCCAGCCGGCCCTATGACAAGGACCGCGACGGCTTCGTGATGGGCGAGGGTGCGGGCGTGGTGTGCCTGGAGGAATATGAGCGCGCCAAAGCACGCGGCGCGAAGATCTATGCCGAGGTGATCGGCTACGGCCTGTCGGGCGACGCCTATCATGTGACGGCGCCGCATCCCGAAGGATCGGGCGCATACCGCTCGATGGAGATGGCGCTGAAGAAGTCCGGCCTGAAGCCCGAGGATATCGACTATATCAACGCGCACGGCACATCGACCCCGATGGGCGACGAGCTGGAATTGGGCGCGGTGCGGCGGCTGTTCGGTGATGCGCTGGAGAATGTCTCGATGTCGTCGACCAAATCGGCGATCGGGCATCTGCTGGGCGGCGCGGGGGCGGTGGAGTCGATCTTCTGCATCCTCGCGCTGCGCGACCAGATCGTGCCGCCGACGCTGAACCTCGACAATCCGAGCGAGGCCTGCGTGGGCGTGGATCTGGTGCCGCATGTGGCGAAGAAGCGGCGGGTGCGGGCGGTGCTGAACAATTCGTTCGGCTTCGGCGGCACCAATGCCAGCCTCGTGATGCGCGCGGCCGACTGAGCCGATGGCGCGGCGCGGCCGATCCGGCGGGCGAGGCCGCTGGGCGCTGCTGGCGCTGCTGCTGATCGTCGCCGGGGCGGCGGGCGGCTATCTCTACGTCACGCGCGGCTGGACCGCCGCCGGGCCGCTGACGGCCGAAGCATCGGTGACGGTGCCGGAAGGCGCCACGCTGGCCGCGGCGGCGCGGGCGATGGAGAAAGCGGGCGCGATCCGCTCCACCACCCGCTTCCTCCGCGACGCCAGGCTGTTCGGATCGGAGGCGCCGATCCGCGCCGGCGAATATGCCGTACCCGCTGGCGCTAGCGAAGCCGATGTCCTCGCCTTGCTGCAGGGGGGCAAAACGAAGCAGCGGCTGGTGACGGTGCCGGAGGGGATGCCGGCGGTGCTGGTGCGGGAACGGCTAATGGCGGCGCCTCTGCTCACCGGCAGCGTGCCGCTGCCCGCCGAGGGATCGGTGCTGCCCGACAGCTACAGCTTCGAACGCGGCGAGCCGCGCACCGCCGTGCTCAAGCGGATGACCGATGCGATGACCAAGGCGCTGGCCGAGGCGTGGAAGGCGCGCAAGCCGACCACGGTGGTGAAGACGCCGCGCGAGGCGCTGATCCTCGCCTCGATCGTGGAGAAGGAGACGGCGCTGGCGGCGGAGCGGCGGACGGTGGCGGCGGTCTATTCGAACCGGCTGCGCAGCGGCATGATGCTGCAGGCCGATCCGACGACGATCTATCCGATCACGCAGGGCAAACCATTGGGCCGGCGCATCCGCAAGTCGGAGCTGGCGGCGGTAAACGGCTATAACACCTATGCCATGCGCGGCCTGCCGGAAGGACCGATCTGCAATCCGGGCCGCGCCTCAATCAAGGCCGTACTCGCTCCGGCCGAGAGCAAGGCGCTGTATTTCGTCGCCGACGGCAAGGGCGGGCATGTGTTTGCAGAGACGCTGGCCGAGCATAATACCAATGTGCAGCGTTATTATACGCTCCGCCGCGCGCGGGGCGAGATGTAGCTTTGCGCGTCATCCCAGCGCAGGCTGGGGTCTCCTGATGCTAAGGATGCGCCCGCCCCGCCGTCATCCCAGACTGCGCTGGGATGACGGGGTTTGGCAGGCCACGTTATCGCGTCTCGAATGGCTTGATGCCCTTGCCGAGCAGATTGGCGGAGAGGTTCAGCGGTTCGTGGCTCCAGTCCGCCACGAACACGGTGGGCCAGGTGATGCCTGGGGCGAGCGACGCCTTGTTGCCCGTGACGGTGAGGCCGGCCGACGGCGTGTCGCGCCCTTCCGGGGCGACGGTGATGAAGGCGGAGTGATTCTCCTTGTCCTTGCCCTGGACGAAGGTGTTGCCGGTGATGCTGCCGGTCGCGCCGGTGGAGAGATCGATCATGTAGTTGGTCACATGGCCGCGCGTATCGTCGAAGCTCGAGTCGCTGACGGCGATCCGGCGGGCGCGGCTCTTCAGATAGTGGCCGCCCTGACCGCGTTCGAAGCGCGAGCGGGTGACGGTGAGCGAGCCATAGGCGTTGACGTAGATCGAGTGGGCGCAGGACAGGCCACGATCGCAGCGGCCAAGCCCGGAGAAGGTGGTGCGATCCACTTTGATCGCCGAGGCGGGATCGTCGGCGGTGAGAATGCCTTCCTCCGAATCGCGGAAGACGGCGTTCTGGACGATCAGCGGCCCCTTCTCCAGCCGGATGCCCGCGCCATTGCCATCCGGCACGCGCATATTCTGGAAGACGAGGCCATCGACCACGGCATCGCGCCCACGCAGCACCAGCGTGGCCTTGCCCTCGCAGGTGCCCCCGTCGAAGATCGCCTTGCCGGGCTCGATCGCGCGATAGGCGATGCGGCCGGCTTCCTGCACGGCGCAATCGCGATAGGTGCCGCTGGCGATGCGGATCACGGCATCACGATCGCCGACCGACTTCACCGCATCGTCCAGCCGGTAGAAGCCCTTGCCGCTATCCTCGATCGTGAACGGGGCCGCGCGACCCTGTGCAAAGGCGGGCGCGGCGATGGCGGTGACGAGGAGGGCGAATAGCATTTTCATGGGGCGGCTCCGGCAGCGATGCCCTCACCTGCGGCGGCGCGCGCCCGGAGTCGAGATCAATAGGTGGTTAACCGTATCAGAGATCGAGCGAGGCGACCTCGGTAGGCAAAGCGGCGACCGCAGCGGCCGACTTCGCGACGGTGCCCGCGCCCGCATAGATGAAGCCGAATGCGGGGTAGGCGTGGGTGCCGAGGTCGTGCAGCGGCGCGTACCACACCTTCACCTGGCTCCAGTCGCCAGCGGGTGAGGTGTCCATCACGGTCACGTCCTTTTCCACCTGGCCGCGATGGCCGTTGATGATCGACCAGTTGGCGTGCGTCACCTTGATGATGCGATCGCTGACGACCTGGCTGACGGTGGCGACATGGCCCGAGCGCATCGAGCCGATCGCCTTGAACACGAGCACGGCGCCAGCCTTCGGCACGGACCCTTGCGCATATTTGCCGATCGCCTGCTGCCACCAGCCGGCGGCCGCGCCGAACAGCTGGATGCCGGAGAACATGCGGGCGAACGGCGCGCACTGCCATGGTGCCGCCTGCGCGCCGGTGCTGCCGAAGCAGGCCGCAAGAAGGAGTGCGGAACCAATCAGGTTCCGGGTGGTTTTCAGCATCTGGTTTACTGCCCCGTTGTCTGCTGCACCCCGATAGGCAACGTGGGTTAACGCTGGGAACCCCTTGACCCGCCCTTTGCGGTGAGTTGCCCCGATCGCGGGGCGGGTGCGCTGCAGCATCGTTTTGCGTTCGACCTTCGTCTAAGCCGTGGCTTTGCCGATGTGCGCCGATCCGCTCGCGGGGTTGTTGCATCGCGCAAATTCCGTTATGCGCGCGGCCAAATCCCTCATCTTCAGGACTACACGACCATGAGCCTCCGCAACGTGGCGATCATCGCGCATGTCGATCACGGCAAGACGACGCTCGTCGACCAGCTGTTCCGCCAGTCCGGCACGTTCCGCGATAACCAGCGCATCGAAGAGCGCGCGATGGACTCGAACGATCTGGAAAAGGAGCGTGGCATCACGATCCTGGCGAAGTGCACCTCCGTCGAATGGCATGACGAGGCGGGCGAGGCGACGCGCATCAACATCGTCGACACGCCCGGCCACGCCGATTTCGGCGGCGAGGTGGAGCGCATCCTGTCGATGGTGGACGGCGTGATCCTGCTGGTCGATTCGTCGGAAGGCGCGATGCCGCAGACGAAGTTCGTCACGGGCAAGGCGCTGGCGCTGGGGCTGAAGCCGATCGTGGTGGTCAACAAGATCGACCGCGCCGACGAGCGCACGCAGGAAGTGCTGGACGAGGTGTTCGACCTGTTCGTTTCGCTCGACGCGAATGACGAGCAGCTCGACTTCCCAGTGCTGTTCGCCTCCGGCCGCAACGGTTATGCGAGCGACGATCCCGCCGCGCGCGAAGGCACGCTGAAGCCGCTGTTTCAGAAGATCGTCGATCATGTGCCGGCGCCGTCGGCCGATCCGGACGGACCGTTCAAGTTCCTGGTGACGCTGCTCGATCGCGACAACTTCCTCGGCCGCATCCTCACCGGCCTGGTGTTCTCGGGTTCGGTCAAGACGAACATGCCGATCCACGCGCTGGATAATGACGGCAAGATCGTCGAGACCGGCCGCGCTTCGAAGATTATGACGTTCCGCGGGCTGGAGCGGGTGCCGACCGAGGAGGCCAATGCCGGCGACATCATCTCGATCGCCGGGCTGACCACGGCGACCGTCTCGAACACGATTTGCGATCCGATCGTGACGGAGCCGTTGCACGCGCAGCCGATCGATCCGCCGACGCTCTCGATGCGGTTCGCGGTGAACGATTCGCCGATGGCGGGGCGCGAGGGCACCAAGGTGACGAGCCGGATGATCCGCGACCGCCTGTTCCGCGAGGCGGAGTCGAACGTGGCGATCAAGGTGACCGAAGCGACCGACAAGGACAGTTTCGAGGTGGCCGGCCGCGGCGAGTTGCAGCTGGGCGTGCTGATCGAGACGATGCGGCGCGAGGGCTTCGAACTCGGCATCAGCCGCCCGCGCGTGCTGTTCGGCGAGGACGATGCCGGCAAACTAACCGAGCCGTATGAGACCGTCATCATCGACGTGGACGAGGAATATTCGGGCACGGTTGTGGAGAAGATGGCGATCCGTAAAGCCGAATTGACCGACATGCGCCCATCCGGCGGCGGCAAGACACGTATAACCTTCTCGGCGCCGTCGCGCGGGATGATTGGTTATCACGGCGAGTTCCTGTCCGATACGCGTGGTACGGGCATCATGAACAGGCTGTTCGAGAAGTACGGGCCGCATAAAGGCAAGATCGAGGGCCGCAAGAATGGCGTGCTGATCTCCAATGGCGCGGGCGAGGCCAACAGCTATGCGCTCGGTCCACTTGAGGAGCGTGGCATCCTGTTCGTCGGCCACGGCGAGGTGCTGTATGAGGGCATGATCGTCGGCGAAAATGCCAAGCCGGACGACCTTGAGGTCAACCCGATGAAGACCAAGGCGCTGACCAACTTCCGCGCTTCAGGCGGGAAGGACGATGCGGTCCGCCTTACTCCGCCCAAACGCGCTACGCTGGAGCAGGCGATCGCCTATATCGACGATGACGAGCTGGTGGAGGTGACGCCGAAGTCGATCCGCCTGCGCAAGCGCCACCTCGACCCGAACGAGCGCAAACGCGCGAGCCGCGCCAAGGCGGCCTGATAGCGGAAGGGGGGGCGACCTGGCCGGGTTGCCGCCCCCTTCATTTTGACGGACCGCTTTGATGCCGACATGAAAAGGGCGGCGCGAGTATGTCTCGCGCCGCCCTTTTTGGTTCGAAGCGGGTCGAGAGCCTCAGGCCGCGGCAGCCTCCAGCCGGCGCTCGAGCGCGGCCTGCTCGGCGGCGACCGCCGGGGGCACGTCGCCGAGCGCGCGCAGGTTGCCAGCGTTGGCGCTGGCTTCCGTCGCCCACACCGCCGGATCGACGGCGAAGAGCTGGGCGATGGCGGCATCGGCCAGCGACAGCCCGCCGAGATCGAGCGCGCCGGGAGCCGGCGCGCGGCCGATCGGGGTGTCGATCGCATCGGCGCTGCCCTCGCACCGCTCGACGATCCACTTCAGCACGCGGACATTGTCGCCGAAGCCCGGCCACAGGAACTTGCCGTCCGTGCCCTTGCGGAACCAGTTGACGAGGTAGATGCGCGGCAGCTGCGACGGGTCGCTGCCCGCCGCCGCGCCGAGACGCACCCAATGCTCCATGTAGCGGGCTATGTCGTAGCCGCAGAAAGGCAGCATCGCGAACGGATCGTAGCGCAGCGCGCCGACCGCATTCTCGGCCGCCGCCGTGCCTTCCGACGCGATGTTGGCCGCGAGATAGACGCCGTGGTTCCAGTCGAACGCCTCGGTGACGAGCGGCACGGAATTGGCGCGGCGGCCGCCGAACAGGATCGCCGAGATCGGCACGCCTTCGGGTGAATCCCACTCCGACGCGATCGACGGGCATTGCGCCGCCGGTACGGTGAAGCGCGCATTGGGGTGCGCGGCAGGCTGGCCGCTGGCGGCATCCCACGGCTGGCCGCGCCAGTCGGTCAGGTTTGCGGGCGGCGTGTCGGTCAGGCCCTCCCACCACACGTCGCCGTCGGCGGTAAGCGCGACGTTGGTGAATATCGCATTGCCGGTCAGCGTATCCACCGCGTTGCGGTTGGTCGCGGGGCCAGTGCCGGGGGCGACGCCGAAGAAGCCGGCTTCCGGATTGACCGCGTACAGCCGCCCATCCTTGCCGAAGCGCATCCAGGCGATGTCGTCGCCGACCGTCTCGACCTTCCAACCGGGGATCGTCGGCTCCAGCATGGCCATGTTCGTCTTCCCGCAGGCGGACGGGAAGGCGGCGCTGATATAATGAGTGCTGCCCGCCGGCGAGGTGAGCTTGAGGATGAGCATGTGCTCGGCCAGCCAGCCCTCGTCGCGTGCCATCACGCTGGCGATGCGGAGGGCGAAGCATTTCTTGCCGAGCAGCGCGTTGCCGCCATAGCCGGAACCGTAGGACCAGATCTCCCGCGTCTCGGGATAGTGGACGATCCACTTCTGTTCGTTGCACGGCCACGGCACGTCTGTGACGCCATCCACCAGCGGCATGCCGACCGAGTGGACGCAGCGGACGAAGAAGCCGTCGTCGCCGAGCATGTCGAGCGCGGCGGCGCCCATGCGCGTCATGATCTTCATCGACAGGACGACATAGGCGCTGTCGGTGATCTCGACGCCGATCGCGCTCTTGTCGGAGCCGAGCGGCCCCATGCAGAAGGGCACGACATACATCGTGCGGCCCTTCATGCAGCCATCGAACAGCGGCTCCAGCGTTGCGCGCATCTCGGCCGGATCGCGCCAGTTGTTCGTCGGGCCGGCATCCGCCTCGGACGCCGAGCAGATGAACGTGCGACTTTCCACCCGTGCGACGTCGCGCGGATCGGAGCGGGCGTAGAAGCTGTTGGGGCGCTTGGCGGGGTCCAGCCGGACGAGCGTCTGCGCGTCGACCAGCTGCTCGGTCAGGCGGCTCCATTCCTCGTCGCTGCCATCGCACCAGACGACGCGATCCGGCTTGGTGCGGGCGGCGACATCTTCCACCCAGGCGAGCAGCGCATGATGGCGGGTCGGTGCCGATCCATTCGCCGCTGCGCCGTCGTTCGAAAGATCCATCGTCGCAGTGGCCATGTTACGCTCGTTCCTCGATATTCAGGCCGCAGCCGTTCATCTCCCGATATGCAAATGCGAGCCGATCGACAATGGCCTTGTCCACTATGGCACAGGTCAGGCCATACATGACGGTGCTTCTGGGCGGGTGATGCCGGCGACCTTTAACATAGATCGCCGGCACATCGGATCAGGCCGTCGCGTCGAGCGATGCGGCGTCCAGATCGACCTTTAGTTCGCGCGGCCAGAAGCGGAGCTGGCGGCACGTCGCGACGAACGCCTTGGCATCCTTGTCCTTGGAGAGCGCCACGAAGCCTTCATCGATCTCGGGCACGCGGGCGGCGTCGAACAAAGTCTTGGCGGCATCGCTATAGCCGATGAACTTGCAGTGCCCGAACGCGTCGGACACGAAGTCCTTGGAGGCCGCATCCTTCGCCAGCATCGCCGCGCCGGCTTCGGACGGCAGCACCGCCACCGCATCGAACAGGACGGAGGGGCCGCCGTCGATCTTCTGCTTGGCCGCCACCTTCGTGCCATCGTCCAGCGTGACACCGCCGATCTTCGGCGCCACGACCTCCCACAGCGCACCCTCGGCCGTCAGCGCCTTGGTGAGTGCGTTGAACAAGGCCGCGCTGGAGCCGTCCGTCAGGAACAGGCCCATCTTGCGTCCCTTGAAGTCCTTCGGCCCGTTCAGCAGGATGCTGAGCTTGTCCGAAGTCGGCAGGTCCAGCGTCGGCTTCGCCGCCTGCGCCGCTTGCGGCAGATCCATGCCGAGACCGTCCGCCACCGTCGCCGCGAGCCCGCCATCGATGTTGAGCAGATGCGAGACGGCACGCGCGCGGATGTCGACCCGCTCCACCTTGGACAGCTCGAACACGAGCGCGTCGCCGATATGCTTCTGCTCGATCGGCAGCTGGCTCAGGTAGAATTGCCGGGCCTGGCTGTAATGATCGGCGAACGTCTCCGAACGGATGCGCTGCTT
>CAXTTS010000041.1:0-19289 GCA_964247265.1 uncultured Sphingomonadaceae bacterium
GCGGCGGACGAGATCGGCCTCGCCGTGCTGGCGACGACGATGGCGATCGTCGCGGTGTTCCTGCCGGTGGGCCTGATGCCGGGCATTTCCGGGCAGTTCTTCAAGAATTTCGGTCTCACGATCGTCGCCGCCGTATTGCTCAGCCTGGCGGTCGCGCGCCTCATCACGCCGATGGTCGCCGCTTATTTCCTGAAGGCGCACGGCCATGCCCCGCATGGCGAGAACTGGCTGATGCGCCGCTACATGGCGCTGCTCGGCTGGTCGCTGCGCCATCGCTGGTGGACGCTGGGCTTCGGCGGGCTGGCCTTCGTCGCGACGATCATCTCCTTCGCGACATTGCCGTTCAACTTCCAGCCGACAATCAACACGGATTACAGCCAGGTGCGGATCCAGATGGTGCCGGGCTCCACCCTGGCGCAGACCACCAGCGTGGCCGACACGGCGACGGCGGTCCTCAAGACCGCGCCGGAGGTGGCCAAGGCCTTTTCCGATATCGAGACCGGCTCCGCCGATATCTACGTCACGCTCGATCCCAAGCGGAAGCGGACGAGCATCGAGGTGGAGCGCGCCCTAGCGCCGAAGCTCGCCGCGATCGCCGATGCCCGCGTGACGTTCCAGTCGCAAAGCGGTGGCCTCGGCCGCGACATCACGATCATGCTGGCCGGCGACGATCCCGACAAGCTGAACGTCGCCGCCCTGAAGGTGGTGGAAGGGATGCGCGGCATCCCCGAACTGCGCAGCCCGCGCATCGACGGCGATCTGCAGCGGCCCGAGATCGTGATCCGTCCGCGTTTCGATCTCGCCGCCGACATGGGCGTGACCACCTCGGCGCTCAGCCAGACGATCCGCATCGCCACGCTCGGCGATATCGACCAGAATGTCGCCAAATTCTCGCTGTCCGATCGGCAGATCCCGATCCGGGTGGCGATCGCCGAAAATTCCCGCCGCAATCTTTCGACGATCGAGAATCTGCCGGTGCCCACCGCGATGGGCGGATCGGTGCCGCTGAAGGTCGTGGCCGATATCGGCTTCGGCGCCGGCCCGTCGCAGCTGCGCCGCTACAACCAGACGCGCCGCATCGTGATCGGCGCCGATCTCGCCCCCGGCGCGCAGGCCGGCGTGGCCAATCCGAAGATCGAGGAACTGCCGGCGATGAAGAACCTGCCGTCGGGGGTGGAGAGGGTGAAGTTCGGCGACAGCAAGTGGCAGGCCGAACTCGTCGCCAACTTCATCATCGCGGTGGTGTCCGGCACCCTGCTCGTCTTCGCCGTGCTGGTGCTGCTGTACAAGCGGGTGATGCCGCCGTTCGTCAACATGGGCTCGCTGCTGCTGGCGCCGCTGGGTGGCGCGCTGGCGCTGCACCTCACCGGCAATCCCGTCTCGATGCCGGTGATGATCGGGCTGCTGATGCTGCTTGGCATCGTCGCCAAGAACTCGATCCTGCTCGTCGATTTCGCGCTGGAGGAGATGGGCAAGGGCGTGCCGCGCGAGGAGGCGATCGTCGATGCCGGCCACAAGCGCGCCCAGCCGATCGTGATGACCACCGTCGCGATGGTCGCGGGCATGGTGCCGATCGCGCTCAGCCTCGGCGGAGACGGCAGTTTCCGCGCGCCGATGGGTATCGTGGTGATCGGCGGGCTTATCCTGTCCACGATCCTCACTTTGCTGATCGTGCCTGCCGCCTTCAGCCTCGCGGTCGGTTTCGAGGAATGGATCGGGCCTCGCCTCGGCCGCCGCCTGACGAACAACGAACCGCGCGAGGCACGCACCGGGCCGCTGCCGGCCGAATGACGGGTTGAACCAATCGCCGCCGCGGTCATTCTAGGCGCGTGACGATCGATCAACGGACCGGCCGATGAGCCTGCTGCGCGCGACCGGCCTCGATCGGTTCAATCCGGCGCAGGGCGGCGTGCAGGGCATGCGCGTCGTCGCCACCGGCCTGCTGGTGGGCATGGCGGCGATCTACCTCGTCGCCCGCGCGCTGGAGGCGCGGCACCCCGCCTGGGGTTTCGTGCGCGCCTTTGCCGAGGCGGCGATGGTCGGCGGGTTGGCAGACTGGTTCGCCGTCACGGCGCTGTTCCGCCATCCGCTCGGCCTGCCGATTCCGCACACCGCGATCATCCCGCGCAACAAGGATCGCATCGGCGACAATCTCGCCACCTTCCTGCGCGACAACTTCCTCACCGCCTCGATCGTCGCCCGGCGGATGCGCCGGCTCGACCTCGCGACCGCCGCCGGCCGTTTTCTGGCACAACCGCCGGAAAGCCAGGGCCGCCTGCGCGAGGGCGCCTCCCGCCTCGTCGCCAATATCCTCGAGGCGCTGGATCAGGAGCGGCTGGGCGGCATGGTGAAAGGCGCGATCGCTGCCCGTCTGCGCGCGCTGAACGTGTCGCCGATGATCGGCCAGGCGCTGGGCGCGGCGATGGCGGAGGATCGCCACATACCCCTGCTCGACAGCGTGACCGTCTGGGTTGGGCGCACGCTCGACGCCAACGAGGCGCTGATCCGGCAGATGGTGAGCAAGCGCGCCGGGGCGATCATGCGTTGGACCGGGCTGGACGAGAAGCTGGCCAACTCCATCGTCGATGGCCTGCGCCGGCTGATCGACGAGATGGCCGCCGATCCAGCCCACCCGCTGCGCGCCAAGGCGGAGGAGGCGCTGACCACGCTCGCCGCCGATCTCCAGCACGATCCCGATATGCAGGCCAAGGTCGCCCGGCTGAAGGAGGAGATCCTCGCCAACCCTGCGATCATCCACTGGATCGATGGCCTGTGGGAGAGCGCGCGCACCGGCCTGTTGCGCGCGGCGCGCGATCCGCAGGCCACGCTCGCCGGCAAGTTCGGCGATGCGCTGCGCCAGCTGGGCGACACGCTGCAACAGGATGCCCGCCTGCGCCGGACGATCAACCAGTTCGCCCGGCGGGCAATGGTGGGCACCGTGGCAAGCTATGGCGACGCGATCGTCCGGCTGGTCTCGGACACGATCCGTGGCTGGGATGCGCGGACGATCACCGCCCGCCTCGAATCGGCGGTCGGCCGGGATTTGCAATATATCCGCATCAACGGCACCGTCGTCGGCGGGCTGGTCGGGCTGGCGCTGCACATGATCGATGTGATGCTGTGATCCGCCGCGCCGATGGACCTTTTCCGCCGCCGGCGGTTTGTTGCCCGGCGGGCATCGCTGCCCATCGTCAACCGGAGTTCGATATGAAGCGGATCATCATCACGGCGGCCCTTTGCGCGATGGCGTGCGGCGGCGTCGCTTCGGCCGCGGCGCCGGTAAATGCGCGCCAGCTGAATCAGGAGCGTCGCATCGATGCGGGCGTCCGCTCCGGCAAGCTGACCCATGCGGAGGCGGCGCGGCTGAAGGCGCAGCAGGCCGCGATCAAGCGCGAGGAAGATCGCATGCGCGCGCGCCACGGCGGCAAGCTGACCGCGCACGACAAGCGCATCATCCACGCCAGGCAGGAACAGGCCAACCGCGCCATCCTGAATCAGAAGCATGACGCCCAGCGCGGCAAGAACCACCTGAAGCTCTGATCCTGCGGCCCGCCGCCCGGCCGGGCGGCGGGCTCAGTCCGATGCGCGCTCGATATCCGCGCCGACGCCGGAGAGCTTCTCCTCCAGCCGTTCATAGCCGCGATCGAGATGATAGACGCGGTGGACCTGCGTCTCGCCCGCAGCCGCCAGGCCGGCGAGCACCAGGCTCATCGAGGCGCGCAGATCGGTCGCCATCACCTCGGCGCCGACCAGCCCATCCACGCCCTTCACCACCGCCGTCCGGCCGCGAACCTGCACGTCCGCGCCCATGCGGGCGAGTTCCGGCACATGCATGTAGCGATTCTCGAAGATCGTCTCGGTGAAAACGCTGGTGCCGTCGGCCAGCGCGACCATCGCCATGAATTGCGCCTGCATGTCCGTCGGAAAGGCCGGGAAGGGTGCGGTCGCGATCGTCAGCGGCTTCAACCGCTGCCCGGCGCTGACGCGGATACCCGTCTCGCTCACCGCGATCCCGACGCCGGCTTCCTCCAGCCCCGCCAGGATCGCCGTCATATCCTCGACGCGCGCGCCGGCCAGTTCCACATCGCCGCCGGTGATGGCCGCCGCGCAGGCATAGCTGCCCGCCTCGATCCGATCGGGCATCACATTGTAGCGGGCGCCGTGCAGGCGATCGACACCGTGGATCACCAGCCGCTCCGTACCGATCCCGTCGATCATCGCCCCCATCGCGACAAGGCAGCGCGCCAGATCGGTGATCTCCGGCTCGCGCGCGGCATTCTCGATGACGGTCTCGCCCTTAGCCAGCACCGCCGCCATCAGCGCATTCTCGGTCGCGCCGACCGAGACGACGGGGAAGATGATCCGGCCACCCTTCAATCCGCCATCGGGCGCGGTCGCGCGCACATAGCCTGCGGCCAGTTCTATCTCCGCGCCGAGCGCCTCCAGCGCCTTCAGGTGCAGGTCGATCGGGCGGTTGCCGATCGCGCAACCGCCCGGCAGTGAAACGGTCGCCTCCCCCGCCCGCGCCAGCAAAGGCCCGAGCACGAGGATGGAGGCGCGCATTTTGCGCACGATGTCGTATGGCGCGACGGTGGAGGCGATACGCTCCGCGTCCAAGGTCATTTCGCGGGCGAAGTCCTCGCCGGGCGCACGCTTCACCGTGGTGGAAACGCCGAGTTCGTTCAGCAGGTGGCCGAAACTATCGACATCCGCCAGCCGCGGCAGGTTGCCCAGCGTCAGCTCGCCATCGGTCAGCAAGGCGCACGGCAGCAACGTCAGTGCGGCATTCTTGGCGCCGGAAATCGGCAAGCGGCCAGAGAGGCGGTTGCCGCCCCTGATGATGATCTTGTCCATGCCGCGCTTGTATCGGCTCCGCGCCCTCGCGCAAGCGAGCGGTCAGGCCTTCTCCAGCGTGCATTGCAGCGGGTGCTGATTCTGCCGGGCAAAGTCGATCACCTGCCCCACCTTCGTCTCGGCCACTTCATAGCTGAACACGCCACACACGCCGACGCCCTTCTGGTGGACATGCAGCATCACGCGCGTGGCATCCTCGATGCTCATGCGGAAGAAACGCTGGAGGCACAGCACGACGAACTCCATCGGAGTATAATCGTCGTTCAGCATCAGCACCTTGTAGGGCTGGGGCTTCTTGGTGCGGGTGCGCGTGCGGGTGGCGACGCCAAGGCCGTTCTGGCCATCGTCGACATCCTTGCGTCCCGCCATCGCCAATATTCTCGGGTCGGCCGCGGCCATCGTCTCGCTCGTCTCCTCGGGGATCGCCGCAGGATATGGCATTGCGGGGCGCAAGGGCAAGGTCCGCCGGACGCACAAACGGCCGCGCCCGATCGGGAGCGGCCGTTTGCAATCACCTGGTCCGCAACCGGCGGGGGCAGCCCGCCGGTTGCGGCCTGGCGGCTCAGAGCGCGGCGGCCTTGAGCTTCTCGGCGGCGACGGCGTAGCGGTTCGAGATCGGCTGCACGACTTCACCCGCGAGCTTCACCCAGGCTTCGCTCAGCTTGGACGCTTCGGCGACGACACCGTCGAACGACGACTTGGCGAACTGGCTCTGCAGCTGGAACAGCTCGGTCGGGCTCTTGGCGGAGGCGAGGCTCTTGAACATGGCCGTCGCGCTCTCGAAATTGCGCTTGCCATATTCGGCGGCTTCCTGCGCCATCGTCTCGGCGCCCTTGGCCGCAACCTTGCCGGACGCGACGAGCGCTTCGACATTGCCCTTGGTCAGCTCGGTCAGTTCCTCGCCAAGCTTCGCGCTCTTTTCCATCGCGGTCTTCGCGCGATCGTTCATCCCGCCGAACATGGCCTGAACCTTCTGGGCGGTCGCGGCGGGCGTTGCGGCATCGAACGTGGTGGCCATATCAACAAATCCTCTGGTTAAAGCCGGTGCGAACTTGAACGCAGCGGCAGTATCGGGTTTCAGACTAACAACGGCTTCTGGCTTGGCGGGCTCCGAAACGACCGGATCCGCTACTGGTGCGGCAGCGAAACTCGGCGCCGCGTTCGTCACAGCATCGGCCAAGGCCGGCGCTGGCGTCTGTTCGATGACGGGATCCGCCACCGGGGTTTCCTCGGGCGCTTCGGGCGCCACGGCGGATTCGATCTTCTCGGCGAGGGTCGGCGCCGGTTCGGCGAAAACCTCAATCGCGCTCTTGGCTTCGGGTTCCGGCGCAGGTTCCGGGATCGGCGCCGGCTCGAAGGCTACCGGTTCGCCAACGGCGCCCGGCTTGGACACCAGCGGCGGTATCGCCTTGCGCGCCGACGGCGGCACGATCGGCGCTGTCGCGGACTTGCCGATCAACGGCTTGCCGCCGGCCTTGGCTGCAACAGGCGACGAGCCCTTAGTACCCGGCGCTTTCGAGTCGCTCATCATTTCCCCCGTCCATGTTGCGTTGCACAATATGGACGGGGATGCATCGTTGCAAGACAATTGTGCGGTGCAGCATTATTGTTCCGCTCAATTCACCGCATGTGTGTCACAGCCTAGCGCATCCGCACATATTTTCCCGGCGCGTCCTCGATCGCGGCCAGCTTGCCGCTGCCTGGTAGCCTTGCCTCGCTCGCCTCGGTCTTGGCCGGAGTCAGTCGATCGATCCACATGATCCAGTCCGGCCACCAGCTTCCCTTGGTTTCCACGGCACCCGAAATGAATTCGTCGAGCGAGGCGACCGGATGTTCGTTCGTCCAATATTGATATTTGTTGCCGGCCGGCGGGTTCACCACGCCCGCGATGTGGCCCGAACCCGCCAGGACGAAACGGTTCGGCCCCTTGAAGTGATCGGTGATCTTCCACACGCTTTCGGCCGGCGCGATATGGTCTTCGCGTCCGGCCTGGATGTAGGAGGGCGTCTCCACCAGGCCGAGGTCGATCGGCGTGCCGTCCAGCACGATGCCGCCGGGCTGCACCAGCTTGTTGTCGCGATACAGGTCGGTCAGATAGGCCTGATGCCATTTCAGCGGCAGGTTGGTGGTGTCGCTGTTCCAGTGCAGCAGATCGAACGGAGGATAGTCCTCCCCCATCAGGTAATTGTTGACCACATAGCTCCAGATCAGGTCGCGCCCGCGCAGCAGGTTGAACGTCACCGCCATATAGCGCCCGTCGAGATAGCCGGTGCCGCCGGCGATCGTGCCGATCATCTTCATCTGCTCGTCGTCGATGAACACCTTGAGATCGCCGGAGCGGGTGAAATCCACCTGCGCGGTAAAGAAGGTGGCGCTGGCCACCTTGGCCGCATCCCCCCGCGCCGCCAGCCAGGCGAGCAGGGCGGCGAGGTTGGTGCCCGCCACGCAATAGCCGATCGTGTGGACCGAGGGTACGTCGAGCAGATCGCGCACGGTATCGATCGCATCCAGCTGCCCGCGCAGGACATAATCGTCCATCGTCACGTCGATCAGGCTCGCATCGGCCGATTTCCACGAGACGACGAACACCGTCAGCCCCTGCTCCACCGCCCAGCGGATGAAGCTTTTCTGCGGATTGAGATCGAGGATGTAGAAGCGGTTGATCCACGGCGGGAAGATCACCAGCGGCGTTTCGTACACCTGTTCGGTCGTCGGCGTATATTGGATCAGCTGGTAGAGCGGCGTCTCCCTTATCACCTTGCCCGGCGTCGCGGCGACGTTGCGGCCGACCTCGAATGCATTGGGGTCGGTATGGGTGAGCTGACCCTTCTTGAGGTCGGTGAGCATATGCTCCAGGCCCTTGAGCAGGTTGGCGCCCTTCGTCTCCAGCGTCTTCTCGATCACCTGCGGGTTGGTCATGAAGAAATTGGACGGGCTCAGCGCGTCGGTGAAGGCGCGCGTCGCGAAGCGGAGCTGCTCGCGCTGGCGATCGTCCACCCCGTCGAGCGCCTCGACATTCTTCAGCATCATGTCCGATACCATCAGGTAGCTCTGCCGGATCATGTCGAACAGCGGCGAATCGCGCCAGTGCGGCGAGGAGAAGCGGCGATCCTTGTCGGCCTGCGCCGACAGCGGATGCGGCTCCGATCCCTGCTTGAGGAAGCGTTGCCACAGATCGGCGCTCTGCTGCCAGAAATCCGCCTGCATATGGGCGATCCCGGCCGCGTCCATCATCGCCGGCAAGGCGGGCACCGACGCGCCGTTGGCGAGATCGGCCTCGGCCTTCATCGTCGCCTCGCTCACCGCCTCCAGCATCATCTGCTGCGCGCGGCCGATCATCCCGGTCCAATGCTGCAGTTCGGTGAGCGACGGCATCGCGGCGGCGAACGCCTGTGCCCCCGCCCCGGCCTGATCGGTTTCGTCCGCCATCGTCCATCTCCCTTCGACGTCCATATCCGCTGACAAAGCATGTCGTCCCGGCTTATAGCGTGCTTGGCCGCGATCATGGGCGATCCCCGCCCCGCCGCCAAGCGAAACCACTGAGGAACATCATGTCCGAGGATTTCTACCGCATCAAACGCCTGCCGCCCTACGTTATCGCCGAAGTGAACGCGATGCGGGCAGCGGCGCGCGCGCGCGGTGAGGACATCATCGATCTCGGCATGGGCAATCCCGATCTGCCGCCGCCGCCGCATGTCATCGACAAATTGTGCGAGGTCGCGCGCAATCCGAACGCGCATGGTTATTCAGCGTCCAAGGGCATTCCCGGCCTGCGCAAGGCCCAGGCGAATTATTATGGCAGCCGCTTCGGCGTCGATGTCGATCCCGATACGGAGGTCGTCGTCACGCTCGGCTCGAAGGAGGGGCTGGCCAATCTCGCGCAGGCGATCACCGCGCCCGGCGACGTGATCCTCGCGCCCAACCCGTCCTACCCGATCCACACCTTCGGCTTCATCATCGCCGGCGCGACGATCCGCTCGGTGCCGACGACGCCCGACGAGCATTATTGGGAGTCGCTCGACCGGGCGATGAAGTTCACCGTGCCTAAGCCGTCGGTGCTGGTGGTGGGCTATCCGTCCAACCCCACCGCCGAAGTCGTCGATCTCGCTTTCTACGAGCGGCTGGTCGCCTGGGCGAAGGAGAACAAGGTGTGGGTGCTCTCCGATCTCGCTTATTCGGAGCTATATTATGATGGCTGCCCGACGCCTTCGATCCTCCAGGTGCCCGGCGCCAAGGATGTCGCGGTCGAGTTCACCAGCGTCTCCAAGACATACAGCATGGCCGGCTGGCGGATCGGCTTCGCGGTCGGCAACAAGACGCTGATCGCGGCGCTGACGCGGGTGAAAAGCTATCTCGATTACGGCGCCTTCACGCCGATCCAGGCGGCGGCGGTGGCGGCGATCAACGGGCCGCAGGATATCGTCGAGAAGAACCGTCAGCTCTACCGGCGGCGGCGCGACGTGATGGTGGAAAGCTTCGGCCGCGCCGGCTGGGAAATCCCGGTGCCGCGCGCCAGCATGTTCGCCTGGGCGCCGCTGCCGCCGGCGCTCGCCCATCTCGGCAGCCTCGAGTTCTCCAAGCAATTGCTCACCCATGCCGGCGTCGCGGTGGCGGCGGGGGTCGGCTATGGCGAGGATGGCGAGGGGCATGTCCGCATCGCGATGGTGGAAAACGAACAGCGCCTGCGCCAGGCCGCCCGCAACGTGAAACGCTACCTCCAGAGCATGGGCGTCAACACGCCGGCACAGGGCGCCGCCTGATCGAAACGGGCCGGCGCGCACGGCGCCGGCCCGTCCTTTTACGCCTGCGCCGCCGCCCGCTCGGCGGTGAGCCGCTGCAGCATCGTCAGCGGCATGGCGCCGTCCTTCAGCACCTCGTGAAACCGCTTGATGTCGAACTTCGCGCCCAACGTCTTCTCGGCGTCCGCCCGCGCCTTGGTCCACGCCATGTGGCCCACCTTGTACGAACAGGCCTGGCCCGGCTGGGTGCAATAACGCTCCACCTCGCGCTGCGATCGCGGCTGGGCGAAGCCGGCGGTCTCCACCATATAGGCGGTCGCCTGCTCACGGCTCCACTGCTTGACGTGGATGCCGGTATCCACCACCAGCCGCGCCGCGCGGAACAGGAAGGATTGCAGATAGCCCGCCCGCTCCAATGAGGTCGGATAGGCGTGCAGCTCGTCCGCCAGCTGCTCGGCATAAAGCGCCCAGCCCTCGGTATAGGCGCCGAAGAAGCCGACCTTGCGCAGCATCGGAATATCGCCCGATTCCTGCGACAGGCTGATCTGCAGGTGATGCC
The DNA here is from genome assembly GCA_964247265.1 of uncultured Sphingomonadaceae bacterium. Classification (GTDB taxonomy): domain Bacteria; phylum Pseudomonadota; class Alphaproteobacteria; order Sphingomonadales; family Sphingomonadaceae; genus Alterirhizorhabdus. Next base: position 10,153 of record CAXTTS010000041.1, read on the forward strand.
CCGGCAGGCCCTCATGGTAGGTGAGCGACGGCAGGCTGTATTTCGGCCAGTCCCCCACATCCTTGAGGTTGATGAAGTAGATCGCCGGGCGCGATCCATCCAGCGCGGCGCGCTTGTAATAGCCATTGGATGCGCCGTCCTGTATCTCCACCGGCACCGCGCGGATCTCCAGCGGCGCGGACGAGACATGCGAAAAGGCCTGCGGCAGCTTCGCGGTGATGAGGCGGATGCCGTCGTTCAGCGATGCGATCAGCGCGGCCCTGCCCTCCGCCGTATTGGCGTAGAGCTGCTTGGGATCCTTGTTCAGCGCCTGCAATCGCGCGCCGACCGAACCCTGGCTCATCCCCTCGGCCTTCAGGATGCGATCGAGTTCGGCGGTGATCTGCGCCACCTGCTCCAGCCCCATGCGATGCACCTCCTCGGGCGAAAGCGTGGTGGTGGTCGCCTGCATCAGCGCGGCGGCGTAGATCGCGTCGCCCTGCGGCAGCCGCCACACGCCCGCGCCCGGCTTCGTCTGCCCGCGCAACTCCCGCACCAGCGCGATCTGCCGCTGGATCGCGGGATAGATGGCCGTCTCGACGATGCGCGTCGCCGGCGTCGCCCAGTCGCCGGCGATGCCCTTGGCGCGTGTCCGCCGCACGAGCGACTGGACGAGGTTGCTTTCGCCGGCCGGCGCGGCGATCAGCCTGCTCATCTGCGCCAGCGTGAGGTCCAGCGAGAAATCGGGGGCGATGATGCCGCGCGCCGCCTGCGCCCGCTGCACCACGACATCCTGATCGAGCACGGTGGCAAAGGCCTGCAACCGCGCCAGATAGGCGTCGGCATCCTCCTTCGTCGCGATCACATGGGTATCGTTGAGGAAGTCGGGCACGCCGAAATAGGCGCCGCCCTGCTGAAAGATGCGGTAGGGCCGGATCACCGAATCCAGGCCGAAGCGATCGGCCGGCACCACATCCTGCCGCAGCGAATAGAGCACGATCTCGCGATTCAGCGCGCCCGCCCGCGACAGGCCGGCGGCCGGCATCCGCTCCAACTCGGCGATCCATCCCTGATTCTGCGCGAGATCACGACGCATCTGCGCCTCCGACGCGTCGTCCAGCCGCCGCTTGGCGCCCGCCCGCGTGCCCTTGTCGAGGCCGAGCTGCGTCGTCATCTCCGGCGAGCGATCGAGCATCCCGGCGAAGATGCGATCGAACGCCGCGCTTAGCGCGGCATCCCCGCCTCCGCCTTGCGCCCAGGCCGATGCCGGCAATGCGGCGAGTGCGGCGGCGGCGGTGCTGCCGCCGATGAAGGCACGACGATCCATATATCCATCCCCTGTCTGTGATATGGCGCGACACTGGCGCAGCATATCACCCGGCGCCATGTCGTTCGTCGATCGGTTCGTCGCAAATCCTTCATTCAGCCGATGCGGAAATCCGCTGGAAGATCAGCGGCATCGCCCTCCAACGCCTCGCCTGCTTCGTCGCTCAGCAAGGCGAGCGCGCCGCCCAGCGGGCACCATTCGCCCTCGCCGCAATCGATCCGCCGCAACAGCCCGGTCTGCTCCGCTCGCACCTCGATCAGCGCCTTATGCGTCTCCAGCTCGACGATCAGCATCCCCGGCGTGATCGCGCTGCCGGGTGCGCCATGCCATTCGAGCACCCGCACCGATGTCACGTCCTCCAGCGTTGCCGGAACCGAGAGCCGATAGATCATCGCGTCGTCCTCCCACCCGCCTTGCCGTTCAGCCGGCGATCGACGATCGCGGCGATGTTGTGCAGATCGCCATGCCGCGCGATCGCCCGCTGCTGGCGATCGATCGGCACCCAGTGGTCCAGCCCGTCCGCCAGCAGCGCGGCGACGATCACATGCGCCGCCACCTCCGGCGCGGCGACCCCGCTCAGACGATAGTCGGTCTGCAACGGGCCGGCACCGAACAGTGCCAGGGTGCGGTCCACGTCGATCACCGCGATGCCGAGATCGTGCGACAATCCGGTGGCGAGCAGGTTCAACGCCCGGATGCGCGGCATCAGTGCCGCCCGGTCCGCCGGCGCCGCGACATGGCGCAGCAGGGTGCAGAGGAAGATCGCCTGCGCGCCCGCCCCGCGCAGCGCCGCCAGCCGTTCGCCGAGCCGCCCCGCATCCTCGCCGCCATCCATCGCGCCGCGCAGCGTGGCGATGGTGATCGGCGGCGAGGGCTCGCCATCGGCGATGAAGCGCAGCGTCACCGGCCAGGCCGGCTCGCCCGGATCGGTCAGGCAGTCGCTCAATTGCTCCGCCGCCGCGATCATAACCGGCCGTTCGGCCGGCGTGATGCGCGCCCCGAGCGGGACCGGATCGCTCAACGCGCGCGCTCCGCCAGCTCGGCGAAGGAGCGTGGCCCGCTTCCGCCATCGTCCGCCAGATCTCGCCAGAAATTCGCCAGCATTTCCACCGGCGCTGCGGGATGGCGGGCGCGAAACACCGCCTCCCATCCCCGTTCGACCAGCGGATCGCGCCAGCCGCTCCGGTGGGTGAGGTGGTGGGTGGTGGCATCCACCGGCATCATGTTCAGTCCGTTCTGGATCAGACGCAGCGCCAGTTCGCGATGCTCGTTGATGTCGAGCGCCTCGTCGAACCCGCCGGCCGCGAGGAACTCGGCGCGCGGTACGGAAAAGTTGCTGCCGCTCGCCGCCGCCCACAGCAATGGGTTGGCGGGATCGTGGCGCAGCGCCGCCATCTCGATTTCGTGCAGCCGCCGTGGCCCTGCGCCGGGATAGACGCCGGGCGCGGAACGCCTTGCGATCGCCGGGAAGTCCTGCGCCACCTGATCGCGCGTCACCGCCAGCCGCTCGCGATCAGCCGGCGACATGGCCGCGACACGATCCGCCTGATCCGGCCACGGCACCAGCGCCTCCGGGTCCGCGAGGAAGCGGGTGCAGCGCAAATGCCACGTCTCCCCCCGCCCCATCGCCCTTGGCCGGCCGCGATGCGCCGCACGGTGCGCCGCCACCATGCCCGGCGCGGCCAGCGTGTCGCCATCGAGGAAGACCAGCACGTCCCCCGTCGCGACCACAGCCCCCCGGTTCGACGCCGCCGAACGGCCCTGCGACACGGGATGGCGGACGCAGCGCGCCCCCGCTTCGGCCACCATCTCTGCCGTGTCGTCGATCGATCCATCGTCCACCACGACGATTTCGTCGGCCTGCTCCGCCAGCGAGGCGAGGGTCAGCCTGAGCCGGGGCGCCTCGTCGCGCGATCGGATTATCACGCTGATCTTCATGGCTTTTCCGCAAACAGGCCGAGATCGTCGAGCACGCGCACCACCTCCTCCGCGACCAGCCGGCAGCCCTCGGCGGTGAGGTGCAGCGGATCGATCGTCAGCCGCCGCGCGCCCTCCCGCGCCACCACCGCGTCCACATCGACGATGGAGACGCCGGTGTCGCGCGAAAGGGCGATCAGGCCAAGGTTGAAATGGCGAATACGCGTGGCGAGCGTCTCGGCCAGCCCCGAATGATCGTGGATCCACTCGCCCGGCACCACCGCGCAGACGTTGTAGATCAGGATCGGCGCATCGGACGCCGCGCGCAGCCGGGCGACGACCGCACGAAGCGCCTCCATCGCCGGCTCGACGCCAAGAACATCCTCCGCAATGAACCTTTCCGCCAGCCAGCGCCGCTGCCGCGCGGGCCAATGCTCATAGCCATGCGGGTAGAAAAGGTGCTTTTCATGGCGATCTCTGGCGAGAATCGTCATCAGATCGGGCTGGATCGAGAGTATCACTGCATCGTGCCCAGCCCCGAACACCGCCGCCGAAAACTGGCTACCCAAGGGATAGGCCGCCAGCGGCAGATCCTCCGCCGCCAGCACCGCTGGGACCACCCCGGCCGCGGCGAGCAGCGCGTCGGAGCGGGTCATTGTCTCATGCCGGACATGCGCGCGGTGGCCGGGGAAGCGCGCGGCGATCGCCTGGTTGATGCCGTTCCAGCCGAGCGCGCCATCGCGGTGATACGCCACCAGCGTGTCGCGCAGATCGAGATTGCCCTTGGCGAAGATCGAAAGGCGCCTCATTGCCCCGCCCCCCGCTGACCGTCACCTGCCTGACGGTGACGCGGGCGACGCCCCATCGGTTGCCGCGCCTGCGGAACAGCATCGCCGACTTCGACGCGCAAGTCTGGCCGGCGCGGCGGCTGGTGATCGCGATCGACGGATCGGCCGGCGGCGATGCGGCGGCGGTGCGCGCGATGATCGCGGGGCGCGAGGATACAACGCTCATCGAGCCACCCGCCGGCACCCCGCTGGGTGCGCTGCGTAATGCCGCTTGGGCCGCCGCGACGGGCGACCATATCTGCCAATGGGACGATGACGATCGCCACCATCCCGATCGCATCGCCTGCCAGATGGCGGCGCTCGGCACCGGCGAGGCGATCCTGCTCGCCGACATGTTCCATCTGTTCGAGGCGGACGGCGAACTCTACTGGACCAACTGGGCGGCGACGCCGATCGGCGGGCATCCGGGCACCCTGCTGTGCCGCCGCGACAGCGCGGTCCGCTATCCCGAGCATGGCCCCGCAGCGCGGCTGGGCGAAGATGCCGCCGTCGCGATGGCGCTGCGCGACAGCGGTGGGCTGACCATGCTGGCCGGCGCGCCGCACCTCTATGTCTATGTCGCCCACGGCGGCAATGTCAGTGCGATGGCGCATCACCATATGCTCGCCCGAACGCTCGGCATCTCGCAAGGGCTGATGCGGCGGCGCGAGGCGCAGGTGCGCGCGGGGCTCGCCGCGATCGATCTCGGTGCCCGCCCGATCGTGGCGCGCGGGCCGGGCGGCGCTGCCTTCATGCTGGGTCCGGCACCACGCTGATCCGGTCGCGATAGAGCGGCGCGCCATCCAGCGTGCGGTGATCGATCGCGATACCGGCGCCATCGCGCGAGACGAGGCGATGATGCGCCGCCGGAAAGGGCAGCGACATCGGGCCGGTGAAGATCGCCGGCAGCATCTCCGTCTTCATGCGATGATCGATCCGCCCGGCGAATGCGCCACGCCACGCCGCGTCGCGCCCGCCGGCCGACAGATCCCAGGCGAGCAGGTCATAGGGAGTCCAGCGGCCGTCCAGCCATATCTCGCACCAGATATGGCGCGAGGGCGACGCTGGCCACAGCAGATAGCCGCCGACGAGACGAGCAGGAGTGTCTCGCGCCCGGCACAAGGCGACGAGCAGCGCCGATCCGAGCTGGCAATCATACCAGCCGCCGGCGAGGACATGATCGGTAGCCGGCCCGACGATCGCCTCATAGGCGACGATGCCGCACCCAAAGCGATCGAGCAGATGATCGCGAAACGCCGCGACCGCCCTCCGAGCGTCAACCGCGCCCCCGGCCAGTCGCGCGGCGAGCATGCGGACCGCCGGTGTGACCTGCACGAAGCCTTCGTCGGGCGCGAGCCAGCGGTGATCGGCGGGGTCGGGCGGGGCGGTATCGTTGCAGGCGGGCCGGCTGGTGAAGTGCGCGGTGAACGCGATCTCGATCCGCTCCGGCCGGCGCGGCCCCAGACGCACCTCGATCCGCCCCGGCTGCTGTGCCACCTCCCCGGCGGGCGCGGCGATGGCGAGCGACAGGTCGGTGAGGGCATGATCCTCGATCGGGGCAGGCAGCCGCAGCCGCAGCCGCTCGCTTGCCGCCAACCCCGCCAGATCGAAACCGCGTGCGAAATCGACGCGGAAGCGGCGCGGCGGCAGCATCGCGCCCTGTGGCGCGGAGGGATCGAGCGAGCGGGCCAGCCTTTGCCCGGTCGCGACGAAGCGGCCGCGCCACGCCGGCTCCTCGTCGGCAAGGCCAGCCGCGATCACGCGGTTGATCGCCTCGGCCGGATCGAACAGCCGCGCGCCTTCACGCTCGACGAACGGCAGGCCGCTCGCGACGAGCCGATCCAGCAGGCGATCAGCGGCACCGCCGGCGCCGCCGGGTTCCAGCGCCCAGCCGTACAGCGCCAGCATCGCCACGACCTCCGCCTCGGCCACGCTGCGGCGGCGCGGATCGCCGGGCGGGGCCGGCGGCGCGATCAGAAGCCGTAGACCAGGGTGGCGCGGGTGATCGTGTCGGTGCTCTGGTTGTTGGCCAGCGCGCCATGCTCGTAGGTGACGTTATACGAAAGCCGGGCCTTCAGCGCGCCGATCAGCTTGGTATCGATCGCCGTGGTCGCGGTGGCGTTGCGATTGCCCGGCTCGACGAAGGCGGCCGCATCCTGGGTGAAGCTGAGTGTCGGCAGGATCGCCCAGCGCACCGCCAGCGAGGCACGCCCGGCGATGCGGGTGACGGTGCCGTCCTCAAGGAAATCGGTCTGCCGCACGGCCGGGCCGCCTTCGACATCCACCTTCAGCGTCGGCCGCGCGATCACCCGGTAGCCGAGGCCGACGCCGCCCGTATAGCGATCGGTATAGCCGAGGAAGCGATCATGCTCATATTGGGCGAGGCCGTAGGCATAGAGCCGATCGTCCACCTTGTAGTTCGGCTGCCAAGCGGCGATGCCGCGCTCCGTCACGGTTTCGCCGTTGGTGCGCTGGAAATCGAACCGGCCGGTGATGGTGTTGCGCCAGCGCAGCCCCTCGCGCGCGAGCTTGACCGAACCGTAGAGGCCAAAACCCGTGGTGTTGCCGGTGAGGCGCGATCCGCCGGCCTCTATCTCCCCCTTCCACAGTTCGAGGAAGGCGGCGTTGGCCATTTCGTCGGCCTTTTGCCGGGCCGCTATCGCTTTCTTCTCGGCCACCTTTGCGGCGAACTCGGCGTCGAGCGCGTCGATCTGCGTCGTCGTTTCCGGGTTGGTCTGGCGGGCGAAGCGCATGATCGTGGCCACGGCGGCCTCATCCCCGCTGGCCGTGGCGGCATCGATCAAAGCGCGCACCGCATCCGGCAGGCGCGCGGGCGGCAGCGGCGGGGCGGGCGGCGCCTCTATCAACGGCACCACGTCGGGCGCGGGGGCGATGACGATGATCTCCTGCGTGGGCACCGCCGGCGCGATCGCCGCATTGGCCAGCATCGCAGCGGCGAGAATCGGGATCAGCGTTCGTCTCCGGCGGGAACAGCCCGGTCACGGTGCCGCGAGCCGCACGACAGCGACAGCGCGCATCGCCGGGCCGGGCGCGGAACGGGACCGGCGGCGCGCGGGCCGATCAATCGGCGGGGCCGAGCAGCAGCTTGGCGCCCTTGCGCTGCACCACCTCGGCGATCTTGCCCGACATCATGCCGAGCAAGGGCGGCAGCATCAGGCTGACGCGGATCGCATCGTCGCGAATGTCCAGCGTGGCGGCGACCGACTGGCCGAGCGCCTTCACGTCCAGCGCCATCTCGTTCTCGCCGGGCCAGCTTGCCCGCACATCGGCCATGCCGCCGGGGATCTGCGCGGGGAGTTCGCCGATGCGCGCCTTGATGCGGCGCTTCGCCTCCGCGCGGCCGAGGCTGTGGGGGATGTCGATGATCGTCGGGTTCGCCATGCCGCCTGCTCTAGCGGCTTGCGCCTCAGGCAGCGAGGGGGAAGCGGAGCAGCCGATCGGCGACGGGCACCAGCGCCTGCGCCGGCCCGCCCGCCGCGCGCGCGATCGCCGGGTGGCTCGCATCCAGCCCGCCGGTGAGCGCGCCGAACGCCGGCAGGATCAGCTTGCGCGCACTCGCCACGAAGCAGCGGCGGGCGATGCGGCGGCCGCGCAGGGTGACGTGCAGCTTCGGATGGAAGTGGCCGGACAGTTCGGGGCGCGGATCGGCGGGATCGGCTTCATGGCGCAGCACCAGCCCATCCACCTCCGCCTCCTCGACGATGCGCCCGCCGCAATGATCGGTGAAGCCCGCATCGTGATTGCCGGTGATCCAGGTGAAGCGGGTGGAGCCGGTCAGCGCGCGCAGCATCTCCTGCGCGCGGGGCGGCAGGCGTTCGCAGCCGGCGCGATCGTGGAAGCTGTCGCCCAGGCACCATATCTCCCGCGCGTCGCTGGCGGCGACGAGCGCGGTGAGATCGGCGAGGGTGGCGATCGAATCATAGGGGGGCAGCATCTGGCCGAAGCGGGCGTACCAGCTCGCTTTCTCGAAATGCAGATCGGCGACCAGCAGGGCCCGACGCCCGGGCCAGAACAAGGCCCCCTGGCCGATCGCCATCAACTCGGCGCCACAGAACGAAAAGCGAACCATCACGCCGCTATGGCGCGGTGCGCGTCGGCTTTCAATCCTGTTGCTGGTTTTCCGGCAACCCGGCGACGCGCGACGGCCCGCGACGCAGCCGCATGCGATTTTCGAACGTGTTGATGAGTTCGGCGCGGTTGTCGCGATCGAACCGGTCGAACCGCTGGCTGGCGACGAGCGGCGACGAGCCGCCGACCCCCTGCCCGACCATCGCCGCCACCGCCATGCGCCGGTAGTTCGCGGTCTCCGTCTCGCACACCCGCGCGGCGCCGGCGGCAAAGCCGGCGCTGTCGACATGATGGCTGAGCGCAGCATCAAGCTCGTTGGCGAGGCATTGGTTGTAGGCCAGCTGCGCGCCGTCCGCCGGATTGCCCATCGCCGCCGCCGCGACGATGATCGTGAGAAACGGTACGGCCATGTCGCAATCCTTTGCGCTGTACGCCGATGATACCTCAGGACTCCTTACGACGCGCCTAAGTTCCATCGTTAAAGCGATCCGAACTTTGTCAATCCTCTTTCATCGCTTCGGCCGCCAGCAATTCGGCCTCGATCAGCAGCGCGTCGTCGGCCCCGCCATGCGTCACCCGCTCGCGCCCGATCAGCACCAGCACCGGCACCGCCAGCGGCGAGACGCGCGGCAGATCGACATGCACCATCGTCTCCGCGGCGCGATCGAGCAAAGCGGCGAGCCGGCCGACATCGGTCATCCGCGCGCGGGCATCGTCCCACGCGGCGCGCAGCAGCAGGTGATCGGGCTCGTAGCGGCGCAGCACATCGTAGATCAGGTCGGTCGAGAAGGTCACCTGCTTGCCCGTCTTGCGCTTGCCCGGATGCTGGCGCTCCACCAGCCCGCCGATCACCGCCACCTCGCGGAAGGCGCGCTTCAGCAGGTTCGATCCCTGCACCCATTCGACGAACTCATCCTCCAATATGTCGTTGGAGAACAAGGAGGCCGGATCGGTGACGGGCTTCAGCGAGAAGCAGGCGACGGCATAGTCGCTGGCGA
>CAXTTS010000042.1:0-18076 GCA_964247265.1 uncultured Sphingomonadaceae bacterium
GCCCAGGTGATCGGCGAAGGCAAGGGCATCGTGAAGTGCTTCAACGCGCAAAAGGGCTTCGGCTTCGTCGTGCGCGATGATGGCGGCGAAGACGTGTTCGTCCACATCTCGGCCGTCGAGCAGGCCGGCCTGTCCGGTCTGGCCGAAGGTCAGCCGCTGGAATTCACTCTCGTCGATCGCGGCGGGCGTGTCTCCGCGACCGATCTCAAGATCGAGGGCGAGCCGCTTCCGGTCGAGGATCGCGGTCCCCCACGCGATCGCGATGCCGGCCCGGGTGCCCCGCGTGGTGGCGCCGGCGCCGGCGCCGGTGGTCCGCAGCGTCAGCTGACGGGCGAAAAGGCCAGCGGCACGGTCAAGTTCTTCAACGCGATGAAGGGCTTCGGCTTCATCCAGCGCGATGACGGGCAGCCCGATGCGTTCGTCCACATCTCCGCCGTCGAGCGTGCGGGCATGACGAACCTCAACGAAGGCGACCGGCTCGAATTCGAGCTGGAAGTGGATCGGCGCGGCAAATATGCGGCGGTGAACCTCACCTCGCTCGCCTGACGCCAGCCGCTTCGGCTAGAGAAAGGCCCGGCCGCAGCGATGCGGTCGGGCCTTTCCTTTGATCCCCGCTAGGCGATCATCCGGCGCAGCGTCTCGATCCGGTCGGCCTCGGCCGCCGGCTTGTCCCGCCGTATCCGCGCGATTCGGGGAAAGCGCATCGCCAGCCCGGATTTGTGTCGCTTCGATTCGTGCAGCGAATCGAATGCCACCTCCAGCACCAGACTCTTGGTCACCTCGCGAACCGGGCCGAAGCGGCTCGTCGTGTTGTTCCGCACGAAGCGGTCGAGCCATTTCAGCTCCTCGTCGGTGAAGCCCGAATAGGCCTTGCCCACCGGCAGCAGCTCGCCGCCCTCCGCCGGATCGCCCGTCCAGCAGCCGAACGTATAATCCGAATAGAAGCTCGATCGTTTGCCATGCCCGCGCTGCGCGTACATCATCACGCAATCGGCGGTCAGCGGATCACGCTTCCATTTATACCACAGCCCCACGCGCCGCCCGCCGACATAAGGGCTGTCGCGCCGCTTGAGCATCACGCCTTCGATCGCCGCATCGCGCGCACCCGCCCGGATCGTCTCCAGCGCCACGAAATCGTCCGCCGCGATCAGGCCGGAGAGATCGAACCGCTCGGGATCGAGCCGCGCGACGAACCCTTCCAGCCGCTCGCGCCGCGCCGTCCATGGCAGCGCCCGCACATCCTCCGCCCCGTCGAACAATATGTCGTACAGCCGCACGAAGGCCGGATAATCGGCCTGCATCTTCGCCGACACGGTCTTGCGCCCCAGCCTTTGCTGCAGGGCGTTGAAGCTGGCCGCGCCTCCGCCCTCATCCTCGCCGAGGCTGCCGCCCTGCGCCTCGCCCTTCACCAGCAGTTCGCCATCCAGCACGCCGATGCCGGTGAAGGCGGCGGCGACATCCGGGAAGCTGCCGGTCACATCGTCACCGGCCCGGCTGTAGAGCCGTGTCTCGCCGCCGATGCCGACGATCTGCACGCGGATGCCGTCCCACTTCCACTCCGCCGCATAATCGGCGAGATCGACACGCAGCTCCTCCAGCGGATGGGCGAGCATGAACGGGCGGAACACCGGCGTGTCGGCGGCGGTCGGCTGCGGCGCGGTGCCCTGCCCCCAGGCGAACAGGGCCGGGTAGGGCGGGTCGATCCCGTGCCACACCTCCTCCACCGCATCGACATCGAGCGAAAAGGCCTGCGCCAGCGCCGTTTTGGCCAGCCGGGCGGAGATGCCCACGCGCAACCCGCCGGTCGCCAGCTTCAGCAGGGCGAACCGACCGCTGGCGTCGAGATGGTCCAGCATCGTCGCCAGCGCGCGCGGTGCCTCCGTCCGGCCCAGCGTCGCCAGCCGGTCGATCACGGCGGACAGGCGCAGCGATCCGTCGTCCAGTTCCGCCGGCTCGTGCAGCGGCTTCGGCCACAGCAGCGCCACCGTCTCCGCGAGATCGCCGACATAATCGCGGCTCATCTCGAACAGGACGGGGTCGACCCGCTCCTCCACCAGCGCGCGGATCGCCGCGGACTTCACCGCCGGCAGGTCCAGCTCGCCGGTGAGCGCGGCGATCGCCCAACCCCGGTCGGGGTCGGGCGTCGCGCGCAGATAGTCGGCAATCAGCTTCAGCTTGGCATTGCGCGAGCGGGTGTAGACCAGCCCGTCGAGCAGCCGGGAAAATTCGCGCATCCGGAGGCTAGACGACCTTTCGCCCGGCCATCAGCGCCAGCACCAGGAAGATTACGAAGATCGCGATGGCGATGAAGAACAGGATCTTGGCGATGCCGACAAAGGCGCCACCGACGCCGCCAAAGCCCATCGCGCCCAGCACCAGCCCGACGACCAAAAAGATCAACGCCCACTTCAGCATGGCAACCTCCCATCAGATGCACGCCGAACGCCGTGCGACCGCCGCCGTTCCATCGAACCGGCTCCGTTCCATTCGCCGAGGCCGGGCACGAAAAAGGGCGAGGCTCCCGCCCCGCCCTTCGCCGCGATCATCGATGCGGTCAGCCGTTGCGGCTGGCCTCGAACAGGAACCAGGCGCGCTCCTCGGCCAGGTCGGTCCACTCGTCCAGGATGCCGCTGGTGGCATTGTCCTTGGCCTCGTCGACGATGTCCTTGGCTTCGCGCAGCGATGCGACGAGCGCCAGATTATCCTCGCGCAGCTCGGCCAGCATGTCGCGCGCGCTGACGAACTCGGCGTCGTTGTCGCGCAGGCGCTGGTGGCGGGCGATGTCGCCGATCGAGCGCAGCGTCGTGTTGCCCGTCTTGCGAACGCGTTCGGCGATCGCGTCGGTGGTGCCGAGGATTTGCGTCGCCTGATCGTCGAGCATCAGGTGGTAGTCGCGGAAATGCGGGCCGGAGACGTGCCAGTGGAAGTTCTTCGTCTTGAGGTACAAGGCGAAGCTGTCCGCCAGGATGCCGTTCAGCGCATCGGCCACGCTCATCGTCGAGTTGGTGGTCAGGTCGGTCGGCGTCGCCAGTTCCGGCGTCGGCGTCTTCGCGGTTTTCGAAATCTTGGCCATCTGGTCCTCCTGAGCGTCTCGATTCGCTGCCTTAACGATCATCGTCCCGCTTGGTGGCACATCCGCGCTCGCTCCACGCTCAAAAAGCTTCGATCAGTCTGATCGGCTGCGTCGGGATCAATCGAGCCGCAATGCGCCGACCGCGACGACGGCGCCGATCACCACGAACAGCAGCCCGATCCCCGCCCGGATCGGCCGCAGCGGAGCGACTCGCGGCCATTCGCCGGCCAGCAGCACGGCCGGCACATTGGCCAGCACGATCCCCGCCGCCGCACCCAGCCCGGCGAGCGCGAAGGAATCCACCCGTGCCGCGATCGCGAGCGTGAGCAGCTGCGTCTTGTCGCCGAACTCCAGGATGAAGAATCCGATCGCCGCCGTGCCGAACGCGCCGACCGGGCCGTAGCGCGAAAGCACCGGCGGCTTCGGCGGCCACAAGGCGCCGGCACCCGCCAGCACCAGCCCAACCGCCAGCATCAGCGCGATCGCCCGGTGGTTCACCAGGCCATGCACCATCGTGCCGGCAAAGGCCGCGAGCAGGCTGTTGGCCAACGCCGCCACCGCGATGCCGGCGATCACCGCGCCGGGCTTGCGGAATTGCATGGCCAGCAGGATCGCCAGCAATTGCGTGCGATCGCCGATCTCGGCCAGCCCGGCCGCGACGAACGCCGGCAGCAATGCGTCCATCGCGCGGGGCGCCCGTCGCTAGCCGGCCAGCCGCATGCCGACCGAGGCGAGGAACAGGCTCGCGGTCTTCTCGTCCTGCGCGTCGTGGCGCATCGAATCGCGCATCGCCGCCGTCCAGGTCGCCACGGATGCCCCGCGCCCGTCGCGCGCCAGCCCGTCGCGCAGGCCACCGGCGAGCGGGGCGAGCGGCACCAGGCGGGCGGCGCCGGCGATGTTGCGTACTGCATCCACCCGGCGGCACAGTTCGCTGATCGACAGCAGGCGCGCATCCCGCTCCAGTTGGTCGATCCGGGCGCTCAGTTCGTCCAGCAGGGTCGTGCGGTCTTCGGGTGCGGCAGTGGCCATCGTCTCGGTTCCTTCTCCCGAGTGGTTTTACGCCTGCCGTATTAGCGCAGGATTAAGGCCCGACGATGACCGGCGATGCCCGACCCTCCAGCGGAGCTTGACTCGAAAGCCGCCCTGCGCCATTGGCCCGGCCTGCTAAGGGAGCGGCGGCGACGCCGCTTTCTTTTTTCGTGTCATTTTACCGCAAGGATGTTTGGTCATGGCCAAGCCGACCACCGTCAAGATCAAGCTCGTCAGCACCGCCGATACGGGCTTCTTCTACGTGACCAAGAAGAACCCGCGCAACCTGACCGAGAAGCTGAGCTTCCGCAAATATGATCCCGTCGTGCGCAAGCATGTCGATTTCAAGGAAGCCAAGATCAAGTAAGCCAAGCTCTAGTAAGCTCTGGCGGAGGGGCGTCTGTGCTCCGCCGCAAAGCCGCCGCCGGGGCCGATCACAGGCCCGGCGCGGTCGCTTCCTCCCGCTCGATCAGTCCCTCCACCGTCTCGATGAAGCGCATGACCGAGATCGGCTTGGAGACATAGGCCTCGGCCCCGGCCGCGCGGATGCGCTCCTCGTCGCCCTTGCCGGCATAGGCTGTCACCGCCATGATCGGGATCGCGCGCAGCGCCGCGTCGGCCTTCAGCTGGCCGATCAGCTCCAGCCCGCTGACATGCGGCAGCTGAATGTCCATGATGATGAGATCCGGCGCGAACGCCGCCGCCCGCTGCACTGCCTCACGGCCATCGCGCACAGGCTCCACCTCATGCTCGTGGGCACGCAGCAGATCGCAGAACAGCTTCAGGTTCAATTCGTTGTCCTCGACAACGAGAACTTTCTTCGCCACGCCGCGCCCCTGATTGATCGAGGCCGGAGATGTAGGCGATGCGTTCCGACAAAGTAAACCATGACCCCGCCGCGCTCGCACTTGGCGCGCTCGCCTGGACCTTGAGCGACGTCACTCGCTCCGACCGCTTGCTCGCGCTGACCGGCCTCACGCCCGACGATCTGCGCCAGCGCGCGGCCGAGCCGGCGGTGCTCGCCGCGATCCTCGGCTTTCTGGAGGCGTTCCAGCCCGATCTCGTCGCCTGCGCCGATGTGCTGGGCGTCCCGCCCGAGGCGCTCGTCGCCGCCCGCATGGAGCTTGAAGCATGAACCGTCCGCTGCTCATCACCGATTGCGACGAGGTGCTGCTGCACATGGTCAGCCATTTCGGCGCCTGGCTCGGCGAGGCGCACGCGATCGACTTCGCGATCGGCAGCAGCCACGATTTCGGCAGCGCGCTCACCCGGCGGGGCACGGGCGAGCAGGTCGACGGGCCGGAGGTATGGCCGCTGCTCGACGGCTTCTTCGCCACCGAGATGGACCGGCAGACCTTGGTGCCCCATGCCGGCGCGGCGCTGGCGGCGATCGGCGACGTCGCCGATATCGTGGTGCTGACCAACCTCGGCGATCATTGCCACGCTGGCCGCGTCGCGCAGCTGGCGGCGCACGGCATCCATCACCGCGTGGTCTGCAACCAGGGCGGCAAGGGCACGCCCGTCGGCCGCCTCGTCGCGGAATATCGGCCGAGCGTCACGGTGTTCGTCGACGATCTCGCGGTGCATCACGAATCGGTGGCCAGGCATCAGCCGTCCGTCTGGCGCCTGCACATGATCGCCGAGCCGCAGGTGGCGGCGCACACCCCCAAGGCGCCCTTCGCCCATGCGCGGCTCGATGACTGGGCGGAAGCGCAGGCGTGGGTGCTGGGCAAGCTGCACGGCGGGCAGGGGGCGGAGTAGCGAACGCCTCGCCACCTACACGCGATTTCCGTCACCCCAGCGCAGGCTGGGGTCTCCGCGAGGCGAAGCGGAACGGCGTGTTCCACGAGGTGCCAGCCTGCGCCGGAAGCTAGCCCACCACCCGCCACAGCCGCAGCGGATTGCCCTTCGGCAGCGGCACCGCCGCCAGCCATTCCGGCACCTGCCCGCGCATCAGCCGCGCATAGAAGCCGTCCTTCGCCTCGGCCGCGTAGATTGTCGATTCGGACATGCCGGGGCAGATCAGCAGCAGGGTGGCGCCGTGCCGCCGCATCACGTCGTGGGCCACCTCGGGCGATCCGCGAAACGCATGCTGCACGTCCAGGATCGCGGCGCCGTTGCGATGATAGGGGCCGGCGATCGCGCTGTGATGCGTCACCGCCAACAGGCGGGGGCCGAAATCGACGAAGGTCAGGATCGTCGCCGCCGGCAGCTTGGCGATCGGCGCCAGCGCCGGCAACGTCGGGCAGCGGCGGTTCGCCACGCCCACCGCCTTGCGCCCCTTGCCCTGCGCCGCCGGTGGCAGCGCGTTGACGATCAGCGGCACCGCCACGCCGGAGGCGACGAGGAACAGGCCGACGCTGCCGCTCATCCGCACCCACATCCGCCGGTCTCCCATCACTCGGGGCAGCAGCAGCCACGCCAGCGCCGCCGCGCCGGGCACCGCGAGCAGTTGCGCCGCCGGCCCGGCGCGCGTCTGCCACAACAGCATCCCGCAGGCCGCCACGGCCAGCAGAGCCGGTGTCGCCCACGCGGCGAAAGCCGGCGTGCCGCGCGCGCGCCACAGCATCGTCAGCGCGCCGATCAGCCCGGCGAGCGGCAGCGCGATCGTCGGCAGGTAGACGCGCCAACCATGCGCATAGATCGGCTTGGCCTCGCGCACGTTGCTCAGCCACAGCCGCTCCAGCTCGGGCGAAACGCCTTCCGGGCGGGAGAGGCAATGCGGCCAGACATGCGCGAAGCCCGCCACCAGCAGCACGGCCGCCAGCACCGCCAGCGCCAGCCGCCAGCGCCGCCGCGCGGGATCGATCCACGCCAGCGCGACCAGCAGCCCGCCGGCGGCCAAGCTCGCGGACAGCCACACCGGCGACAACGCATCGCATACGGGCAGGCGATTGTCGGTCGAGGCGAACAGCACATAACCCAGCGCCGATCCCGCCGCGAGCGTCGCCGCATAGGCCGCCAGCCGCGCCCGCTCGCCGCGGTCCGCCACCCAGCGCAGGGCGATGGCGCCGCCGGCCAGCCCCAGATAGGGCAGCATCTCCAGCCCGATCGTCAGCGACAGCGCCGTCGCGATCCCCACCGTCGCGCCGCCACGCGCGCCTTTCGGATCGGCGCTGCCCGCCACTGCCAGCGCCAGCAGCGCCAGCTGCCAGCCATGATGATCGATCCGCAGCGGCATGAACATGAACAGCGCGCTCTGCCCGCACAGCAGCAGCAGCGCGCCGAGCGCGAAGGCGCCGGGCGCCACCAGCCGCCGCGCCGCCAGCGCCAGCGATCCCATCGCCAGCGCCAGCGGGATCAGCGGCGCGATCGCCACGGCCGTCTTTTCGGCCAGTGCGAATCCGGTCAGCGGCTTCAGCAGCAGGATGATCCCGGCGATCGGCAGGTCCACCAGGCGCGACCAGTGGATGTTCCCGCCAAGCGGCGGATCCAGCCGATATTGCCGCAGATCGTACCAGCCCTGCCCGTGCAGCCAGGCGTTCACCTCGGCGATGCGCAGATTGTCGTCGGTATCGCCCAGCG
This sequence comes from uncultured Sphingomonadaceae bacterium, assembly GCA_964247265.1. GTDB lineage: Bacteria > Pseudomonadota > Alphaproteobacteria > Sphingomonadales > Sphingomonadaceae > Alterirhizorhabdus. The sequence goes on from CAXTTS010000042.1 coordinate 7,628, forward strand.
CGAACCAGTGGATCGCGGCCCATTTCGTCACGATCATCGCGATTGCCGCCGCCAGCCACAAGGCCGCCGTCCAGCCCCGCCATTCACGGGCGAAGGCGGTGGGCGGGCGGTTTACCGGATGTTCGGGAAGGCTGGCCATGAGGGTGCCCGCGCATTAGTCGCTCGGGATCAAAGGGCAAGCGGGGCCGGCATGAACATTGCGCAACGGAATGGCGACTGGCGCGTGCTGTTCGGGCAGCTCGTCCGCTATGCGCTGACCGGCGGGCTGGCCAGCATCGTCAATATCGGGCTCTACTGGCTGCTCGCCGCGCGCGCCCGGATGAATCCCAATCTCGCCTGGGCGATCGGCTTCCTCGCCGCCGTGCTGGTCGGCTACGTCGTCCACAGCCGCTGGAGCTTCAGGGGGCATGGCCGGCGCGGCAATCTGTGGCGCACCGGCAGCCGCTTCTTCATCATCTCGCTCGTCAGCTTCGGGCTCAACAGCCTGTGGGTGTGGCTGCTCGTCACGCATTTCCGCTGGCCGATCTGGGCGCCCTATCCGCTGGTGCTGGGGGTCACGCCGCTCGCGGTATTCTGGCTCAACCGCCGCTGGGTTTTCGAATAGGGTAGGGCGCATGGAACAGCCCACCCTCTCCATCATCGTGCCCGTCAAGGACGAGGAGGAGGCGATCGCCCCCTTCGTCTCGCGCGTCGCCGCCGTGCTCGATGGCCTGCGCGATCCGGCCGGCATGGCGGTGGGGTGGGAGATATTGTTCGTCGACGATGGCAGCCAGGATGCCACCTTGCCCGCGATCTGCGCCGCCAACCGCGCCGATCCCCGCATCCGCGCTCTCTCGCTCTCGCGCAATTTCGGCAAGGAGGCGGCGCTCTCCGCCGGGCTCGATCATGCGCGGGGCGGCGCGGTGGTGCCGCTCGACGTCGATCTGCAGGATCCGCCGGAGGTGATCGGCGCCATGCTCGATCGCTGGCGCGAGGGGAACGACGTCGTCTACGGCGTCCGCCGCAACCGGCTGAGCGATTCGCTGCCCAAGCGGATGACCGCCGATCTCTACTACCGCGCGCACAACTGGCTCTCGATGGACAAGATCCCCGAACATGCCGGCGATTTCCGCCTGCTGGATCGCAAGGTGGTGGATGTCATCAAGGTGATGCCGGAGCGCAACCGCTTCATGAAGGGCCTGTTCGCCTGGGGCGGCTTCCGCCAGACGGCGGTGGAATATGACCGGGTGGAGCGTCGCGTCGGCGAGACCAAGTTCAACTATTGGAAGCTGTGGACGCTGGCGATCGACGGCATCACCTCCGCCTCCACCGTGCCGCTTCGGGTGTGGAGCTATCTCGGCGGCGCCATCGCGCTGGCCGGCATCCTGTTCGCCTTCTTCGTGATCGCCAAGACGGTGCTGTTCGGCTCGGATGTCGCCGGCTACCCGTCTCTGATGGTGGCGATCCTGTTCTTCGGCGGGCTGCAACTGCTGTCGCTCGGCATCCTCGGCGAATATGTCGGCCGCATCCTGGTCGAGGTGAAGCACCGCCCGATCTACATCGTCCGCGAGCGGATCGGAGACGCCTGATGGACCGCGCCACCTACGACAACATGGCCGCGATCGACGGCACCCACTGGTGGTTCGTCGCCCGCCGCCGCATCATCGATGCGCTGATCCGCGCGCAGGTGCCGCTGAAATCCGATGCGCGCATCCTGGAGATGGGCTGCGGCACCGGATCGAACATCCCGCTGCTGCGATCGTTCGGCCAGGTCGATGCGGTGGAGCCGGATGATCCCGCCCGCGCCTTCGCCAGCCAGCGCACCGGCCTCGCCATCAAGGGTGGCCTGTTGCCCGATGGCGTCGATCTGGCGGACGGCGCCTATGATCTGATCGCGATGCTCGACGTGCTGGAGCATATCCCGGGCGATGCCGAGGCGCTCGCCGCTTTGCTGCCCAAACTGGCGGAAGGTGGCCGCATCCTTGTCACCGTGCCTGCCGGCCCCGGCCTGTGGAGCGCGCACGATGCCGCCCATCACCACCAGCGCCGCTACACCGCCGAAAGCCTGCGCGCGGTGTTCGAGGCGAGCGGCTACCGCATCCGCCACCTGACGCACTTCAACACGATCCTCTATCCGCTGGTCGTCGCGGCGCGTGCGGTCGGCCGGCTGCTGAAGCGGGAAGGGGGGGACGATGCCATGCCGCCCGCCCCGGTGAACGGCGTGCTACAGGCGCTGTTCGGCGCCGAGCGTCACTGGGTCGGCACGCGCACCTTGCCATTCGGCGTGTCGCTCGCCGTTGTCGCGGAACGCGCCACCCGGTAGAGGATGCCCCGCGCGCCGTGCCAAACCGGGATCAGGTCCGGCTCGTGCGGCCAGCGTTCGGGCGGCATGTCGATCAGCCAGAAGTAATCGAACGCCGCGCGCGGAAAGTTCTTCAGCGTGTCCTCGAAGATCGGCTCGTGATAGCCGCGGCACTCGCGCGGGCGCAGCAGCTGCGAGGGGTCGGTCGCGAACCGCCCCGGCGCCTTGTAGATCACGCTTAGCAGCTGCGCGCCGGGCATCACCCACTGGCCGTTGACGAAGGCGTCGCGCCGCACGATCGCCTGGCTGCCAAGATGATCCATCCGGCTCGTCGCCCACACGCCCTGGCATTGCAGGCTGACGAGCACCATGATCCGGGCGCCCGGCTCCACCACGTCCAGCGCCTTCAGCTGGCGCGCATAGGCCTGGTCATAGCCGATGAAGTTTACCGTCGTCGCCGTCGTGCGTGCGCCGAAGAACAAAGCGGCGGCGATCGCCAGCACGGGCGCGATCCGCCGTTCGCCATCCATCGGCCGCACCGCGATCACCGCGACCGCCAGCACATAGGGGATCAGCCGCATGTCGGCATAGGCCGATCCCAGCAGGATGCGCGGCAGCAGCAGATAGGCGATGAACAGGATCAGCGCCGCCAGCGCCAGCATATGATCGAAGCGCAGGCCGCGCCGCAGCAGCGCGCCCGCCACCAGCACCAGCAGCAGGATCACGCTGCCGATATCGAAGGCGAACCAGCGATCGCGCAGCATCGATATGCCGTAGGCGAGCTTGGCGGAGAAATCGAACCAGTCGCCGGTGCTGCCGGCCACCGCGCCGCTGCGCCACAAGGCCATCAGCAGCAGCGGCGGGGCGAGCGGCAGCACCGAAAGCGCCGCCCGCCAGATCGCGTGCCAGCGGCTGCCGCCATGCCCGCGATCGCGCACCAGCTCGGCCGAATAACAGAGCAGCCCCAGCACCCCCCAGCCATAGACATGCGCCAGCCACAGCAGCGGCGCGATGCCGACGAACAGCAGCCCCCGCAGCCGATAGCGCCCGGCGCGGCCCAGCCGCAGCCACAAGGCGAAGGCCAGCAGCGCCAGCCCCATCGACAGCGTGTAGTTGAGGAAGCCGAACTGAAACGGAAAGCCATAGGCCAGCGGCAGCGCGAAGGCGGCGGTCGGCGGCACCCTGCCATGCGCCTCGCGCGCGATCAGCAGCAGGCCGGCGGCGGTCATCGTCGGGATCGCCAGCGCGATCAGCTTCACCGCCAGTTGCAGGCCGAAGATCGGCGCCAGCGGGATCACCAGCAGATCCGCGCCGAGATTGCCGAGCAGCGCCCATTTGAACGCGTAATAATGCTTGAGATAGGGCGAGGAATCGATCGCCAGCTCGACATGGTAGCGCGCCAGATGCCCCAGCGTATCGGTGATCGGCGGCAGCGCCGGCCACAGCATCGGCACCGCGCTCAGGGCGACGAGCAGCGCCAGATAGCGGCGGTCGCTCCACCAGGGCAGGCGCGTCTCGGGCGAGGTCATCGCCTTAGCCCTATGACGGCGCGGCCCCCGCCCGCAAGGGGCGGCGCACGCGCCACACCTTCCATGACGTATTCGTCACGCTCACCGGCGTCAGCCAGCCGGGCGCCGCCCCGCGCATCAGCCGCGCATGGAAGCCTTCCGGCGCGCGCCGGTCGTAGAGCTGCGCCTCGGCGGGTGCCCCGCAGGCGATCACATAATCGGCATGATGCCGCCGCACGATCGCCTCGGCCGCCGCCGGCGCGCCCGCCCACGCCTGCATCACGTCGGCGATGGCGCGACCGTTGCGATGATAGGGTCCGGCGATGCCATTATGGTGGCTGTGCAGCATTAGCGCCGGCGTCGAATCGAGGAAGCCGAACATCGTGCCCGCCGGCAACGCATCCAGCGCCGCCAGCGCGCGCGGCGTCATGCAGGCGGCGGCGCCCTTGTCGGTCGCGGTTTCCGCCCTGGTGTCGGGCGTGCCGAGCGCCACGGCGATCAGCAGCCGCGGCAGGATCGCGGACACGGCGAGGAACAGCAGCACCGATCCGAACACGCGCGCCAGCATCGATCCGCTCGCCGCCAGCCGCGCGCGGCCGAGATGGCCCAGCGCCGCAGCACCCGGTAGCGCCAGCGCCTGCGCCACCACCGCCCCCCGCGTCGCGGCCAACGCCAGCGCGATCGACAGTGCCGACAGCGCAAGGATCACGATCCACGGCCACCGCTCGGCCGGCCGCGCGCGCACCAGCATCGCCGCCGCGCCGGCCAGCCCGATCGCCGGCAGCATCAGGCTCGCCCACGCCGTCTCGGCCGATTGCCGCCACAAGGGCAGCGCCTCCGAGACGAGATCCAGCCACAGCCGCCGCGCCTGCGGATCGACCGCATGATAGGGATCGCTCAGGCACACGCCGCCCCCCGCCAGCAGCAGCGCGATCAGGCACGCCGCCGCCGCCGCGCCGAGCCACGCCATTCGCCCGGCCCGCGTCGCCGCCGGCCGTAGCGTCGCGACACCCAGCACCACGCAGCCGGTGACGAGCGGCACCGCATAGCTGGCGGACAGCGCATCGCATGCCGCGCCGAAGCGGGCCGTCGGGGCCACGAAGCCGAACAGCCCCGCGATCGTCCCGCCACCCGCCGCCGCGCACAGCGCCCGCAGCCTGCGGCCCTCGCCCGGGTCGATCGCCCAGCCGATCGCCGCCAGCCCGCCGCCGATCGCCAGGAACGGCACCATCTCCACGCCGATCACCAGCGAGGCGGCGATGGCGAAGCCGGCCAGCATCCCGCCGCGCCGTCCGTCGCGCGCCACCAGTCCCAGCAGCATCGCCAGCACCGCCACGATCTGCCAGCCATGATGATCGATCCTCAGCGGCGACATCATGCCCACCGCCGGGCTCGCCATCAGTAGCAGCAACGGCGCCCAACACCACGCGCCGGGCGCGATCGTGCGCCGGGCGATCGCCGTCAGCAGCGCCATCGCCGCCAGCAGGGTGAGCAGCGGCACCGTCGCCGCCGCCACCATCTCGGCCGCGCTCCCGCCCAGCAACGGCGCGAGCGGCCGGATGATCGCGGCCAGCGGCAGGTCGACCAGCCGGCTCCAGTGGATGTCGGCGCCGGCCGGCGGATCGAGCCGATATTGCCGCAGGTCGAACCAGCCTTGCCCGTCAAGCCAGGCGCGCACCTGCAACAGCCGCAGATCGTCGTCGCTGTCCGGCAGGCGCATCGCCGCGATTTCGCTGGCGCGGCCGGCCAGCAGCCATGCACAGGCCGCCAGCCACAGGCCGATCAGGCCCGCGATCCAGCCCCGCTGCGACGCCGGGATGGCCGGAGTCACCATCCTTGCGGCGATGTCCAGCGATCGATCGTGCCGCACCCGCGCCTCCACCCGTCCGCCGCCCTCATCGCAGGCCGGTGTCAAAGGGTGGTTAACGGCTCATTGGCAATCCGCTGCTACGGCGTGGCGAAACCGCTGCGATCCGCGCAACATTGGGGTAGAGGCCACTCGTGATCGATCGACCTGCCATCCGCGCCCTGCCGCCGCGCAACGCACTGATCGCCGCGGTGCTGGCCGCGCTCGCGATCGTCGCGCTCGGCTTGTGGTTCCGCACCGCCCACACGCTGCGCGAGCCGTTCTGGCTGGACGAGGCCTACAGCGCCTATGCCGCCGCGAAGGGCTGGTATTTCCTCTGGCACGTCGTCCCGCTCTACGAGACGCATCCGCCATTCTACTACTCGCTTGTCCGCGCCTGGACGCTGGCCTTCGGCGATTCGCTGGCCGGCCACCGCTCGCTCGGCATCGTCTGCGGCGCGGCGACGCTCGGCATGACGATCGCGATCGGCCGCGAAGTCGCCCGTCGCTGGCCCGCCACCTTCGGCAGCGGGACGTTGCTGTCGCTCGCGCTGCTGCTGCTCGCCGCGCTCGATCCGTCGCTGGTCGAGATGACGCGGGAGGTGCGGCCCTATCCGGTAATGATCCTCGTCTATTCGGTCACGCTCTGGGCGCTCCTGAGCATCGGCCGGGCGGCGGCGGCGGAGAGGCGCATCGCCCGCGCGCCGTTCGCCATCTATCTCGTCTGTCTTGCGCTGATGCTGTGGCTGCACAATCTCGGCCCGCTCTACGGCGCCGCGATCGGCCTCGCCTTCCTGGCGCTCGTCGCCCGGCCCGGCCTGCCGCCGCGCGACTGGCTGCTGTTCGTTGCAGGCCATCTCGCCGTCGCGCTCGTCTGGTTGCCGGCGCTGCTGATCCTCGCCGATCAGGCGCCGATGTGGGTGAAATCCACCTGGCTGAAGTTCAGCTTCGATGCGATGCTCTGGCGACTGGCGCTGCTGTGGGCCGCCCCCGGCACGATCGCGATGGCCGCCGCCGCCGCGCTCGGCCTCGGCGCGCTCGCCACGATCGTGGGGCTGCGGGAGGGCTGGCGGCTGGCGCTGGCGCTGGCGCTGCTCGCCGGCCTGCCGGTGGCGCTGTCGGTCATCCTCTCCGTCCTCGTCACCCCGGTGTTCATCGTGCGGACGATGACGCCGGTGGCGGTGCCGGCCATCCTGCTGCTGGCGATCGGCGCCACCGGCCTGCGCGCGGTTTGGCGCTGGGCGATGCTCACCGCGCTGCTGGTGCTCGCCGTCCAGATGGCGGTGCTCGATCGCAACGAGCGGGCCGGTGGCCCGATGCAGAACTGGTACGGCACGGTCGACTGGCTCGCCGCGCGCTACCGCCCCGGCGATCAGCTCTGGGCCTATCCCAATGAGGGCGCGCTGCCGTTCGACTATGCCGCGCGCGATCGCCGCATGACGGTGGCGGTGCGATCGATCCCCACGCCGATCCCCACGCTCGATGGCGGCCCCGGCGCGTGGAATCCCACCGGCAGCCGCGGCGTCTTCTCGCTGCCGCCCGCCCGGCTGGAGGCGATCGCCCGCGGCGGCGATGCCGTTCCGACGATCTGGCTGCTGCGCCTGGGGGCCAACGCCTATGACAAGGGCGACGTGCTGCTCCACGCGCTGGAGCGCAAACGGGTGCGGGTCGGCCGGTGGAAGAGCGGCCCGATCGAGATCATCGGGCTGAGGCGAAAAGATTAGCCGAAGCTCACCTTGATCCCGTCGATCACGAACTGCGCGGCCAGCGCCGCCAGGATCACGCCCAGCACGCGGGTTATCATCGCCTCGATCTTCGGTCCCAGCACCTTCATCAGCGGCCCGGCGGCCAGCAGCGACAGCAGCATCAGCAGCAGGATCGTCGCCAGCGCACCCAGCACCACCAACGTCTCGACAAAGCCGTGCGCGCGCGAGGTCAGCAGCATCGCCGTCGCGATCGATCCCGGCCCGGCGATCATCGGGATCGCCATCGGGAATACCGATATATCCTCCGCCTCGATCGGCCGGGCATGTTCGGCCGCCTCGCGGGTGATGCTCTCGGCGCGTTCCTCGCGGCGCTGGGTGCGTTTCTCGAACACCATCTCCAGCGCGATCAGGAACAGCATGATGCCGCCCGCCACGCGGAACGCCGCCAGGCTGATGCCCAGGATGCGCAGCAGGTCCGCCCCGATCAGCGCGAAGGTGATGAGCACGCCGCTCGCCACCGCGACCGATCGCAGCGCCATCGTCCGCCGGTGCAGCGCGGACGAGCCGCTGGTCAGCCCGGCGAAGATCGGCGCGCAGCCCGGCGGATCGATCACCACGAAGAAGGTGACGCAGGCCGAAAGAAACAGCGCGGCGAGTTCGGCGCTCATCACAGCGCGGGCTCGGCCATCGCCACCCCGGCGCGGCGATGCGCCGCCACCAGCGTGTTGCGCAGCAATACCGCGATCGTCATCGGCCCGACGCCGCCCGGCACCGGCGTGATCGCGCCGGCGACGGCAGCGGCGCCGGCAAAGTCCACGTCGCCGACCAGCTTCGTCTTGCCCGCGCCCGCATCGATGCGGTTGATCCCCACGTCGATCACGCAGGCGCCCGGCTTCAGCCAGTCCGCCTGCACCATCTCCGCCCGGCCCACCGCCGCCACCACGATGTCGGCGCGGCGCACCACGGCCGGCAGGTCGCGCGTGCGGGAATGGGCGATCGTCACGGTGCAGCTTTCGCCCAGCAGCAATTGCGCCATCGGCTTGCCGACGATGTTCGATCGCCCGATCACCACCGCCTCCAGCCCGGCCAGATCGCCCAGCCGGTCTTTCAGCAGCATCAGGCAGCCGAGCGGGGTGCAGGGCACGAAGCCGGGCAGGCCCGTCGCGAGCCGCCCGGCATTCTCCGCGGTGAAGCCGTCGACATCCTTGGCCGGATCGATCGCGTCGATCACCGCCGCCTCTTCTATGTGGCGCGGCAGCGGCAGCTGCACGAGGATGCCGTCCACCGCCGCATCGCCGTTCAGCCGCGCCACCAGCGCCAGCAGAACGGCCTGCGATGTGTCGGCCGGCAGCCTGTGCTCGAAACCGGCCATGCCCGCCTCCGCCGTCATCCGCGCCTTGGAGCGGACATAGACCGCGCTCGCCGGATCGTCGCCAACCAGCACCACCGCCAGCCCCGGCACGCGCCCGGCGGCAGCGGCAAAGGCCGGCACCGCCGCCGCCACGCGCCCGCGCAGGGTGGCGGCATAGGCCTTGCCGTCGATGATCGTGGCCGCCATCGTCAGCCCATCAGGGACAAGGCAAGCTGCGGCAGCACGATCCGGCGCAGGATGATGATGATGAGCAGCACGACCATCGGCGACAGGTCGAGCGCGCCGAAATCGGGCAGGATGCGGCGGATCGGCCGGTAGAGCGGCTCCGTCATGCGATCCAGCGCCGTCCATAGCGAGCGGACGAAATCGTTGCTCGTGTTGATAACGTTGAACTGGATCAACCATGACAGCACCGCCTGCACGATGATGATCCACCACAACACGTCGAGCAGCAGGAAGGCGATCTGGAGCAGCGCGACCATAATATTCCCGTTCTGGCTATCGCCCGCATGTAGCCACGCACGCCCGGCCGGGCAACCACGGCGATCCGCCGCCGCCGGCCAGCCGGCAGCTCAGTCGGCGCGCACCAGCGTGCCCGCGCCGCGCCGGGTGAATATCTCCAGCAGCATCGCGTGCGGCACGCGGCCATCCAGCACCACGGCGGCATCCACGCCGCCCTGCACGGCATCGACGCATGTCTCCAGCTTGGGGATCATGCCGCCGGTGATCGTGCCGTCCTCGCGCAGCGCGGCGATCCGCGTCGGCGTCAGGTCGGCGAGCAATTCCTTGTCCTTGTCGAGCACGCCCGCCACGTCGGTCAGCAGGAACAGGCGGGCGGCGCCGGTGGCGATGGCGATCGCGCCCGCCATCGTATCGGCGTTGATGTTGTAGGTCTCGCCATCCTCGCCGACGCCGATCGGCGCCACCACCGGGATCATCCCGGCCTTGGAGATCGTATCCAGCACGCGCACATCCACATCGGACGGCGTGCCGACGAAGCCAAGGTCCACCTCGCGCTCGATCAGGCTGCCGGGGTCGCGGGTGGTGCGGCGCACCTTCTCGGCGGTGACGAGCCGCCCGTCCTTGCCGGAAATGCCCACCGCGCGCCCGCCGGCGCGGCCGATCCACGAGACGATCTCCTTGTTGATCGCGCCGGACAGGACCATTTCGGCCACTTTCGCGGTCTCGGCGTCGGTCACGCGCAGGCCGTCGATGAAGCGCGTCTCCACGCCCAGCGTCTTCAGCATCGCGCCGATCTGCGGGCCGCCGCCATGCACCACCACGGGGTTGATCCCCACCGCCTTCATCAGCACCACGTCCTCGGCGAAATCACGCGCCGCCTCCGGATCGCCCATCGCATGGCCGCCATATTTCACGACGAACGTCTCGCCCGCATAACGCTGCATGTAGGGCAGCGCCTCGACGAGCGTTTCCGCCTTGGCGAGCAGCGCGGGATCGGGGGCGTGGTTGGGCATGGTTACTCCGGCAGATGCGTGCCACGCCTAGAGCGAAACAACCGCCTGCGAAACCACCGATCTCACGGTGCGGTGCCCGCCGCCCGCGCCTCGGCCAGGATCAGCGCGAACTTGCCCGCCGCATCGGTCCATTCGCGGATCGGCGTCCAGGCGCCGGCGCGCAGCAGCAGGCGGGCGTCGCGCGGGCCATATTTGTGGCTGTTCTCGGTATGGATCGTCTCGCCCGCCCGCATCGAGAAAGTTTGACCCTCGATCGTGAAG
>CAXTTS010000042.1:18086-19111 GCA_964247265.1 uncultured Sphingomonadaceae bacterium
TTCGATGCGCGCCTCGTCGTCGTTCCAGATGGCGCGGTGGCGGAATGCCGCCACCGGGATTGTGCCGCCCAGTTCGCGGTTGATGCGGTGGAGCAGGTTCAGGTTGAACGCCGCCGTCACCCCCTGCGCATCGTCATAGGCCGGCACCAGCAGGTCGGGCGATTTCACCCGGTCCATGCCGATCAGCAGCATCGATCCCTCGCCCAGCGTCTCCACCATCGCGCGCAGCAGGTTCACCGCGGTGCGCGCCACCATGTTGCCGATGGTCGAGCCGGGGAAGAAACCCAGCTTGGGCAGGCGGGCGATGCCGGCGGGCGGCGCGATCGGCCGGGTGAAATCCGCCTCCAGCGGCACGACCGGCAGCTTCGGGAAATCGGCGGCCAAGGCGGCGGCGGAGGCGCGCAGGAACTCCCCCGATATGTCGATCGGGACATAAGCGGCGGGCGCGATCGCCGCGAGCAGCAGGGGCGTCTTGGTCGAGGAGCCGGAGCCGAACTCCACCACCGCCCGGCCCGACCCGACGATCCGCCCCACCTCGGCGCTGTGTGCCGCGAGCAGCGCGGTTTCGGTGCGCGTCGGATAATATTCCGGCAGGTCGGTGATCCGCTCGAACAGTTCGGAGCCGGCGCGATCGTAGAACCAGCGCGCTGGCACCGCCCGCGGCCGAGCGGCGAAGCCCGCCAGCACGTCGGCCCGGAAGGCTGGATCGACGCCGGCGGCGGCGGGTCTCTCGGCGTCGAGCAACATCGTCAGAGATCCTTCGCCAGACGGATGCCGGTGAACTGCCAGCGTTGATGCGGGTAGAAGAAATTGCGGTAGGATGCGCGCACATGCCCGCGCGGGCTGGCGCAGGAGCCACCGCGCAGCACGAACTGGCCGGACATGAACTTGCCGTTATATTCGCCCACCGCGCCCTCGGCGGGGCGGAAGCCGGGATAGGGCAGATAGGCGCTTCCGGTCCATTCCCACACATCGCCGAACATCTGGCGCGGGCCGTCGCCGGCGGGTGCCGCGCGCGGCCGCAC
>CAXTTS010000043.1:0-18961 GCA_964247265.1 uncultured Sphingomonadaceae bacterium
GGCGCAATGGGAATGGGTGGATGCGATCCGCGACGGCTGGATGGCGGCGGGGATGACGCCGCGGCCCTATGGCGCGGGAACCTGGGGGCCGTCCGCTGCGATTGCGCTCACGGAACGTGATGGAGTGAGCTGGAATGATTGAAGCCGAATGGTGGGATTATGACGACGCCGACGAACTGGCGGGCGCGGTGGCGGGCGATATCGGCTTCATCGTCGAAAGTGCGATCGATGCGCGCGGCCAGAGCCTGATCGGGTGACGATCGTACCGACCGACGATCGGCTCGTGCCGGTCGCCGATCCGCTCTCGAACGTCGCCATGCTCGCGCGGATCTTCCTGCCCAAAGGCGCGCGGGTGCTGCCGATCGGCAGCGAGAACAAGGATCACAGGATGGCCGGCAAGGCGGCCGCGGCCAGGCTGAGCGACCTGCACTGGCCGCCCGACCTTGTCTGCCTCGGCGTCGGCGGCGACGGCCACACCGCATCGATCTTCGCCGGTCCCGATCTCGACGAGGCGCTGAACGCGCCGAAGGCGGTCCGCGCGGTCGGCGTGTTGCCCGATCCGCTTCCGCTCGACGCGGCGGTGGCTCGCGTCACGCTCACCCGCGCCTCGATCCTGTCGGCGCGCACGATCATGCTGGTGCTCACCGGCAAGGACAAGCGCAAGCTCGTCGAGAAGGCGATCCGGGACGGTGCCAAATCGAAGGTACCGATCGGGCAGGTGCTGGCGGGTGCCGAGCAGCCGATCGACATCCACTGGAGCGCCTGATGACCCTCCACTCCGAGGTCGCCGCGGTCACCGAGCGGATCGTCGCGCGGTCGCGCCCGTCGCGCGGGCGGTACCTCGATCTCATCGCCCGCCAGCGCGACACCGGCGTCGACCGGCCGCGGCTGGCGTGCGGCAACCTCGCCCACGGCTTCGCCGCCTCGGGCGAGGACAAGCCGCTGATCCGCGGCGGCGGCGCGATGAACATCGGCATCGTCACCGCGTACAACGACATGCTCTCGGCCCATCAGCCCTATGGCCGCTATCCCGAACAGATGAAGCTTTTCGCGCGGGAGGTGGGCGTGACCGCGCAGGTCGCCGGCGGCGTGCCGGCGATGTGCGATGGCGTGACGCAGGGCCAGCCGGGGATGGAGCTGTCGCTCTTCAGCCGCGACACGATCGCGCTCTCGACCGCGATCGCGCTCAGCCACGGCATGTTCGAGGGCGCGGCACTGCTCGGCATCTGCGACAAGATCGTGCCGGGGCTGCTGATCGGCGCGCTGCGCTTCGGCCACCTGCCGCAGATATTCATCCCCGCCGGCCCGATGCCCTCCGGCCTCGCCAACAAGGAGAAGCAGCGCATCCGCCAGCTCTATGCCGAAGGCAAGGTCGGCCGGGCGGAATTGCTCGAGAGCGAGAGCGCCTCCTATCACGGCGCCGGCACCTGCACCTTCTACGGCACGGCCAACTCCAACCAGATGATGATGGAGGTGATGGGCCTGCACATGCCGGGCGCCGCCTTCGTCAATCCGGGCACGAAGCTGCGCCAGGCCGTCACCCGCGCCGCCGTGCACCGCCTGACGCAGATCGGCTGGGATGGCGACGACTATCGCCCGCTCGGGCTGTGTGTCGACGAAAAGGCGATCGTCAACGCCTGCGTCGGCCTTCTGGCGACCGGCGGATCGACCAACCACGCGATCCACATCCCGGCGATCGCCCGCGCCGCCGGCATCGTGATCGACTGGGAGGATCTGGACAATCTCTCCGCCGCCGTGCCGCTGATCGCCCGCGTCTACCCCAACGGGTCGGGCGACGTGAACCATTTCCAGGCGGCGGGCGGCATGGCGTGGATCATCGCCACCCTGCTCGATGCCGGGCTGCTCCACCGCGACATCATGACGGTGGCCGGCCGCGACCTTGGCGATTATGCCGCCGATCCGGTGCTGGATGGCGACGACCTGGCGTGGCGTCCGGCGCCGGACGCGCCGCTCGACGAGACGATGCTGCGGCCGGTGGCGAACCCGTTTCTGCCCGATGGCGGGATGCGGCTGGTGCAGGGCAATCTCGGCCGCGGCACGATGAAGACGAGCGCCGTCGATCCCGCGCGCTGGACGATCGAGGCGCCGGCCCGCGTGTTCGCCAATCAGGACGAGGTGCTCGCCGCGTTCAAGGCCGGCGAACTGACCCGCGACGTGGTGGTCGTCGTCCGCTTCCAGGGGCCGCGCGCCAACGGCATGCCCGAACTGCACAAGCTCACCCCGCCGCTCGGCGTGTTGCAGGACAAGGGGTTCCGCGTCGCCCTCGTCACCGATGGCCGCATGTCCGGCGCGTCGGGCAAGGTGCCGGCGGCGATCCATGTCAGCCCGGAGGCGCTCGGCGGCGGTCCGCTGGCCAAAGTGCGCGACGGCGACATCATCCGCCTGTGCGGCGCGACCGGCACGATCGATGCGCTGGTGCCCGCCGTCGAATGGGCGGCGCGCGAGGTGGCGGCGCCACCGCCGTCGCCGCTCGGCACCGGGCGCGAACTGTTCGCCTTCATGCGCCACGGCGCGGACGAGGCGGAGAAAGGCGGTTCGGCGATGCTGGCGGCGATGGAGGGCGTGGCATGAGCGAACGGATCGTCGCCTGCGACATCGGCGGCACCCACGCCCGCTTCGCTATCGCCACGATCGAGGATGGCCGCGTCCTCTCGGTCGAGCATGAGGCGACGCTGAAGGCCGCCGACTATGCGAGCCTGCAGACCGCGTGGGAGGGTTATGGCGCCAGTCTCGGCTCCGCGCTTCCCCGCGCCGCCGGGATCGCCATCGCCGCCCCGGTGCAGGGCGAGGTCATCAAGCTCACCAACAATCCGTGGATCATTCGCCCGGCCTTGATCCCGGAGAAGCTCGGCGTCGATCGCTTCGCGCTGGTCAATGATTTCGGCGCGGTCGGCCATGCCGTCGCGCAGGTCGAGCCGGAATATCTCCACCATCTGTGCGGGCCGGAGCAGCCGTTGCCTGCCGAAGGCGTCATCTCGATCGTCGGCCCCGGCACCGGGCTCGGCGTCAGCATGGTGCTGAAGCGCGGCGGGCGTGCCTCCGTGATCGAGACGGAGGGCGGCCACATCGACTTCGCGCCGCTGGATACGCTGGAGGACCAGATCCTCAACCGCCTGCGCCAGCGCTATCGCCGGGTCTCGATCGAGCGGATCGTCTCCGGCCCCGGCCTTGCCAACATCCACGAGGCGCTGGCGGGGATCGAGGGCCGGCCGGTCGCAACTTTCGACGACAAGGCTTTGTGGGCCGCCGCGATGGAGGGCAGCGACAGCCTGGCGGCGGCCGCGCTCGATCGCTTCTGCCTCAGCCTGGGCGCCGTGGCGGGCGACATCGCGCTGGCGCAGGGCGGCGCCGGCGTGGTGATCGCCGGTGGCCTCGGCCTGCGTCTGGCCGATCATCTCGCGACATCCGGCTTCGGCCAGCGTTTTCGCGCGAAGGGCCGGTTCGAGGCACGCATGGCGGCGATGCCGGTCAAGCTCATCACCTATCCGCAGCCGGGCCTGCTGGGCGCCGCCGCCGCCTTCGCCGAGGAGTATCGCTGACATGGCCGATCCGCAGACCGACATCGCAGCGGTGATGACGCTCGCCCCCGTCATCCCCGTGCTCGTGGTCGAGCAGGCGGCGCATGCCCGCCCGGTCGCGGAGGCGCTGGTGGCCGGCGGCGTGCCGGCGCTGGAGGTGACGTTGCGCACCCCGGCCGCGCTGGAAGTGATCGCCGAGATGGCGAAGGTGCCCGGCGCGACGGTGGGCGCCGGCACCGTGACGAACGAGGCGCAGCTCGATGCGGCGATCGCGGCGGGCGCGCGCTTCATCGTCAGCCCCGGCCTGACCGAGCGGCTGGGACGCGCCGCGGTCGAGCGCGGCATCCCCTTCCTGCCCGGCACCGCGAACGCGGCGGACATCATGCTCGGCCTCGATCTCGGCCTGACATGCTTCAAATTCTTCCCGGCCGAAGCAGCGGGCGGGGTGAAGGCGCTGAAGGCGCTGGCCGCGCCCTTCTTCCAGGCGCGCTTCTGCCCGACCGGCGGCGTCACGCAGGCGAGCGCGGCGGAATGGCTGGCGATCCCTGCCGTCAGCTGCGTCGGCGGCAGCTGGCTGGTTCCGCCCGGCGCGCCCGATCCGATCGCGATCGAGGCGCGGGCACGCGCGGCGGCCGCCCTGCGCGCGGCATGAACGGCGGGTCGCCAAGCGCCGCGATACCGTTTATGCGGCTCATCTGCGCGGGACGACGCCGCTCGGCCAGTTGACGGAGTATGTGTTGCCCCTGCCAAGCCAGACCGAACCACCCCGCGCCACCAGCGGGATCAGCGGCCTCGATCAGATCCTTAACGGCGGACTGACGCCGGAACGCCTGTATCTGGTCGAAGGGACGCCGGGCACCGGCAAGACGACGCTGGGCCTCGGCTTCCTGCTGGCGGGTGCGGCGGCGGGAGAAACGGGTCTCTACATCACCCTGTCCGAAACCGAGCATGAGCTTCATGCCGTCGCGGCGACGCACGGCTGGTCGCTCGATCCGATCACCATCTTCGAAATGGTGCCCGATTCCGGCTTCGGCGACGATCAGGAGCAGACCTTGCTCCACCCCAGCGAGGTGGAGCTGGGCGAGACGGTGCGCAGCGTGATGGCGCAGGTGGATGCGCTGCGCCCGCGCCGGCTGGTGCTGGACAGCCTCTCTGAACTCCGCCTGCTGGCGCAGAGCCCGATCCGCTACCGCCGCCAGATCCTCGCGCTCAAGCATTTCTTTTCCACACGTCACTGCACTGTGCTGGTGCTGGACGACAAGAGTTCGGAGGAGGGCGATCTTCAGCTGCACAGCATCGCCCACGGCGTGATCTCCCTCGAACAGACGCTCTCCGGCTTCGGCGCGCAGCGGCGGCGGATGCATGTCGTGAAGATGCGCGGGGTGCGCTACTGCGGCGGCTACCATGATTTCGAGATCGAGCGGGGCGGCCTGCGCATCTTCCCCCGCCTCATGGCGCCGGGGCGAAGCGCTGACCCGTTCGAGGGCGTGGTCTCAACCGGATCGGCGCAGCTCGATAATCTGCTTGGCGGCGGTCTGGTGCCGGGCACGGCGACGCTGCTCAGCGGGCCGGCCGGCGTCGGCAAGTCCACCACCGCGACGCAGTGCGTGACCGCCGCCTTGCAGCGGGGCGAGAAGGCGGCCTATTTCCTGTTCGACGAGCGCCTGCCCACCCTGGTCAAGCGGTCGGCGGCGCTCGGCATGGATTTGCAGCCCCACATTGCGGCGGGATCCTTGCAGGTCCGCCCGATCGATCCGGCGGAGCTGTCTCCCGGCGAGTTCGCCGATGCCGTGCGGCGTGCGGTGGAGGATGACGGCGTTCGCACGATCGTGATCGACAGCCTCAACGCCTATCTTCAGGCGATGCCGGACGAGAAGTTCCTGCTGCTCCAGATGCACGAATTGCTCGGCTACCTCAGCGAGTATGGCGTGACCACGCTCCTGATCCTGGGGCAGCATGGCGTGCTGGGCGAGATCCGGGCCGATATCGATATCAGCTACCTTGCCGACAGCGTGCTGCAACTGCGCTTCTTCGAGGTGCAGGGGCAGGTCCGCCAGGCGATCTCCGTCATCAAGACACGCACGACCAGCCACGAGCGGACCATCCGCGAGTTCCGCATCGACCGCGACGGCGTAACGGTGGGAGAGCCGCTGCGGGAGTTCCAGGGCGTGCTGACCGGCTTGCCGGTGTTCCGTGGAGACGGCGGCGCATTGCTCGGGGATACGGGCGAGCAACGGCGCGTTTAGACGGCGCATGGAAGATCGCGTCCTCATTCTCGCACCAAGGGGACGCGATGCGCAGGTTGCGGCGGACCTGCTGCACCGGCACGGCATCGCCAGCCAGTCCTTCGATGATCTGCCGTCGTTCGTCGGGGCGTTGAACGGCGCCGCCGGTGCCGCCTTGGTGACGGAGGAGGCGCTTGCCGCCGGCGACCGCACCACGCTGCTGCACTGGGTGGCCGGCCAGCCGCACTGGTCCGACTTCCCCTTCGTCGTGCTGGCGAATGGCGGCCGCTCGCCGCGCACGCCGCTCGCCTCGGCCGTGCTGGAGGATCTCGGCAACATCGTCCTGCTCGAACGGCCGCTGCACGCCGATGCGATGGTCGGCGCGGTGCGATCCGCGCTGAAGGCGCGCCGACGCCAATATGAGATCCGCGCCTTTGCCGAAACGCTGGAGCGATCCGTCGAGGCGCGCACCCGCGAACTGGGGTCGGCGCGCGATACGCTGGAACTGGCGCTCGAGGCGGCCGGCATGGCCAGCTGGGACCTCGATCTGAACAGCGGCGAGATCGCCCGCTCGCCGACGCACGATGCCATCTTCGGCCATGCCGCGCCGCAGCCCGGCTGGTCGCGCGCGCAGTTCATGCAGCATGTCGATCCGGCGGATCGCCCGGCCGTGCTGCGCGCCTACGATCATGCGCTGGAACGCGGCGGGCTGGAGGTGGAGTGCCAGATCAGGGCCGGCGATGGCGCGGCGCGGTGGATCGCCATCCTCGGGCGGGTGCGCTACGACGAAGCCGGTGCGCCGGCCCGGCTTACCGGCGTGGTGTCCGACATCACCGCCCGCAAGGAGGCCGATACGCGGCTGGCGCAGGCGCAGAAGATGGATGCCATCGGCCAGCTGACCGGCGGCGTGGCGCATGATTTCAACAACCTCCTCACGCCGATCGTCGGCAGCCTCGACATGCTGCGCCGCCGTTTCTCGGACGACGAGCGCGCCAGCCGTCTCGTCGATGGCGCGATGCAGGCGGCCGAACGCGCTGCAACGCTGACCCAGCGGCTGCTCGCCTTCGCCCGGCGCCAGACGCTCCAGCCGCGCGCCGTGGACGTGGGCGACCTGATCGACGGCATCGTCGAGTTGATGCGGCGATCGCTCGGCCCGACGATCGACGTGGTGTTGGAGGTGCCGCCGCATCTCGCCGCCGCGCGGGTGGATCCGAACCAGCTCGAACTCGCCTTGCTCAACCTGGCGATCAACGCGCGCGATGCGATGCCGGCGGGCGGCCGGCTCACCCTTTCCGCGGCGCCCGCGCAGGTCCGCGAGCGGGATGCGACGGGGCTCGCGGCGGGGCGCTACATCCGGATCGTCGCGGCCGATACCGGCATCGGCATGGACGAGGCGACGCTGGCCCGCGCGATCGAGCCGTTCTTTTCCACCAAGGGGGTGGGCAAGGGGACCGGCCTCGGCCTGTCGATGGTGCACGGCCTGGCCGCCCAGTCCGGCGGCACGCTGACGCTGGAGAGCAAGCCCGGCGCGGGCACCCGCATCACGCTGTGGCTGCCGGCGACCGACGAGGCGCCGCACGCGCTCGGCGAGGCAAGCGGGGAGCCGGTGACGGCGCGCCGGTCGGCCACGATCCTGCTGGTGGACGACGAGGATCTCGTCCGCAACGCGACCGCGCAGATGCTGCGCGACCTCGGCTATCTCGTGGTCGAGGCGTCCTCCGGTGCGCAGGCCATCGCGGCCTTGCGCGGCGGGCTGGCGGCGGAACTGCTGGTGACGGACTATCTGATGCCGGGCATGACGGGCGCCGCGCTGATCGAGGAATTGCGCGCTGGCGGCGAGGCGATCCCCACCTTGCTCATCACCGGCTATGCCAATGCCGGGGAAGATGTGCCGGCCGACATACCGCGCCTCGGCAAGCCCTTCCGGCAAGTCGATCTGGCCTCGCGCATCGATCAACTGCTTCATGAAGGTGAAGCGATTGCGGCGGAACTGCGCCACGCGACATAGCCGTTCGTTCTAACGCGACGATCTCGCGCGATGCCGCCACAAGCAACCGCGCATCGGCCCGGCTTTGCGCCCGCGCTGAAATCCCATAAGGGCGGTGGATGGCCTCCATCGCACCTCTCGTCGTCCGGCCCGCGACCGCAGCGGATGCGGGCGCGCTCGCCGCGCTCAAGCTGGAAACCTTCCGCGAGACCTTCCTTCAGGGCGGCTTCGCGATCCCCTACCCGCCGGCCGATCTCGCAGCGTTCGAGGCGGCGTCCTACGCGCCGGATGCGGTCGCGCGCGAAATCGCCGATCCTGCCCATGCGACATGGGTGGCGGAGGGGCCAAAGGGTCTGTGCGGCTATGCCCATGTCGGCCCGTGCAAGCTGCCGCATCCCGCCGCGACCGAGGAGGCGGGCGAACTCTACCAGCTCTACATCCGGCGCAGCGCGCAGGGCACCGGGCTTGGCCGCAGGCTGCTGGACACAGCGCTCGATCATCTCGCGGCAACCCGCCCCGGGCCAATATGGCTCGGCGTGTGGTCGGGCAATGTGAAGGCGCAGGGCGTCTATCTGGCGCGCGGTTTTCGCAAGGTGGGGCAATATGCCTTCCCGGTCGGCGCCTGGCGGGACCACGAACATATCTTCCGCCGCGACTGATCGCCGGTATGTTAACCCGGCCGCGATATGTCGTGCCGCCTCGGCACAGCGCGAATCGCGGTCTGGCGCGATGTCCTGCTTTGCGCGATCAGCCGGCCGTCACTGAGGACCAAGCGCGATGACGGGACGATTCGGGACGATCGGGGGCTTTGGCGGCAAGCTGCTGTTCGCCGCCACGCTGGCGGGGGTCGCCTATTTCGCGATCGGCCGCCACCTGCCTGCTGCACCGCCGGCCAAGCACCTCGCCGCACTCGCGCCGCCCGCCGCCAAGCCCGTGATGCCGGCCGCCGCCCCGGTCGCCCCGACAGGCACGCCGCGCGCCGCCGACGATCCGTTCGTCGTCAGGCGCATCCTCGATCTCAAGCCGATGCACCACGGGGAATATGCCTGGGACGATGCCGGCGTGCCGCAGGG
The DNA here is from genome assembly GCA_964247265.1 of uncultured Sphingomonadaceae bacterium. Classification (GTDB taxonomy): domain Bacteria; phylum Pseudomonadota; class Alphaproteobacteria; order Sphingomonadales; family Sphingomonadaceae; genus Alterirhizorhabdus. The sequence continues at coordinate 8,825 of CAXTTS010000043.1, forward strand.
GCCGGTCGTAATCACCATCGATCTGGCTGCCGAAATGCTCTCCGTCTTCCGCGACGGCTATGAGATCGGCGCCGCCGTGATCCTCTACGGCGCGGACAGCAAGCCGACGCCGCTCGGCACCTTCCCGATCCTCCAGAAGGACGCGCACCACGTCTCCAGCATCTACGGGGCGCCGATGCCCTATGCGATGCGGCTGACCAATGACGGCGTGTTCGTCCACGCCAGCGAGGTGGCGTGGGACGCGGCGACGCATGGCTGCATCGGCGTGCCCAAGGCGTTCGCGGAGAAGATGTTCGCTCAGGCGAAGGTGGGCGACAAGGTCATCATCACGCGCGGCAAGATGATGGATAAGGGCCAGCCGATCCTGCCGTCCTGAGCGGATCAGGCGACCCGGCGCATGCCCTGCTCGCGCATCAGCATGGCGATCACCTCGCCGGCATGAACCGGGCGGCTGAGCAGGAAGCCCTGGATGCTGCTGCACCCCTGCGAGCGCAATTCGCTGAGCTGCCCTTCGTCCTCCACGCCCTCGGCCGTGGTCTCCATGCCAAGCGCCTTGGCGAGATCGACGATGGCGTGGACGATCGCTGCGGCACTCTGCGTCGCGTTGATGTCGTTGACGAAACTGCGGTCGATCTTGATCTTGTCGAACGGAAAGCTGCGAAGATAGCTGAGGCTGGAATAGCCGGTGCCGAAATCGTCCAGCGCGATGCGGATGCCCAGCTTGCGCAGGCGGTGCAGCATCGCCAGCGTCGTATCCGCCGAGTCGAGGAAAATCGATTCGGTTATCTCGATCTCCAGCCGGGGCGGGGCAAGCCCGCTGCGGGCCAGCGCCTGGACGATGATGTCCGCCAGGCCGGTGTTACGGAATTGTAGCGGCGACACGTTCACCGCGACGCGCAACTCCCCCGGCCAGGTCATCGCCTGGCGGCAGGCCTCGTGGATCACCCATTCGCCGATCTGCTGGATCAGCCCGGTATCCTCGGCCACCGGAATGAAATCGATCGGCGGGATCAGGCCCTGCTCCGGGTGTCGCCAGCGCAGCAGTGCCTCGAAACCGCTGATCCTGTCGCTCGACAGGCTGTAGATCGGCTGGAAATCCAGGCTGAGCTGCCCGTTAGCCAAGGCATCGCGCAGATCCAGCTCCATCTGGCGGCGCTTGCGGGCGGCGGCGTCCAGCGCGGGTTCGAAGAAATGGTAGATGCCGCGTCCGTCCTGCTTGGCGCGGTAGAGCGCCAGATCGGCATTCTTCAGCAGCGTATCGGCATCCTCGCCATCGGCCGGGCCGATCGCGATGCCTAGGCTGGTGCCGGTGGCGATCTGGTGCCCGGACACGGTGATCGGCCGGCGGATGCGGTCGAGGATCGCCTGCGCGAGCATTCGGGGCCGGCCATCGCCATAGTCGCTCAGGATGATGGCGAACTCGTCGCCGCCCAGCCGGGAGACCAGCGCGCCATCCGCCGTCGCCTCCAGCATCGCCGCGATCTCCCGCAGCAGCGCATCGCCGACGGGATGGCCCAGCGTGTCGTTCACCGCCTTGAACCCGTCGAGATCGAGGCACAGCAGCGCCATCTCGGTGCCGCGCCGGGTGGCGGTGCGAAGGGCGGCGTCCAGTTGCTCGCGGAACAGCACGCGGTTCGGCAGGGCCGTCAGCGCATCGTGGAAGGCCAGATGGGCGATGCGGTTCTCGCGGTAGACGATGCCGTCCGACATCGCGTTGAAGCTGGTCGCCAGCCGCGCCACCTCGTCGTCGCCCACCACCGGCACCTTGGTGAACTCGCCCGCCTCCAGCGCGCGGGCGGCGCGATCCAGCGCGGCGATCGGCTCGGCGATACCACGCGCCAGCCGGACGCTGCCGAGCAGCACCAGCAGCAGGCCGAACAGCCCCGCGCCGAGGATGCCATATTGCAGGCTGCGGAACGGCGCCATCGCCTTCGCCATCGGATAGCTCAGCACCAGCACGGCCTCCGGCGCGCCGCTGATCGCGGGCAGCGGTTTGGCGAGCGCGATGCCGTCCGCATCGTTCAGGCGGATCGCCCGGGGTGTCGCACGTTGCCCCGTCAGCGCGCGCGTGATGAAGGCGTTGAGCGCCAGCGGCTCGCTGTTCCGCTGCGGCCGATCGGACACCCACAGGCCCGATGCGTCGCGATGCGCCACCATCGCGGTCAGCGGGATCGAGGACAATCGCTCCAGCGCATGCAGGTCCGCCGTGTCGACCGGGATGGCGAACACCACCGATCCCACCTGCGTCGGCGCGAGGATCGGCGCGACGATCATGCGGACGGCGCCCGATCCGCTCTCCACCACCGCATCGCCGCCGGTCTCGTCCATCCGGAACGGCACGTCGCGCGCCAATGCGCGCAGGCCGGCGGGGCCGTCGCCGATCACCGTCCCGTCCTGCATCGTGAGGAACACCGTGGCAACGCCGGCCCGCTCGCGCAGGTTGGCCAGCGCCGACACGATCGTCGGCCGGTCGCCCGTGGCGACGGCGGAGCGGAAGCCGAAATCGCGGGCCAGCACATCGGCGCTGTCGCCCAGCGCCCGCGCGCGCAGCGCCCAGATGCGATCGAACACGCTGCTGCTCGCCGCCAGTTCGCTGCGCACCGCTCGCGTGGCATTGTCGGCGATCAGGATCTGCGCGACGATCGCCAGCGCCACCATCACCAGCACGAACAGGCCGGCATAGAGCACCGAGAGCTTCGCCCTCAGCGTGCGGAAACGGGGGATCATCCCCTCGGCGCCGCCGGCCGCACGTTCAGGCTCACCACCCGCGCGATGGCGCCGCTGGCCGGAACGGAGATCGTCTGCGCCTGCTCGCCACCCGGCGCACGCGCCAGCGGATGCCACACCCGCAGGTTCGCATTGCCGCCGGGCACGCCGGACAGGCTCACCCGCCCGGTTGCGTCGGTCCGTGCGGCGAACGGCGTGTCGACGACCATGATGAAGCCCGTCATCGCATCATGGATGTTGCAGCCGAGCGCCACCGCCCCCGGCTTGTCGAACGTCACCGTGCGCGCTTCCTCCCGTCCGTAGAGCTTCAGTTCGAAACGCTTGGGCTTGGAGAAGGAATAGACGTGGTGGCGCACCTTGTCGCGATTGGGAAAGCTCACCTCCGCGCCTACTGGCACGATCAGCACATAGGGCGCGAACTGGATGTTCTGCTGCGCCACCACATAGGGCCAGGGAAAGCGGATCGTCCGCGCCGAGCCGGGGGCGCCGCTTTCCAGCATCACCACCGCATTGGGCACCACGCTGCCGCCGCTGTCGCGCACGATCACGTCCACCGTCGAGGCGGCGGCGGGCGCGGTCGAAAGCGCCATCAACAATGCCAGCCAACATCGCGTCCCGATCATCCTGCCCGAGATAGGCGGGAGCCGTTGAGAAGAGCTTAAGCAAACAGGCTTAACAGTCCCCTTGAGTTGTCGCGGGTGAGGCTGATGCTGCTACGAACCTTCACGGCTGTGCTATTGTGCAGCATGATGCTGGCCTTTCCGGCGCAGGCAAAAGAGTGGCGCGAAGGCGGCAAGCTGCTGCTCACCGGTGGCGTCACCAATATCGAGGGGTCGGCAGGCGGCGGGCTGGCCAGCTGGGCGTTCATCGCCGGCAACGAGACGAACGCCGGGATCGGCGGCAGCGCGCATCTCACCCAGGTCCAGCTCGATGATTTTGGCCTGACGACGTTCGGCGCGGCGGTCGGCCTGTTCGACCGGGTGGAGATCAGCTACGCACGCCAGCGTTTCGATACGCGCGCCGCGGGCGCCGCTCTGGGTCTCGGCAGCGGCTTCGCGTTCAGCCAGGATGTGTATGGCGCGAAGCTGCGGCTGGTCGGCGATGCCGTCTACGATCAGGATCGCCTCCTGCCGCAGATCGCGATCGGCGTGCAGCACAAGCGTGGCAATCGTAGCGGCCTCGTCCACGCGCTCGGCGCGAAGAGTGCGAATGGCACGGACTTCTACGTCGCGGCGACCAAGGTGCTGCTGGATCGCAGCCTCGTGCTCGATGCCACCGCGCGCCTGACCAGGGCCAACCAGACCGGCCTGCTCGGCTTCGGCGGCGATCGCCACGCCGGCTACCGGGCCCAATTCGAAGGATCGGCCGGAATGCTGGTGACGCGCAGGCTGCTGCTCGGCGGAGAATATCGCACCCGTCCGGACAATCTCGGCTTCGCCAAGGAGGATGACGCCTTCGATCTGTTCGCCGCTTACGCCGTCGCCCGCAACGTCGCCGTCACCCTCGCTTATGCCGATCTCGGCAGCATCGCCACGATATCGGGCCAGCGCGGCCTCTATCTCTCCCTCCAGACGAGCTTCTGACGATGATGACCTTGCTGTTCACGCTCGCGGCGGCGGCGGCCCTCCCGATCCCGATAGGGGAGCAGCCGGTCGATCCCTATGTCGCCGGCAACGCCAATGCCGGCGCCACGCCGGTGGAGGGCGATCGCCTGTGGCATGCGTTCCATGGGCAGGCGGGGGTCGATCGGATCGTCGATGGGCTCGTCGCCCGCAACATCGCCGATCCGCGCATCAGCGACATCTTCAAGGGGCAGGATCTGGTCCGCCTGCGCCGCACGCTGAAGGAGCAGTTCTGCTACATCCTGGGTGGCGGCTGCGATTATAGCGGGCGTTCGATGAAGGACGCCCACAAGGATATGGGCCTGCAGACGGCCGATCTCGCCGCCCTGATCGAGAATCTTCAGTTCGCGATGCGCGTGGAAGGGGTGCCGTTCGCCGCACAGAACCGGCTGCTGGCGAAGCTCGCGCCGATGAAGCGCGAGACGATCGAACGATAGCGCCGCCCGTCAACCCCGCGCGATCAGCGATTTGGTCAAGGTCGCGCGGATGCGGAAGCCCAGCGTCTCGTACAGGGCGATCGCGCCGGCGTTGCTGGCATAGACGTGCAGGAAAGGCGTTTCGCCGCGTGCCGCGATCGCCGTCATCACCGCGCGCATCAGCCCCGCCGCATAGCCACGCCCGCGATGATCGGGATGGGTGCAGACGCCGCTCACCTCGGCAAAGCCGGTCGGCTTCATCCGCTCGCCCGCCATCGCCACCAGCCGCCCGCCTTGCTTCACGCCGACGAACCCGCCGAGACGATGGGTCCGTGCCGCGAACGGGCCGGGCGCGGTCAGCGTCGCCAGCGCGCGCATCTCCGCCGCTTCATCCTCGCCCAGCGGCGCGAACGCGAAGGGGATGGGTGCCGCCGCGACATTCTCCGCGATCATCTGGTGGCAGGCGGCGCGATCCGCCACGATCATGCCCGCCGGCGCCGGCACCTCCGTGGGTTCGAGCAGCCAGAGCGCGTCGGTTGCGGGCACCAGCGCGGCCAGCGCCGACATGCTTGCCGGCGAAGTATCGGCGGCAGCGGCGAACGGACCATATTCCGGCGCAAAACGCATCGCCGCCGCACCGCCTATGGCGAGGCCGGCTTGCCGCGTGGAAAGCGCCTGCCACACCGGGCGATCGAGCGGGTGGGGCGGCGTCATCCCACCCTGCTATGGCGCGGCGGCCTCCACCGCAAGCGGCTGCGGCGCCGGCTGCTCCAGATAGGGAAAGGCGATCTCGCTGCGCAATCCTTCGGCGGCCCAGTCGAACGCCATTCGCCCGTTCAGCTGCCGCCGCACGATCGCCGCCATCATGTTCGATCCGAACCCCGCCTTGCGCTCGGCGGCCGGGCTGGGGCCGTTGGTCTCCTGCCAGGCGATGCGGATCTCGCCATCCGTCTCCCAGCTGATCCCGACCCGGCCGCCGCCACGCGACAGCGCGCCATGCTGCTCGGCGTTGGAGAACATCTCGTGCAGCAGCAGGGCAAGCGGCTGCACCTGCGCCGGCGACAGACAGGTTGGCGGCCCGCTCAGATCGATCCGCCGGGCACCGAAGGGTTCGACCTCGGCCTGGATCAGCCGGTCGAGCCCCACCTCGCGCCAGCCGCGCTCGGCCAGCAGCGAATGGGCGCGGGCCAGTGCATCCACCCGGCCCTGTACCGCATTGGCATAAGCGGCGGCGTCATCCGCGCGGCTCAGCCGAACGATGCCCTGCACCAGGGCGAGCGCGTTCTTCGCGCGGTGATCCACCTCGCGCAGCAGGCGGTGCTCTTCGATCTCCAGGCGCTCGGCGGCGCGTCGCTTGGTGACGTCCATCTGCGATGCGAAGAAATAGAGCAGCACGCCATCGGCGTCGTGCACCGGGCTGATGAACAGCTGGTTCCAGAACGGGGTGCCATCCTTGCGATAATTCAGCAGGTCGATCGTGATCTCCTCCTCGGCCGCGATCGCGCGGCGGATCTGCGCGATGGCCTCGGGGTCGGTGTCCGGCCCCTGAAGGAAGCGGCAGTTATAGCCGATCGTGTTTTCGGCCGTATGGCCGGTGAGATCGAGAAAGGCCTGGTTGGCCAGCACGATCGGATTGCCCGGCTGGCGCGGATCGGTCACCACCATCGGCATGCGCGTCCGCTCCATCGCGACGAAGGCGAGTTCGCGCCGATCGGCGAGGCCTTGCGGCGAAAAGGCGGCAGGGAGATCGCCGGTCAGATGCATGGCCGGTTTGGCGGCTTCGGACACTGGCATACCTCGATAGTGAACAGGAGTGAGCAGAACGCGCATGTTCGGCCGTGGTTCACCTCGATCAATGCCGCGCGGCCGGCGGGCGGCGGCGATGATGTCCCGAAGTTCACTTGCACGGGCAACGGCGTTGATGCTGGGGATCGCGCGATCCGGTCCGCCCCGCCCTGCGCGCGGCATGTGCCGAGAAGGGTTTGATAAGCCCGCCGATCGGCTATGAACGGCCCGGCAGGGTGGGCGAGGGAAGGCACGATCGACGATGGTGAGTGAAGCGCCCGTTTTCTACGACGCTTCCGGGCGCCGCCGCCGCCGCTTCCGGCTGGCGGTCGCCGCCTTCGTGCTGCTGCTGATCCTCGCGGTCGTCGGCTTCGGCGCGACGATTCTGGCGGTGGTGCCGCAAACCGCGCTGCCCTTCCCGGTGGAGCGCACCTCGCCCACCGGGCGGCACGAGGATTTCGGCCGCACCTCCGATCGCTCGCTGAAGTCGATCCTGCGCTACGCCAAGCATCTGTGGCGCGGCCCGGCCGCCAAGAGCAACGCGCCCCTCGCCATCGCCTTCCACACGCCGTGGGACGATGGCAGCGCCGCCTCGCTGCAACGCCATGTCGAGGAACTGGACTGGCTGATCCCGGGCTGGCTTTCGATCAGCGGCACCGATCATCATGTCACGGCATTTCCCGATGCGCGTGGCAAGGCCATCCTCGCCCGCGCGGTGCATCGCCCCAAGCTGCTGCCGATGGTGCAGAATGCGCTGAACGGCGAGTGGGATGGGCCGGGCATCACCGCTCTGCTGCGCGATCCGGTCGCGCGCAAGGCCACGCTCGATCGTATCGAGGCGTTGCTCGTCGCCAACAAGGCGGATGGCGCTTTCTTCGATTTCGAGGATCTGCCGGCCGCCGCGCACCCCTTCTACCAGCGTTTCCTGGCCGAGGCGCATGCCCGCTTCGCCGCGCGCAAGTGGATCGTCGCCATCGCGGTGCCGGCCGACAATCCCGAATGGGATCTCGCCGCTTATGCGCGGATCGCCGACAAATTGTTCCTGATGGCCTATGACGAGCATTACCAGGGCGGCGATCCCGGCCCCATCGCCTCGCAGCATTGGTTCGAGCAGGTGGTCGCCCGCGCCGAGCGCGAGATCCCGCCCGATCGCATGGTCGTCGCGATCGCCTCCTACGCCTATGACTGGAAGAAGGGCGGCGAGACGGATGCGCTCTCGGTCGAGGAAGCGTGGCTGAACGCCAAGGAGTCGGGCGTCGTCCCGCGCTTCGATCCGAACAGCGGCAACAGCCGCTTCATCTATGACGATGCCGGCGTGCGCCACGACGTGTGGCTGGCCGATGCGGCGACCGCCAACAACCAGATGGTCGCGCTCGGCCGGATGGGCGTGCGCTCGATCGCGCTGTGGCGGCTGGGAACGGAGGATCCGTCGCTGTGGGCGCTGTTCGGGCGAGACAATCGGGTGATGCCCGCCCCCTCGGTGATCCATGCCATTCCCGCGGGCACCAATGTGGATATCGAGGGCAATGGCGAGATCCTGCGCATTGGCCAGGTGCCGGTGACGGGCGAGCGGCGCATCACCGCCGATCCCCGCGGCGTCATCACCGATCAGACGTTCCTGCGCCTGCCTTCGCCCTATCAGGTGCAGCGCACCGGCTATCGCCCGCGCGATGTCGCGCTCACCTTCGATGACGGGCCGGATCCGCAATGGACGCCCAAGATCCTCGACATCCTCAAGGCCAAGGGGGTCAACGGCACCTTCTTCGTCATCGGCGAGAACGGGCTGACCGAGCGCGGCCTGCTGCAACGGCTGCTGCGCGAGGGGAATGAGGTGGGCAGCCACACCTACACCCACCCCAACCTCGCCCGCGCCAGCACCAACGAGACGACGCTGGAGCTGAACTCCACCCAGCGGCTGTTCCAGGCCTTTACCGGCCATTCGCTACGCCTGTTCCGCGCGCCCTATTTCGGCGACGCGGAGCCGACGACCACGGACGAAATCGATCCGGTCTACGAAGCGCAGAAGCTCGGCTACCTGTCGGTCGGCCTCCACGTCGATCCGAACGACTGGAAGCGGCCGGGCGTGCAGGCGATCGTCGACGGCGCCGTCCAGGGCGTCGAGGCGGGCGATGCTGAGCGCAGCGGCAACATCGTGCTGCTGCACGATGCCGGCGGCGATCGATCGCAGACGGTGGAGGCGCTGCCGCTGCTGATCGACCAGCTGCGCGCCAAGGGCTATCGCTTCGTCACCGTTTCCGCGCTCGCCGGGTTGAAGCCGGGCACGGTCAATCCGCCGATCTCGTCGGGCGATCGCTTCGCCGCCGGCACCGATCTCGGCCTGTTCCTGCTGCTCGGCTGGCTCACCATCGCGCTCAAGTGGATCTTCATGGTCGCGATCACCCTCGGCATCGCCCGCGCGCTGGCCCTGTCCGCGCTGGCGCTGATCCAGGCGCGGCGCGAGGCGCGCACCCTGTTCCCGGAGGTGGACCCCGCCACCCGCGTCACCGTGCTGATCCCCGCCTTCAACGAGGAGCGCGTGATCGAACGCGCGGTGCGCCGCGTGCTGGACAGTCGCGATGTGTCCGTCACCGTGATCGTGATCGACGACGGATCGAAGGACCGCACCAGCGCCGTGGTGAGGCAGGCGTTCGGCGACGAGCCGCGCGTCAGGCTGCTCACGCTGGAGAATGGCGGCAAGGCCCGCGCGCTCAACCGCGCGCTCGATCTCGTCGAAAGCGACATATTGATCGCGCTGGATGCCGACACCCAGTTTGAGCCGACCACCGTCGCTCGGCTGGCGCGCTGGTTCGTCGATCCGGAGCTGGGCGCCGTCGCCGGCAACGCCAAGGTGGGCAACCGGGTCAACCTCGTCGCCGCATGGCAGGCGCTCGAATATATCACCGCGCAGAATCTGGAGCGGCGCGCGCTTGCCCGGCTGAATGCGATGACGGTGGTGCCGGGTGCTGTCGGCGCGTGGCGCACCGAGACGCTGCGCGCGGTCGGCGGCTATCCGGCCGATACGCTGGCCGAGGATCAGGATCTCACCATCGCGATCCAGCGGCGCGGCTGGAAGGTGCATTACGATCAATTTGCGGTGGCGTGGACGGAGGCGCCGGAGACGTTCCGCGCGCTCGCCAAGCAGCGTTTCCGCTGGGCGTTCGGCACGCTGCAATGCCTGTGGAAGCATGGCCGGCTGATGCGCGAGGGCCGCCCGCGCGGCCTCGCCCGGATCGGCCTGCCGCAGGCGGTCCTGTTCCAGATCGTGCTGGCCGCGATCTCCCCGATCATCGATCTCGCCTTGCTGTTCAGCGTGGTGGAAACGTGGATGCGCGTGCAGGCGCATGGCTGGGCGCAGACCGAAACCGATCTCGGCCGGATGCTCACCTACTGGTTGATCTTCACCGCGATCGATCTGCTCGCCGCCACCATCGCCTTCGCGCTCGAACGGCGCGAGAAGTGGCGGCTGCTGTGGCTGCTGGTGCCGCAGCGCATCGGCTACCGGCAGGTGATGTATTATGTCGTGCTGAAGGCCATCGTGCAGGCGCTGCGCGGGCCGAGCGTCGGCTGGGGCAAGCTGGAGCGGAGCG
>CAXTTS010000044.1:0-17111 GCA_964247265.1 uncultured Sphingomonadaceae bacterium
GATCTGGAGCGCGTGGAAGTGCTGAAGGGTCCGCAGGGCACCCTGTTCGGCCGCAACACCGAGGGCGGCGCGCTCAGCATCGTTTCCAAGGCCCCGTCGGGCGAGTTCGGCGGCCGCGTCGGCGGCAGTATCGGCAATCACGGATCCTATAATAGCGAGATCCACCTCGACCTGCCGGAGTTCCACAATTTCAGCTTCAAGGTCGATGGCCTGATCCAGCATCAGGACGCCACAACCAAGAACCCGCTGCAGGGCGAGCGCGGCTGGAACTATTATGACCGCCACGGCGTGCGCGGCGCGGTGCGGTGGAAGCCGACGGCCGACATCACCAACGACTTCTCGGTCGATTATGTCCGCGATGCGAACACGCCATTCTACAGCCAGCTGCTGAACTATAATCCGAACGGCTGCACCACCGGCACGCAGGCATCGCAGCCCGCCTGCACGCTGCCCGGCACCGCCTTCACCAACCTGGGCTTCACCGGCACGCAGACAGCGCCGCGCAATCTGCTCCCCGGCGTCGTCGTCGGTGACGAGAAGCGCCAGAAGGTGGCGGATATCGGCGTGCCGCAGCAGGACAGCGTCGACAAGTCCCACGGCTTCACCAACCAGTTCAAGTGGAAGGTCGGCCCGGAGCTGGAGCTGCGCTCGATCACCGCATGGCGCGGCGTGAACGCGACCCAGTTCGACAATTCGGGGGGCGCGCACCGCGTGCCGGTGGTGAACCTGACCGCCGCCTGCACCGCCGCCGCGCCCTGCGCGTTCAGCCGCTACAGCCTGGCCGACCTGAAGCAGAACCAGTTCAGCCAGGAAGTCCAGGCAGTCGGCTCGATCGGCAGCTTTGATTATGTCGCCGGCCTGTTCTACTTCAACGAGCATGTATCGGACGATGCCGCTACGCCGTCGTCGGTCGGCGCGATCGCGACGCTGAACGCCGCAGGCCAGGTGGCCGGCGCGACCTACACGCGCATCCCGTTCTGCACCGGCAACACGCCCGATTTCGTCGGCAGCGCGGTGAACGGCTGCTCGATCGACCGCGCTTCCGAAGTCTGGTCGAAGAGCTATGCCGCCTACGGGCAGGTGACGTGGAACCCGACCGACACGATCCACATCACCGGTGGCGGCCGCTACACGCACGACAAGAAGCGCGGCGTGCTGCATTATTCGCGCAACCTGAACTATGACACCGCCACCGCCGCGCAGCTGGCCGCGCTCAGCTACCAGCCGCTCGACGAGACGTGGAACCGCTTCAACCCGATGGCGACGGTCGCGTTCGATGCCAGCGAATCCGTCCACGTCTATGCCAAATATGCGACCGGCTATCGCTCGGGCGGCGCCAGCTCGCGCACGTCCAACTACCAGCCGTTCGATCCGGAGGACGTGAAATCCTATGAGGCCGGCATCAAGACCGACTTCTGGGATCGCCGCGCGCGCTTCAACCTGGCCGGCTACATCATGGAGCGCAAGGACAGCCAGGTGGACATCAGCTCGATCCAGCCGGGCGTGGGCGGTGCCAACTTCAACAACCTCGTCACGATCAATGCCCCGGGCAAGACCAAGATCCGCGGCATCGAGGCCGACTTCTCGCTGAACCCGGTGGAGGGGCTGACGCTGAACGCATCCTATGCCTACACCTATACCCGCATCCCGCTGGTATCGATCCCCGGACCGAACGGATCGACGGTGTTGCAGCGTTTCTACATCGTCTTCACGCCGCGCAACGCGGCGAGCGGATCGATCGACTATCAGCTGCCGATCGGCGGCGCGGGCACGAAGCTGCGCTTCCACTTCGACGGCAATTATGCGCAGGCGACCCAGGCATTCGACCAGTTCGGCACGAAGGCGGACGAATCGCTGATCTTCAACGGCCGCATCGCGCTGGCCGATATCTCGATGGGTTCGGGCGACCAGAAGCTGACGGTGGCGGTGTGGGGCCGCAACCTGTTCGACAAGCAGTATATCTTCCGCCGCGACCCCTCGAACAGCCTGCCCGCCGCGCCAACCAACGTGAACACCACGACCGGCAGCCTGAACAACATCCTGGGCGACTATGGCAACTTCAACGCGCCGCGCACCTTCGGCGTGGAGGCGAGCGTCCGGTTCTGACGATCGCGACCTGAACAGCGGGGAGCCGCCGACCACCCGGTCGGCGGCTCCTTTGTTTTGGTGCCCGGCTCAATCGCGCAGCCGGTAGCCCACCCCGCGCACGGTGACGATCGGGTCCTCCGCGCCGCCTTCGTTCAGCTTCACGCGCAGGCGGCGGATATACGCATCGACGATGTTGGTCGCCGGCTCGACATCATAGCCCCATACCCGCTCCAGCAGCATCGCCCGGGTGAGCACCGCGCCGGCATTGCGGGCGAGTTCGGCGAGCAGCCTGAATTCCAGATTGCCGAGCTCGATCGCGCGCCCGCCCCGCGATGCGCGGAACTTGCCCGGGCTGACGACGATATCGCCCGCGCGCAGCGTGTCGTCGCCGGCACCGGCCCAGCGCCGCCCGCGCAGCAGCGCGTTGAGCCGCGCGTTCAGTTCGCCGGCATAAGCGGGCTTCACGACATAATCGTCGGCGCCGGCATCCAGCCCCTCGATCCTGTCGATCGCCCGCCCGCGCGCGCTGAGCATGACGATCGGCAGGCCCATGTTCGCCGCGCGCAGCCGCTGGAGGACGGCGATGCCATCGATCACCGGCAGCACCCAGTCTAGGATCATCGCATCGAACGCCTCATGATCGATCGCGACCAGCGCGGCACGGCCATCCTGCGCCAGCGTCACCCGGTGGCCCAAGGCGACGAGTTCGGCGCGCAGCGTGGCGGCGACAGGCGCGTCGGCGTCCGCCAGCAGGAGGTTCAGGCCCATCGCATTTCCCTGACGGGCGCTGCGGAGGCAGGTCTGGCAGCAGCGAGCATGGCGCAATGGCGGGTAGCATGGCGCGGCGCGGTGCGACAATGCGCGGCCCGTTGCGGTGGCGCATGAGCCAGGCGATAGCGCCGGCAAGGAGGATTCGAGCCGATGACGGGAGCGCGGGATAGGCAGGCCGGCCGGTGGGCGCGGTCCGGTGCCGGGGATCGCCCGGCATGACGCTGGCCGCCGGCTTCTTCGCGCGGGATGTCGCGACGGTGGCGCGCGACCTGATCGGCGCCACCCTGATGGTGGGCGATGCGGGCGGCACGATCGTCGAGACCGAGGCCTATGATGCGGCGGACCCGGCCTCGCACAGCTTCAACGGCGCGACCGCGCGCAACGCGCCGATGTGGGGCCCGCCGGGGCACGCTTATGTGTACCGGATCTACGGCATCCACTGGTGCCTCAACTTCACCACCGGCGCGGGCAGCGCGGTGCTGATCCGGGCGCTGGCGCCGTTGGCCGGCGTGGCGGGGATGGCGGAGCGGCGCGGCACGGCCGACATCCGGCGACTGACCGACGGGCCGGGCAAGCTGTGCCAGGCGCTGGGCGTGGATGCTGGCCTCAACGCCGCGCCCCTCGATACAGCGCCGTTCGTGCTCGGCGCGCCGGGTGCCGCCGTCACCGTCGCAGTCGGCGCCCGGATCGGCATCACGCGCGGGGTGGAGACGCCGTGGCGTTTCGGCCTGGCGGGATCGCCGTTCCTGAGCCGGCCTTTTCCGACCGGCGGCGGCGAATGATCGCGCAAAACTCCATGTCGTTTCCGTGACGGATGGCACCGCAGGCGATCCCCGGCGTTCGGACCAGCATGGGTTAGGAGAATATGGTGCCGAAGGACGATCGCATCGTGGCCGTAGGCCTCCTGACCGCCGGCGATCTCCGCCGGCTCGGGACCGACTTCCACCGGGTCTATCCGGTGGACGAGACCCCCTGCTTCGGCGACCTGCTGTGGGCGATCGACGAGGCGGACCGGGCATTGCGCGCAGATCGCGGCGCGGCGGCGACCGTTCGCCAGCCGCCTCCGGCCGGCGGCATCCGCTGACGCCGGCCGGCGACGCAGCCGCGCGATAGCCCTACCCTGCCGGATCAGGCCGCGTTGCGTGGGGGCGGCACTCGCCCGGCCCCAGCACCGCCATCGGCCGCGCCATCCCGCCCGACCACCTGCGGCAGGCCGAGCAGTTCGATCTGCTGGTGCGCGGTGGCGAGTTCGATGCCGGCCGCGGGCATGTCGCGCAGCAGCTGGAACAGCAGCGCGCTGCGCGTCGCATAGACATCGCGCGGGCTCGCCACATAAGCGAAGCAGTTGAAGTTGATCCTGCCGTCCGCGATCGAATCGATGAAGACCTTGGGCGCGGGATCGTCGAGCACCTGCTCGGCATCGCGGAACATGCCGTTCAGGATCGCCTGCACCCGCCCGGTGTCGGCATCGAGCTGCGCCGAGAATTGCAGCTGGATGCGGCCGATCGGGTTGGCCAGCGTCATGTTGCGGATGGTCTTGGTGATGAGTTCGGAATTGGGCACGATCAGCGTGGAGCGATCGGCGATCTCGATCTCGGTCGCGCGGACGCTGATCTTCTTCACGTCGCCTTCCTGATCGCCGATGCGGACCAGATCGCCGATCTTCACCGGCCGCTCTGCCAGCAGGATCAGGCCCGAGACGAAATTCTGGGTGATCGCCTGGAGACCGAAGCCGATGCCGACCGACAGCGCGCTGAGCAGCAGCGCAATCCGCTCCACCCCGATGCCGAGCGAGGCGAGCGCCCACAGCGCGGCCAGGATCACGCCGGTATAGCGCGCCACCATGCTGATCGAGTTGCGCGCGCCGGCGTCCAGCTCGGTCGTGGGCAGGTAGCGCGTGGTCAGCCAGCGTTGCACGCCGCGCACGATGAACAGGCCGGCCACCAGCACCAGCACCGCGCGCAGGATCGCGCCGGGCGAGATCGTGATCTGGCCGACCGTCACCCCGGCGGCCACCGTGCTCGCCTGATCGACGAGATTGCCGATGTTCGAGCCGAACGGGCTCAGCACCATGCTGATGCCGAGCGCGACGAGGATCAGGCGGACGATCGCCGACAGGACGACGCCGGTCTGGTTGATCGCGCTGGCCCGCAGGCCGAGGCCGGCCGAGGCGGCATGGCCCAGCCGGCTGCGATCGGAGAACAGGCTGGTGAGGATGTCGTCGGCCGCGACCAGCAGCAGATAGAGCGCGCCCGCCACCACCGCGACCCACACGAGCATCCGCGCGATGAACAGCGAGAGGTTGACGTAGCCGATCAGCAACGCCCCAAGCGAGACGCAGGTGAGCAGCCAGCAGGCGAGCGAGAGGAAGGCGATTCCGGCCTGCGAGGCGGGTGCTGCGGCGGGATCGTCGGCCGTCCGCACCGCGGCGGCACGCAGCCGCCCGACCGTGAGCAGCGTGCCCGCGATCAGCGCGCAATAGAGCAATGCGAGCAGCCCGTCCGCCGCAGCGCGCGCCGGATAGCTCGCGCCTGCCGCATTGTTGAAGCCGATCAGCGTGATGCCGAACAGGCCAATCAGGGCGGCACCCAGCGTCCACGGGCGCAGGGCATCGGCGGTGGCATCGGCGATCGGGAGCAGCCGCCACGATTGCTGGCGGCGCAGCAGCAGCGCGCCGCCGAGCGCGGAGACCAGGCCGGAAACGAAGGCGCCGCGCACCAGCGCCTCGGCCACCAGGTTCCAGCCCGGCGTGAGCATCGCGGCCCAGCGCAGGCCCTGCACCAGCGCCAGCACGGCGAACCCCGGCACCAGCGTGCCGATCGCGGTGAGCCACAGCGCCAGTGCGGAGCGGCGCACGCGATTGCCCGGCGCGTGGGCGATCACCCGCTCGCGCCCGAAGCGCCGCAGCATCAGCCGCGCCGGGCCGAGCAGGAACAGCGCGGCGAGCAGCCCGGCCAGTGCCGGCCAGCCCTGCCGATCGCGCAGCGATTGCCGCACCTGCGCCACCCCGGCGCCGGCGAAGCGCATGACCCGGCGCAGATCGCGCGGCGAGGCATGGACGATCGACGACCAGAAGGCCGGCGACAGCGGCGAGGCGACCGAGGCCGACATCCGCTCGCCGAACGCCTGCGCCTGGCTCTGGTTGATCTCGTCGACGAGCTGCCCGGCCTCGACCGCGATGAGGCGGCCGCGCTTGATCGCGCTGTCGATCGTCGATCGCTGCTGCCCGAGCAGACGGCGCTGCGCGAGGATGTCGGGCGCCTCGACCACGCCGGGGGTGGGCGTGCCGAGCTGCGCCAGCCGCGCGTCCACCGCCGCCAGTTGCGGATCGAGCAGCGCGACCGCATCGGTTACGGACTGGCGCACGGTGCCCGCCTGATCGCGCAGATCGCGCCGGCCGGCCTCGTCGACCGCCTGATCGAACGCCTGATCGATCTTGCGCAGATCCTGCGACGCATTGTCGAGCGAGCGGGTGACGGCGACGATCTGATTGGTGTCCTGCGCCGGCGCGGGCACGGCCAGCGCGGCGAACAGGATGGCGATGAGCAGGCGCAGCAGCATCGGCGCAGATAACGGACCTGCCGCCCGCCGCGCAACGCCGCAAGTGGCCATCCGCCCGCGCCGGTGCATCCACCCGCCGCATCCGGGCGTTGGCGCGGGTGCATGACGATCCTCATCCCGATACTCGGCGACCAGCTCTCCCACCGGCTCGCCTCCCTCCGTGACGTGCCGCCGGCGGAAGCGGTGCTGCTGATGATGGAGGTGGCGGAGGAGACAACCTATGTGCGCCACCACAAGCGCAAGATCGCGCTGATCCTTGCCGCCATGCGCCATTTCGCCGACGAACTGCGTGGCGCCGGTTGGCGGGTCGATTATGTCCGGCTCGACGATCCGGCGAACAGCGGCAGCTTCACCGGCGAGGTGGCGCGCGCGGTGGATCGTCACCGGCCGGCGGCGATCCGCATCGTCGAGCCGGGCGAATGGCGGGTGATGGAGATGATCGGCGGCTGGGCGGCGCGGTTCGGCCTGCCGGTGGAGATCGTACCTGACGATCGCTTCGTCTGCGGCATCCTGGAATTCCAGACCTGGGCGCAGGCGCGCGACGATCTCGTTATGGAATTCTTCTACCGCGAGATGCGGCGCAAGACCGGCCTGCTGATGACCGCCGCCGGCAAGCCGGAGGGCGGGCAGTGGAATCTGGACAAGGAGAATCGCGCCCCGCCCCGCCACGGCCTGAACTATCCCGAACCGATGCACTTCGCGCCTGACGAGATCACGGCCGAGGTGCTGGCGCTGGTCGAGGATCGCTTTGCGGGCCATTTCGGCCGGCTTGCGAAGTTCGCCTTGCCGGTGACGGCCGATCAGGCGCGGCAGGCGCTCCGCCATTTCATCCGCACCGCGCTGCCCGATTTCGGCACCTATCAGGATGCGATGGTGACGGGGCAGGACTGGCTTTATCACAGCTGGCTCAGCCCCGCCCTGAACCTCGGCCTGCTGACCCCGCTGGAGGTGGCGCAGGCGGCGGCGCAGGCTTATGCCGTGGGCGACGTGCCGCTGAACGCGGCGGAAGGCTTCATCCGCCAGATCATCGGCTGGCGCGAATATGTGCGCGGCTATTACTGGATGGAGATGCCCGAGGTTGCCGCGGCCAATGCGCTGGCGGCGACACGGCCGCTGCCCGATTTCTACTGGACCGGCGAGACGGATATGCTGTGCCTGGCCGAAGCGGTGCGCAACACGCGCGATCATGGCTATGCCCATCATATCCAGCGGCTGATGGTGCTCGGCAACTTCGCCATGCTGGCGGGCGTGCGGCCGCAGGACGTGGCCGACTGGTTCCTCGTCGTCTATGCCGATGCCTATGAGTGGGTGGAGCTGCCGAACGTCATCGGCATGAGCCAGCACGCCGATGGCGGGCGCATGGCGACGAAGCCCTATGCCGGCGGCGGCGCCTATATCGACCGCATGTCCGATCATTGCGGCCGCTGTCGCTACGACGTGAAGCAGAAGACGGGGCCGAACGCCTGCCCGTTCAACGCGCTCTACTGGGATTTCCTCGCCCGGCACGAAGGCCGCTTCCGCCGCAACCGGCGCATGACGAACATGTATGCCAATTGGGACCGGATGAAGCCGGAGGTGCGCGACGCCTATCGCGCGAGCGCCGCCGCCTTCCTCGCCGCACTGGTGCCCGCGGCGGAGGGTTGGGCGCGGTAGTTGGAGGGCGCGGCAAGGCGGCGCGATCGCAACCTTTGATTAACCACGTCTTCGAATGGAGCCGCAACATCTGTCCACTAAAGCGGACGGGTCGTTGAAGGTTACCGGATGTGAAACTGCTTTCCTCGGTTGTCCGGGACGTCCGTCACGGAAGGCAGATCGTCATCGTAGCGGGGATCGTTCTCGCGCTGGCGCTGGGCGGCATCGTCGCCATCGCGCTCGCCGGCGTGTCGATGAACCGCGACGCATCCGACATGCAGAAGCAGCTCGTCGACAATGCGATCAGCCAGAGCGTCGTCGACGCGCTGAGCAACGTGCAGAGCGTCGCGATCTGGGATGTGGCGGCGCAGAAGGTGGCCGGACGGGTGATCGACACGACATGGCTGGACTATGAAGTCGGGCAATATCTGACGCAGGTGAACGGCCATGACGCGGTGTGGATCCTCAACCCGCAGGACAAGCCGATCTACGCCTATGCCGCGGGGAAGGAGGTTCCCTTATCCTCGCTCGATCCGTTTCGTGCGGATCTGGCCGGCCTCATCAGGATCGTGCGCAGCGGCAGGGAGGATGGCCGGCGTATCCGCGACGTGAACTTCCAGCGCAGCCGGGACGGCTATGAAGGCCTGGTCGCGGGTGGCCGGCATGGCCGCTGGACCTCGCATGTCGTGCAGCAGGGTGGCGATGCGGTGATCCTGACGGTGATGACGATCGTTCCCGTGACCGACCAGACGCTGCTGCGCCGCCGCCCGTATCTGATCGTCAGCGCGATCCGGATCGGCCCGAGACAGCTGCGGATCTACGCCGACGCGCTGCTGATCCGGGATTTGCGGGCGGTGCCGCTTTCGGCGCCGAAAGCCTATTCCGGGCAATATGTGCTGGCGGACGACCGTGGCCGCCCGATCGCCCGGCTGGAGTGGACGGCGCGCAATCCGGGACGCTCGCTGCTGCAATATGTGTTGCCGCTGTTCGTCGTCATCACCGCGGTCGCCGCGATCCTGCTCGTCGTCACGCTTCGACGGATGCAAAAGATGACGGTGTCGCTGGTCGACAAGGAGAAGGAGGCGAGCTTTCTCGCCAATTACGATCCGCTCTCGTCGCTGCCCAACCGGCGGCTGTTCCTGCAACGGCTCGACCAGGCGCTCTCGCCCGAGCGGATCGACAAGGGGCCGACGATGGTCGCCTTCTGCGATATCGACAATTTCAAGACGATCAACGACACGATGGGCCACGAGGTCGGCGATCTGCTCATCCAGGAGGTCGCGCGGCGGCTGCGCGACGGCTTCCCGACATGCGTGCTCGTCTCCCGCTTCGGCGGCGACGAGTTCGCGCTGATGCATGCCGAACGCTGGCTGTCGGTGGAGGAATTCGGCGATCGCATCCAGCGCGCTTTCGTCGAACCGCTCGATCTCGGCGGCGTGCCGTCGCGCATCGGCATGTCGGTGGGCATCGCCCTGGCGCCCGATCATGGCCGCGACAGCACCGATCTGATGCGCAATGCCGATATCGGCCTGTACGAGGCCAAGGATGCCGGCCGTTCGCGGTGCGTGGTCTATCATCGCGGGATGCGCGACCAGATTTTCGTGCGCAAGGAACGCGAGGCGCGCATCGCCGAGGTGCTGGAAAGCGGGCGGTTCGAACTTCATTATCAGCCGATCGTCGATATACGCGCCAACCGCGTTTGCGGCATGGAGGCGCTGCTCCGATGGCCGGCCGACGATCCCGCGCCGATGCCGCCCAACCAGTTCATCCCGATCGCGGAAAGCGCGGGGCTGATGCCGAAGCTGGGCGACTGGATCATCCACCGCGCCTGCGCCGACTCGCTACGCTGGCCCGATCTGTGGATCTCGATCAATCTTTCGCCGTTGCAGATCAAGGCGCCCGGCCTGATCGAAACGCTCGTTCACCAGCTGCGCACCACCGGCGCCGATCCGACGAAGATCATGTTCGAGATCACCGAAGGCCTGCTGCTCGATCCCACCGCCCCCGTCCGCCATACGCTGCATGCGATCCGCGGCATGGGCTTCAAGATGGGACTGGACGACTTCGGCACCGGCTATTCGAGCCTGAGCTATCTTCAGGAATTCACCTTCGACAAGCTGAAGATCGACCGCAGCTTCATCTGCGACGGCAAGCTGCAGCAGCAACGCTCCGCCTCGCTGGTCAAGGCGGTGATCGATATCGGCCGGGCGCTGGGCATCGAGGTGGTCGCCGAAGGGGTGGAGCATGCCGGCGAGGCGCTGATCCTGCGGATGCTCGGCTGCGACCAGATCCAGGGCTGGCTCTACGGCCGGGCCGCGCCGCCGGCCAAGGCGACCGAACATCTCCGCGAACTCGCCGTCTTGCTGGCGCAGGAGCCTGCCGCGGAGGCGGCCACGCCGTTGCGCCTGGCGACATCATGAGAGGCGGCAACCACCCGCTTCGTTCGGCGGCAATGGCGGTGGTGGCGATGGTCGCTTCGCTACCGGCACAGGCGTGGGCGGAGGACGCGACACCGGCCGGCGAGCGCGACATCATCGTCACGGCGCAGCGTCGATCCGAACGGCAGCTGGACGTACCGGCGGCGATCACGTCGCTGTCGGGAGCCGGCATGGCGGCGGCCGATCTGGTCGATAGCAAGGCGATCATCCGCTTCACCCCCGGCTTTTCCGGCTTCGCGGAGAACAACTTCGTCGACGGCATCGCCATTCGCGGCATCGCCTCGAACGATTATGGCGCCGGCGGCGACCCCTCGATCGGCCTGTTCCGCGACGGCATCCACCAGGGCCGCACCGGATCGGCGGTGACCACCGCCTACGATCTCGATCGCGTGGAGGCGCTGCGCGGGCCGCAGGTATTCCTGTTCGGCCGCAACGCGATATCCGGCGCGATCGCCATCGTCACCAAGGCGCCCGATCCCGAGATGACCGGCGGTTATGTCATCGCGCGGGCGGGCACGCGCGACCGGATCGCCGGGGAAGGCGCCTATAATCTCGCGATGGGCGATGGCTGGGCGTTGCGCGTGGCGGCCGATGCCGAGACGGAAGACGGGTCCACGCGCAACGTGAGCTTCCCCGATGCGGCCAGGCTCGGGTCGCGCGATGTCGCGGCGGCGCGGGTCTCCCTGCTCCATCGCGGCGACACGACGACCGTGCGGTTGAGCGGGGAATATGAGGATCGCCGGATCGGCGGCACGCCGCACCGCGCGCAGGTGGGCGATACGGAGGTGTTCGATCTGCTGCGCACCATTGCGCCGGACCTCGCCATCGGCGGCGGCAAGCGCGATGTGGACAGCGACCTGGCGGACCTGACCGACCATAGCCGGGTGGGATCGCTGACGCTGCGGATCGATCATGATGCGGGCGGGGTGAAGCTGACCTCGCTCACCGGATTGCGCGCGCACCATTACCGCTATCTGGAGGATTATGACGGCACGCCGCTGCTGATCGATACGTTCGGCATCCGCCAGCGCGGCAACTATGCGAGCCAGGAGTTCACCGCCGTGTCGCAGGGCAGCGGCGCGCTGCAATGGAGCGCCGGCGCCTCCGCCTATCGCGAGCGCGTGACGGCGCGCTATGCCAACCGCATCGCCGAGGCGATCGTCTGCGGGCCGGGCTATGGCTATGCCGATTGCGACGATCTGGTCGCGGACATCTATGGCGGCGAACGCGCCTATGTGCCTGCCCCGGACGGCGCGCTGACCGACATCAACCGCGTGCGCGGCGCGAACTGGGGCGTGAGCCTGTATGCCGAGGCCGACTGGGCGATCGCATCCACCGTGACGATCGGCGCGGGGGCGCGCTTCACCCACGATCACAAACGCTTCGATCTCGACGTGCCGCCGGTCGCCAGCACGCTCGGCAACATCTGGCTTTCGACCTATTTCACCGATGGCTATGTGCGGGCGGCGCGATCGTGGAACGGCCTCTCCCCGCGCGCCTACGTCCGCTGGCGGCCGAGCCGCGACTGGACGGTATATGCGAGCGCGACCAGGGGCACCAAGGCGGGCGGCTTCGGCACGTTCAGCCTCGTCGGCCCGGAGCCGCTCGACAGCCACGGCCTGGTTCCGGCGGGCACGCGGCCGGACGATTATGGCGAGGAGACGGTGCGCAGCGTGGAGCTGGGCGTGAAGGGGCGGCTGCCGGCCGGTCTCGGCACCGCCGGCATCACCGCGTTCCATTATATCTACGACGATCTTCAGGCGAACGTCTTCGATCCGGTGCTGCGCAGCACGCAGGTCATCAATATCGGCAAGGTGCGCGGCACTGGCGTGGAGGCCGAGGCGGCGCTGACGCTGGGCGGCCATCTGGACCTTTCGATCGAAGGCGCGTGGACCCGCACGCGCAAGACCGGCGACCGCGCGTGTACGCTTGCCGACTGCGGCGGGCTCGGCAATCCCACCTTGTCCGGCGGGGCGATCCTGCGCGCCCATGTGCCGCTGGGCAGTGGCGAGGCCTATGTGCAGGGCGAGGCATCCTATGCCGGCCGCGCCCGCCGGTCGTTCGACGATCGCGGCTTTGCCCGCGTGCCCGCCTGCGGTCGCGGCGACGTCCGGCTGGGCTATGCGGCGACGGCCGACTGGGGCGTGGAGGCCTATGTGCGGAACGTCACCAACGCCCTCTGCTATGCCGGGGCCGACAATGGCGGCGGCACCTCGCCCGCGACCATATGGGGGCCGATCGCGGCGCGCACCGCCGGGCTTTCGGTGAGCCGCCGCTTCTGAGGCTCGCCTTCGCCGCCGCCGCCTTGTAGGGCGACGGCATGACGCGGTGCGACACCCTGGCCGCCGCGCCCTGCCGCCGGGGGTGGCGGCGATGATCTTCGGCCTGCTGACCGCCATCTTCTGGGGGCTGGCGGATTTCCTCATCAAGCTGATCGGCACGCGCCTGTCGCTGCGGGCATCCCTGGTCTGGACGCAGGGGCTGGCGGCGGCGCTGGCGCTGGCCGCCATCGCCGCAGCGGGGCGGCTGCCTTATGCCGGGGTGCCCGCCGGGGCGCTGATCGTGCTGGGCGGTGCCGCATGTATCAATGCGGTGGGGCTCGGCCTGCTGTTCGCCGCGTTCCAGCAGGGGCGGGCGGCGGTGGTGGCGCCGCTGGTCGGCTCCTATGCGATCGTGGCGACGGTGATCGGCCTTGCCAGCGGCACCGAAACGCTGTCGCCGACGATGCTGGCCGCGCTGATCGCGATCAGCCTGGGCGCGCTGCTGGTGATGTTCCATGACGAGGGAGAGGCCGGCTTGCGGCTGGGCGCCGGTGCGGCGGCGGCGTTGGGCAGCGCGGGGGCGAGCGGCCTCGCCATCTGGCTCACCGCCACCTTCCTGCTGCCGGTGGTGCCGATCGGCGACATCTTGTGGACGAACTTCGCGTTGCTGGCGCTGGCCGCGGCGTCATGGCCGGGCGCCGAGGCGATCGGCCGGCCGCGCGATCGGCCGACATGGCTGATCGTGATCGGCATCGCGATCGCCACGGTGGCGGGCTATGCCGTCTACAATGTCGGCCTGGCGAGAGACGGCATCGCGCTGGTGAGCATCCTCGCGACGCTGTCCAGCGCGGTGACGGTGCTGCTGGCGGCGTGGGTGGCGCGCGAGCGGGTGGGTGCCGTGCAGCGCGCCGGCATCGCGATCGTCATCCTCGGCCTGCCGGTGCTAGCCGCGATCCGCGAGCTGGCGCAGGGATAAGGCGTCAGTGGAACCAGACGTTCGGCTCGATATAGCTGCCGACGCCGCGCTCCAGATCGATCGTCACGGGCACGAGGCCGCCGGCGATGGGATAGCGGCCGGACGTGTCGTAACGCTGCCCCGACCATGCTTCCCAGAAGCCGACCGGCTTTTCGACGATCATCGAATTGCGGCACAGGCCGATCATCCGGCCGCCGACCCCCTCATGGCTGCGCATCCACGGATCATAATATTGTCCGTCTGCACGCCGCCACGTCGCATAATCCGCGATGTCGGCGTCGAGATGGCGTTCGAGCATCGTCGGCCTGACCGGCAGGAACGGCGCGCCCAGCCCCTTGCTGTCGACGAGGTTGCGCATCGCGCCCAGCACGATGCGGGCGAGGCCGCGATTGCGGTGCGCGCCGGGCACCGAGACGGAGAGGCCGACGACCATGTTCGGCGCGCGCTGCACCGTCTCGGCCGCCCGCCCGAGCGCCCAGTCCCAGCCGCCATCCGGCAAATTGTCGACATCGTCATGGTATAGTGGAATGAGGTTACCGGTGGCGACCACATAATCCCGCTCTCGATCGACCACCGCAATCTGATAGTCGGGATAACGATCCATCAAGTCAAAATAGTGGATGAACGGCTCGGAGAAGTTGAGAAAGCCCAACGACGACCAGACCGCCTTTTCCATTTCATCCGCGGCACTGGCGATTTTTGGCGAATCCGCGAACGTCGTTATCAACAGATCGTCCATGACCGTGCGAAGCCCCTCAACAATGCGGGCGTCCTCGCCCGTTCTATGGTTAAGCTTGCATTAGGACTATTTCATGAACGTACCGGCCGCAACCTTATTGCGGCGAGGCTTCCGACCGTCGCACGCCACGTACCCAGGTGAACGACATGGTAACCACTCCGCCCCTAATATGAGGCGAGCCGCGGGCAGCGGCGGTTGCAGGAGCGTTCGATGACCGGATCAGGATCAGCGCGGGCTGTGCAGGCTCACGCCGCGTCAGCGTATCATTCACGCACGACGCGGACGATCAGCGCCTGTTCGCGGGCGATCCTGCTCCATCACGGGATCGATGCGGCGCGTGTTGCGGACATGCCGGCCAGCCTGACCGGAGACGCGCTCCACATCGGCAACGTGCGCGCGACCGACGATCATGTGACGATGACGATCACCCTGCCGATGCCCTATGGCGCCGCGCGGATGACGATCCGCACCGGCGACGAGGCGAGCGTGACGCTGCCGGGCATGACGCTGTCCCCGGCGATCGCCGCCGCCGCGATCGGCCGACCACTAGGCCGGCTGACCGGCCACCCGGCGCTGGCGGCGATAATCGACCTGCTGGTGACCGGGGTGGAGGATGCGCCCGATATCGGCCGGCATGGCGGGACTATCCTGCACTTCGCCGACTTCGCGGAGCCGATCGGCCGGGCATCGCAGCCGCGCGCCGCCGTTTTGCAGTGAAGGACTATCGCCCTTCCGACGCGCCGCCTTCGATCCGGTTCAGCAGCCGCCCGAGCGGGCCGCGCAGATAGGCGAACGCCTCATAGCCGGTGAGAGCGAGGCGTGCCCAGCGCAGATAGAGCCAGTGCCGGCCCGTCGTGCGCGACACGGCGAACAGGCGATGGCTGGTGGCGCTGATCCAGCGGCGGCCGACATAGACCATCTTCCGCCGCCACGGCAGCGCCCGCCCGCCCGGCGCCACCCGCTTGCGCAGCGGCAGGCGCGGCGGGCTGGTGCGCAGCCGGAAAGCGAGCCCCTCGCGCCGCTG
The DNA here is from genome assembly GCA_964247265.1 of uncultured Sphingomonadaceae bacterium. Classification (GTDB taxonomy): domain Bacteria; phylum Pseudomonadota; class Alphaproteobacteria; order Sphingomonadales; family Sphingomonadaceae; genus Alterirhizorhabdus. The sequence goes on from CAXTTS010000044.1 coordinate 15,491, forward strand.
GCGGAACCCCGCCGCCTGCGTATCGGCGATGAAGGCGGCATCGACGCTGTCGAGCGACAAACGGCCTTGCGCTACCGCATCATCGACAAGGCGCAGCATCTCCGGCGTGCGGGCGATCACCACGTTGGTGCCGCGCCCATCCGACGAATAGGGCTCCACCCAGGCATCGCCGAACGCGATGTCCGCCGTCTCGGCGACGACGTCGTCGCAATAATTGCACGGCGCGTTCTGGAAGAAGCCGGCGCCCCAGTCCCCGTCCACCAGATGCCACCAATCCTGCCAGCGTGCGCTGCCATCGGCGAGGGTGAGGTGCGCGGTGTACCAGTTGGCCGGGCGATCGGCATCCTTGCGGCGATATTCGACCGCGCGGACCTGATCCATCGGCGCGCCGAGCTGCCAGGCGAAGCTGTCGACCAGCCGAGCGCTTTTCATGTGGCCGCAGAACAGGCCGAGGGTGAAGGCGATCCGCTCGCGCAGCAGCGGGTCTTCCGCGCGCAGCAGGTTGATCGCCTTGATGAAGCAGGGCACGCCGACCACCGCATAGCGGCCGGGCGTCGCGCGGATCTCCGCCAGCACGCGCGACAGCTCGACCGGGTAGTAACGCGAGCGGGCGCCGCCCTGGATCTCGGCCACGCTGCGCGAGATGCGATATTCGAAGAAACGGCCGCCGTCTGACGGGTCCATCGGCGCGACATGCGCAACCCCGTCGACCAGACCCTGCCGCATAAGTTCGGCCGCGACCCAGCTGACCATCCCGCCCGAACTGCCGCCGGCGCGATACTCGCCCTCCGCGACATGGCCGACATAGGCGCTCTCGAAGCTGCCGATCTGTGGGTCGCGCTGCGGCGCATCGGGGAAGCGGGCGACGGCGATCTCATCCTCGTCGCGCGCGGCCGGCGAGAAGGGGCAGATGCGTTCGAAGGATGGCGACGGCTCCGCGATCCACGCCCCTGCGGGCTTGAGCAGGCCGTAGCGATCCCAATCGAGCGCCCCCTGCCCGACCGCGCACGCGCCACAGCCGATGCAGAGACCGGCTCGCGTCACGTCCCGCGGGGTAAGCGCGGCCTCAGCCAAGGGCGGAGGCCAGATAGGCGCTGGATTGCGCGCGCATCGCGCCGATCCGTGCGCCGATCGCTGGATCGAGCGCGCTGTCCAGCAGGTCCGCATAGCCGTCCGGCTGCGTCTGCTCGGTCACGAGATGGCGTTCCGCGCCCAATGCCGCCGCGAGATCACGCACCTTGTTGAAGCGGTAGGCGGACGGCGCGCAGGCGAACGGGCGCTGATGGTGCAAGGCGAAGACGCAGCCGTGGAAGAAGTTGGTGGCGACCGCATCGGCGCCCGCGATCAATGCGGAAAACTCCTCCGGACCGGCCTCGATACGCTGATCGTCGGCCCATTCCGTGCGGTAGCCGATGCTGAGCACCCGCCGGCCGGTGGCATCGGCCCATGCGCGCAGGGCAGCAGCGAACCATTCGGGGAAGCCGTGGCCATAGACGGCGAGATAGGGCGCTTGCTCACCCGAGGGGCGCGGCGGCGGCGGCGGGAATTGCAGGCAGGGATCGAGCACCAGCGCCGGATCGCGATCGAGCCCGGCACGGATCAATGCGCGGCTATTCTCGTC
>CAXTTS010000044.1:17144-18833 GCA_964247265.1 uncultured Sphingomonadaceae bacterium
GCGCACCGAGATCGCATCGAAGCGTTGCAGCTTGGCCGCCCACCAGGGGTCCATCCCCTGCTCGGCATCGTGATTGCCGAAGCTGGCGGCATAGGAGGCGAGCCGGCGGGTGCGCAGCCCCTCGCCGAAGAAGATCGGCTTGCGGCCGTACCAGGGGTGGCGGAAATTCCACACCTCGTCGCTGCCGACCAGAACGGTATCGAACGAGCCGGCATCCTCGGGTTGGTCGAGCGGGAAGCGTTCGGACTGGGGCAGCCGCTCGAACGCATCGAGGAAGCGCCGCGCCTTGGCGGCATAGCGCGGCAGATCGGCCTTGCGGGTGGGGACCGGCAGCAGCGGCTGGAACGCGCAGCGCCACTCGGCCCGGCGCACATAAGGCGCGTCATGGTCGAGCAGCTGCGCGTCATAGCCGAGCCCGCGCAGCCCCTCGACCAGACAGCGCGCCTGCCAGTAGGAGCCGTAATTGATGCAACGGTGGAACGTGAGAACGCCGACCTTCATCGGATGGCACGCCGGCGCGGAAGGCGGCCGGCAAGACGAAGCGGGATCATCCGATGAACGCCTCCAGGGCTTCGAAGGCGCGGTCGTCGGTCATCTGTCTGGGCGGGTGCTTGCAGAAGAAGGCGGAGGCGGGATCGATCGGGCCGCCGAGGCCGCGATCGCGGGCCAGCTGGGCGCAGCGCACCATGTCGATCGCGACGCCGGCCGAGTTCGGGCTGTCCTCCACCGACAGGCGCAGCTCCAGGTTCATCGGCACGCCGCCGAACAGCTGCCCTTCCATGCGCAGGAAGCAGACCTTGTTGTCGTTCTGCCAGGCGACATAGTCGGACGGGCCGACATGGATGTTCTCGTCGTCCAGCCGGTGCTCGGCCACCGCCTGCACCGCCTCGGTCTTCGAGATCTTCTTGGAGGCGAGGCGGGTTCGGTTGGACATGTTGAGGAAGTCGGTATTGCCGCCGGTGTTGAGCTGGTAGGTCCGGTCCAGCGTCGCGCCGCGCTTGGCGAACAGGTCGGTCAGCACGCGGTGGACGATGGTGGCGCCGATCTGCGCCTTGATGTCGTCGCCGACGATCGGCACGCCGGCCGCGGTAAAGCGCGCCGCCCAGGCCGGATCGCTGGCGATGAACACGGGGATGTTGTTGACGAAGGCGACGCCCGCCTCCAGCGCGCATTCGGCGTAGAACTCCGTCGCCTGCTGGCTGCCGACCGGCAGATAGTTCATCACCACGTCGACATCCGCCGCGCGCAGCGCCGCCACCACGGCCGCGCGATCCGGCTCGGCGGCATCCGCCGGCAGGAAGGTACGGTCCGCCTGCGGATAGTCCAGCATATGCTCGGCCACGCCGTCCAGCACCGGCCCCATCGCCACCACAGCACCGGTCGGCTCCACCTCGGGGCAGAACACGGCCGTGCAGTTCGGCTTGGCGAAGATCGCCTCGGCCACGTCGCGGCCCACCTTGCGGGTGTCCACATCCCACGCCGCCACCACGCGGATATCGGCCGGGCGATAGCCGCCGATCTCGGCATGGAGCAGCCCGGCGAGGTCGTTCGCCCCCTGGCGGTAATATTGCAGGCCCTGCACGAACGAACTCGCGCAATTGCCCACGCCCACGATGGCGACCCGGATCGAACGGCGCGGCGGCGTCAGCATCGCGCCACACTCCGCTCGGACACGAGACGCTCGTCGCG